>CAZPTI010000247.1:0-7590 GCA_964588925.1 uncultured Anaerolineales bacterium | reverse complement strand
GCAGGTTCAGCCGCTCGCATAACGTATCAAAGGGGCGGACATCCGTCCGCCCCTTTCGTTCTGATTGCGCGTATCTCCGCAAGTGTTCCTGCGTTTGATATAAAAGTGAACCTGGACTCCGCTGTAAAAATTGGAACTCCGTCCGCTTTGACAAAAGCGCCGCTTGCGAGTAGCATGAAATGCCTATGTTACAGCCTGCCATTCGGGCGACCGGCCCGCTCTTCTTGCGCCGCGTCGCGTTGGTCTCACTGCTCATACTCGTCTCCACTGTCTTGCTCGGTTGCCAGCCGCTGATTGAGGTCGTCCAGCCTGCCGCACCGGGTGAGGTCGGCAATGCTGTTCCGGTGCTGGCGACAGTGGCCCCGGATGAGCGCGGCGTCGCGATCATGGGCATCGACTTCGATCCGCCGCTCGAGGCCGGGCAATTGATTGCGTCCGGGGGCGTCACGCTCCTGGTGGCGATCGAGAACCAGGGGCAGATTGTGGAGCCGTCCGTGCGCGTCACCGCGCGCCTCTTCGACCCTGATGCGCCCGCCAAGGCAGGCGACCTTGCGAACGAAACGGTTACGGTGAAGTCACTGAACCCGCGCGAGTTACGCGTCGTCCGCTTCACGCAGGTCACAGAGCTTCCGCTGCGCGAACATTACAAGCTGCTTGTCGAAGTGACCCCACTGCCGGGCGAACGCGAACGCGGGGACAACGTCAAGACGTACGACATCATCGTGCGCTCGGCCGAATAGGCCGCGCAAAAAAGCGGCGCAATGGCGCGCCGCTCCACAGAAACGCAAAGGGCGCCGTCATCGGCGCCCTTCTTGTTGCGCGATCAGTCGTTGATGTCGACGCCGGGCAGGCAGTTCTCTCGGCCCCGCACGCTTGCCGCGGCCGGGCGTCCTGTCCTACTCCAGCCCGCACCCCGCTTCGATCAACTCCTTGAGCCGCCGCGAGAAACGCGTCGCGGGCGCGCCGTCGACGATGTCGTGGTCGACGCTAACCGTTACGCTCAGGTGCTCCCGCACCTCGATGCGCCCGTCAACCACGCCGGGCTTTTCGCCGATGCCGCCGAGCGTGATCATGAGCGTGGGGAACGAGATGGGGATGCCCCAGCCCGCGCCGCCTGCGAACATGCCGATAGCGCTCATGCCGACCGTCCCGCCCAGCCGCTTGAAGACGGCAGGGCGAGCGGACACGAACCGCCAGGCGATCGCGCGGATAAACCGCGGCAGGTAGAGAAACTTCTGGATCGTCTGATAGCGGCTCGCCTGCGCTTCGTCATCGCCGGCCTGCGCGGCCCGCACCTCGTCGTGGATCTCGCGCACGCTCTTCCGATTGGCGGCGCGCACGATGTACGGTTTCACAAGCTTGTGATCGCCCTCCTCGACCTCGATCTGGGTGCTCACGTCCACCTCATCAAAGACGACTAGCCGGTTGCGCCCCTGTCGCATGGCGTGCATCAGCTTGTGCTCGTCGACCGCCCGGCCCAGGCAGTGGATCACGAAGGCGGTGAACGAGATCGACTCGCCGGTCAGAGCCTTGCGCTCCCGCAAGTGGCGGCGGACATCAGTCACGTCGACCTCAAAAAGGCCGTGGATGAAACGTTTGCGCTGACCCTCGCGCAGCACGTCTATATAGCCGTGGCGGATGTTCGGGAACGCGCGGGTGGTGAACGTGTCGTGGTAGATGGGCTGGGGCATGGGATGCCTCTTTTACGTGAGCCAGGCTCGCGGTGGCTCTGCCGAAGATGGGGACAGCGACCGATGCGGGCTCAATTATGCCAATATGATATAATGGTTGCGTGACGGTCAGTGCGAGCAACTGCCGCAGTGGCCGCCAGCGCACCCGCCGCAACCACCGCTCGGCGCGCTGCTGGCGATCATGCGCGAGCCGCCGTCCGCGCCGCGGCTGACCGCCGCAAACACCGAGATCGCGCGCCGCGCATGGGGCGCAGCGCACCGGGGACACTCGGCCGGAGCATCCATCTGGCTCATCGGCCGCAACAACTCAAATCGCTTGTCGCACTGTTGGCACTGGTATTCGTAGACGGGCATTCGATGACCTCGAAACAAGTCAGGCTAGATACTGCGTATTATCGCGCAAACATCGGCGCGGATCAAACGCGCGGCGCTGGTCTCCGCGCCTCCGCGCTCCGTGTCTCCGCTCAACTCCGCGCCTTCGTATTCCTGCTCGCCCTCGCGCCCCTCCTCCTGCTCTGCGTCGGCTTCGGCCCGCCCGTCATCACCGACGGCGCGTATCCGCCCGTTCGCCTCGCGCCCGAACACATCACTGCGCTGATTAGCAGCCGCAGCGCGCCGACCGTCACCGCGGCGTCCGCGCTCCTCATCGACCTGCCCACCGGCGCGACCCTCTTCGAGAAAGCGCCCGACGAACCGCGCCCGCCTGCCTCCACCGCGAAGCTGATGACCGCGCTCGTCGCCATCGACCAGGCCCCCCTCACCGACGTCGTGCCGGTCACTGAGGCCGCCGCCGCGCAGGAGGGCAGCCGCATGGGGCTGGTCGCCGGCGAGCGCCTCACCATCCTCGACCTGCTCCACGGCCTGCTGATTCCCTCCGGCAATGACGCGGCCGTCGCGCTAGCAGACTACGTTGCGGGAAGCGAGACCGATTTTGTTGGCATGATGAACGCGAAGGCGCAGGAGCTCGGCCTGGCGAACACGCGCTTCGCCAACAGCCACGGCCTCGACGCGCCGGGGCAGGCCATGACCGCGCGTGACCTCGCGAAGCTGGCGCAGGTCGCGCTGGAAAACAAGACCATCGACGAGATCGTCGCGCTCAAGTCGGCCAACGTCGCCGGCCACGCGCTCACGAACACGAACGAGCTCCTCGGCTCATACGAAGGCGCGGACGGCGTCAAGACCGGCACCACGGACGAGGCGGGGCAGTGTCTCGTCGCCTCGGTGACACGCGGCGACCGCCGCGCGCTCCTGGTAATCATGGGCAGCACTGACCGCTACTCCGACGCCCGCAAGTTGTTTGACTATGCGGCATCCGCGTACGCCTTCAAGGACACGGCACTCCCCGACGGCGCGGTCTCGTGGGCTGCCGACGGAAACGGTGGGGCCTATCGTTTGCGCTCAGCGGCAACCTCTGCTATCTTTGTCCCCGCCTGGCAGCGGCCCCTGCTGCTGCCGGTCGTGTCGATCCAAACCGGCGCGGTCCTGACCGGCACCGTGCCGGTAGGGGAGTTGCGTTGGATGCTCGGCGGCGAGTCGTTAGCGTCAGTCCCGCTGTTGGTGTGGCAAGGTCCGTGAGATGGGTGAAGAGAGATTGCAGAAGCTGCTGGCGCGTGCCGGGGTGGCCTCGCGCCGCGCAAGCGAGGAACTGATCGCCGCAGGCCGCGTCACCGTCGACGGTCGCGTGGTCACGGAGTTGGGCACAAAGGTCGACCCGGAACTCCACTCCGTGCTGGTCGACGGCAAGCCCCTCCCGCGCGAGCGCACGCGCTACATCATGCTCCACAAGCCGGTGGGCATCCTCTCCGGGCCGGACCCAAAGGCGGGCTATCCCTCGTGGGAGACACTCGTCAAGGTGCCGGAGCGGCTTTACGCGGTGGGGCGGCTGGATCAGGACAGCGAGGGCCTGCTGCTGTTGACCAACGACGGCGATCTTGCGTTGCGTCTGGCGCACCCGCGCTTCGAGCATGCCAAAACCTACCTCGTGCAGGTGGAGGGCGTCCCGGATGCGCGCAAGATTCGGCGCTTGCAGCACGGCGTGATGCTGGAGGATGGGCGCACGCTGCCGGCGAAGGTGATGCTCCTGAAAGAGCCGCCCCCGCCGTTCGGCCCTCCCAGGCCCACCGCGGGAGCGCAAAAAGGCAAAGCCGCGGCCCCCGCGCCGCCTCCGCAGCGCCGCACAAGCTGGCTCAAAATGCAGCTTCGGGAGGGGCGCAAGCGACAGGTGCGCCGCATGGTCGGCCTGCTCGGCCATCCCGCGCTGCGCGTCATCCGCATCGGCCTCGGCCCTCTCTCGCTCGGCGATCTCCGCCCCGGCAAGTGGCGCGACCTGACCGCGGGCGAGGTGCGCGCGCTGCGCGACGCCGCTTACAAGGGCGAAGAACCCGGCAACGCCGCCGAGACGCCAACCGAAAGGAACTCGAAATCGTTGTCCCCCAGCACGATTGCCATTGACGGCCCCTCCGCTTCCGGCAAGAGCACCATCGGCGGGCTGCTTGCCGAAGAGCTCGGCTACCTCTATTTCGACACCGGCGTGATGTATCGCGCCGTGGCTGCGGCGGCGCTCAAGCGCGGAATCAACCCGCACGACGAGGAAGCGGTCACGCGGCTGGCGGAGGCGCTCACTATCGACGTCCTGCCGCCCACACAGAACGACGGCCGGGACGTGACCGTGCTGGCCGACGGCGAGGACGTCACTTGGGCCATCCGCCGCATGGACGTCGAGAAGGCCGTCACGCCCGTTTCCGCCTACTACGGCGTGCGCGAGGCTATGCGCAAGGCGCAGCGCCGCATCGGCGAGAACGGCCGCGTGGTCATGGTCGGCCGCGACATCGGCACGGTCGTCCTGCCCGACGCGGACCTCAAGATTTACCTTGACGCAACCCTGGCCGAGCGCGCGCGGCGCCGCCATCTCGAACGCCAGCGCCGCGGGGAACAGATCACCTTCGAGCAGGTGCTGGCCGACGTCGAGCGCCGCGATAAGGGCGACTCCACGCGCCAGCACGCGCCGTTGACCGCCGCGCCCGACGCGATCCTTGTGGAAACAACCGGCATGGACGTCGACCAGGTGCTCGACCGCGTTGGCCTGCTCGTGGAGCGGTGGCGCGAGGAGCGCCGCGCGCGCGGCCAGAAGGCGTCCCCGCGCCCCGCGCCTCGCCCACGCCGGAAGTCCTGACATGACCGCGCCGTCCCCTGCCGCACCCGTCGAACCCGCTCCACGGCGCCGCATTCCCATCGGCCGGCCGATCTTCGGCGCGATCCTGCGCTTCCTGATCCGCCTCTTCCTCAAGGTGACGGTGATTCACGAAAGCCACGTGCCGAAGACCGGCGCGGGCATCGTCTATTACAACCACATCCACTGGCTCGACCCGGTCATCATCTGCGCGCGGCTGCACCGTTACGCGGTCCCGCTGACCAAGATTGAGGCGAGCCGCTGGCCGCTGGTGGGCTGGCTGCTCAAGGGGTATCACGTCATCTTCATCACGCGCGGCGTGGTCGACCGGGCCGCGCTCAAGGCCACATGGGAACTGCTCAAGGACGGCGACATCTCGGTCATCGCGCCGGAAGGCACCCGCAGCCCCGACGCGCGCCTGCAAACCGCCAAGGAAGGGCTGGCTTTTGTCGCGCGCCAGGCGCCCGACTGCTGGCTGATCCCCGCCGCCGTGACCGGCACGCCCACCTTCAAGTGGGGCATCCCGCTGATCAACCGGCCGCAGGCGCAAATCCTTTATGGCCGGCCTTTCCGCCTCCGCTGGCCGCGCGGCGCCGACGGCGAAGTCGCGCTGCCGGAAGGCCGCGCCGGCCGCGAGACGCTGCGCGAGATGACCGACGAGGCGATGGCCCAGCTTGCCGCGCTGCTGCCGCCCGACATGCAAGGCGCGTACGCGGAAAATATCGGAACAAACACGCGCTGGCTGGAGTTTATAGACTGAGGAGGTGACATCCGGGCTTAAAGCGCGCCCGGAGCGCATTACCAAGGGAGAGCATAGCGCCCGGACGGCTGCAAGGCGGCCGTTGACGAGGAGGAGGTTCCCCACCGCGAGGTGGGCGCTAAGTCGGACACGGGCGCGGCCATCTCGAATAAACGAATCGGTTCGCGAATAGACGAATTAGCAGCGCGCTATTCGTTTATTCGATTCCCGATTCGCTTATTCGAGATGGCCGCGCAACCTGCGACGAAAATCGACCAGATCGGCGGAAGCCTCCAGGCCGCGCAGTTTCAGACCCCCTGCGCCCCTTCCCTCTCCCCTCCACAACCGAACAGGGTCAAAACCATCAGGAGGGGACACCCATGTGTGGGATTGTCGGATATGTTGGCCCGCGCAATGCAGCCGAGATCATTCTCGAAGGCTTGCGACGGTTGGAGTACCGCGGCTACGATTCCGCGGGCATCGCGGTCATCCGCGACGGCGAAATCGAAGTGCGCCGCGACGTCGGCAAGCTGAGCAATCTGGCGCATTGCCTGGATGAATTCCCCGTCGAGGGCAATATTGGCGTGGGGCACACGCGCTGGGCCACCCACGGCAAGCCCAGCGAGCGCAACGCGCATCCGCACGCTGACAGCGAAGGTCAGCTCGTCGTCGTGCAGAACGGCATTGTGGAGAACTTCCGCGAGCTGCGCGCCGAGTTGGAGGCCGAGGGCATTGAGTTCCGCTCGGACACCGACACGGAAGTCATCGCGCACCTCATCGGCCTCTACTACCACGGCGAGACGAAGCTGGTGGACGCGGTCCGTCAGGCATTGGCCCAACTGCGCGGCCCCAGCGCCATCGTCGCGCTCTCCAGGCGCGAGCCGGGCATCCTCGTCACTGCGCGCCTCGGCAACGCGGGCGGCGTCGCGGTCGGCTACGGCGAGGGCGAAATGTTCATCGCCTCCGACATGCCCGCGATCCTCGAACACACGCGGCGTATGGTCTTCCTCGAAAGCCGCCAGATGGCCGTCGTTTCGCAGGACGGCGTCGAGTTCTCCACGCTTGACGGCAAGCCGCTCCAGCCGAAGCTGCACACCATCCCCTGGGACCCGATTTCCGCGGCCAAGGGCGAGTACAAGCACTTCATGCAGAAGGAGATCTTCGAGCAGGCCAACTCGCTCACCGATACGATTCGCGGGCGCGTCGACCTGGGCCGCGGCGAGGTCTATCTGGAGCAGGTGACGCTCACCGAGAAGCAGGCGCGCGACCTGACGCAGCTTGTCGCCGTCGCCTGCGGCACGTCTTACCACTCGGAGTTGGTCGGCGCATTCATGTTCGAGCGTCTTGCGCGGCTGCCAGTGCGCGTCGAGTACGCGTCCGAGTTCCGCTACCGCGACCCCGTGCTCGACGACAAGACGCTCATGCTGGCGATCACGCAGTCGGGCGAGACGGTCGACACGCTGGCTGCAATGGACGAAGGCAAGACGCACGGCGCGCATCTGGCGGCCATCGTCAACGTCATCGGCAGCGCCGCCGCGCGCGTGAGCGACAGCGTCGTCTACATGCACACCGGCCCGGAGATCGGCGTCGCCTCCACGAAGGCGTTCACGGCGTCCCTGGTCGACCAGTACCTGCTCGCGGTCCACCTCGGCACGCTCCGCGGCACGCTCTCACTCGACGAACGACGCAAGCTGCTGGACGACCTCGCGCGGCTGCCCGACCTCGTCGGCCGCCTGCTGGACCCCGCCAACGTGCCGATGTACGAGAAGCTGGCGCAGACCTTCTTCCACTACACCAACTTCCTCTATCTGGGCCGGGGCATCAACTTCCCGATCGCCCTGGAGGGCGCGCTCAAGCTGAAGGAGATCAGCTACATTCACGCCGAGGGCTACCCGGCCGGCGAGATGAAGCACGGTCCCATCGCCCTGATCGACGAAAACATGCCGGTGGTCGTCGTCGCGCCGCAGGATCGCGTCTACGACAAGATGATC
>CAZPTI010000246.1:0-7628 GCA_964588925.1 uncultured Anaerolineales bacterium | reverse complement strand
ACCAGTGGCTGATCGATGACCTGTCGACGGACGCGGCCGGCGTGCCGGAGCAGCGCCCCCCGGTTGTCCTCATTCCTGGCCTGATGGGAAGTCAACTGGACGAGTACGACTCAACCACACGCGCGCGAAAACCCGTTTGGCCGCCGCTCTACGATCCCAACACACATACAGTCCAATGGCTAGACTTGCCGAAGCTCAATATCGCCTCCCTGGAGTTGAATGCGGATGGTCGAACTCCCAGGGACTCGCGCTATTCAATTTCAACTACCGCTGTTTTGGACTATGTCTACGAAAAGCTTGGCCCGGTGACGATTAAAGAGCACCACCCCTATGACCGCCTGATCCAAAAACTGACCGACGAGGGGTATCGGGTCTACCAGTATCACTACGACTGGCGTCGAGATGTGCGCGAAGCCCCTCACAATCCGACGCCTGAGTCTGCCGCGCAAGACCTCGCTGCCTACGTCGATCACGTGCTGGCTGAAACGGGCGCGCGCAAGGTCAACATTGTTGCGCACAGTCTGGGTGGCCTCGTCACTCGCGCATACGTGTCCAGTTCACCGCAGAATGGCGCTAAGGTCGAGCAGGCCGTCATCTTAGGTACCCCTTATATGGGCGCACCCGAAGCGTGGCTCGCCCTCCGATCCGGCAACCCTGAGTTGCTCAGTTTTTGGGCGTATGCGATCCCGCCGATCAAATGGCTCATTCTCAACTATCCTTCAGTCTATCAGATTACGCCCAGTCAGCGCTATTGGGATTTGAACGGCGGTAGCTGGTACCTGAAGGACTTCAAGCCGCAGAGTTACACGGACTATGAGTCCTTCTTCCGCAAGAACTACAACTCTGGCCTAGTCGACTCGTGGAAGCAACTGCACGATTCTATTGACACCTGGAATAATCTCCCAACCGACGTCGAGTTTCGATTCATCGTTGGTAGCGGCAATTTGAACACCATTGGCATGGTGATCGAAACGCACTCTCCGCTGTGGCCCGGCGGCGTTCGCTGGGACACACTGCCGATCAATGGTGACGGGACAGTGCCGGTGATGAGTGCCAGTCTGCAGGGCAACGGTCTTAACTATCGTGGGCGCTATCCAGTCTGGTATGTCAACAGAGTGGATCATGGCGCTCTGACGCAGACAGACTATGTGCTTGATTTTGTCGTCGCCCTGCTGTCAACTGCACCTGATTCTTCGTCGTCTGCTGAATACGCCGAAACAGCAGCGAGTGTTTTGCCGCGCGATCAGTTGTTGTATCAGGGTGAACCGATGGTGGCGGAGCCACGCCAGAAGGTAACCGCGCCGCCACTGCCCCCAGGAATGAGCGAGACGCCTTTTCCTGTGGACGGCGCGCAGATTGCGGTGTTTCATGCGGCTGAGCTTCACCTGTACGACTCCACCGGCCGCCATACCGGCCCGCGCAGCAACGGCAGTATCGAGACCGGCATCCCGCACAGCTCCTATGAAAAGGTTGGCCCGGGCCTCTTCGCCACGGTCCCTGCGGGCGGCACATACCGAACAGAGATTGTGCCCATTCGCGGCGAGCAGTTCGATGTCCGTGTTCGCGATGTCGAAGGCGTTGAAACCAACTTCATCCAGCGCACGATCGTGTACGACAGTATGACCCTGCCCGGCACAAGCTCCGGCAGCATTAGCATTAACCCGGACAACCTCGACAGCGCGACCCAGATGTCCATCGACCTGAACGGCGACGGCAAACCGGATTCGGCAATCAACGCGACCAGTGATCTGCCCGGTTCGCAAAGTTACGACTTCGAGGGACCGCAGGCTAACATTTCGGCGAGCGGCGCGCGCAACTCACGCGGTTACACCGGCAAAGTCCGCATCACCATCACCGCGTCGGATAACCAGTCGGGTTTGCTCGGCATCAAGTACTCACTCGACGGAGGACGCACCTTTGTGGCTTATCAGGGGCCCTTCGATGTCATTGCCGAGACGAATCCCAGTATATGGGCCGATGCGTCGGACAAGGCCGGAAATCACACCGTGCGCCACCTCCGGCTGATCCCGCTGTTGATCATGATGCCGAGTGTGAGCGCCTCCACCGGCGCCGCGGCCCCCGAATCATGGCATCCTACGGCCGGCCTTGCGGGACGAACGGTGCTTGATCTCTCCTCGGCCGGCAGCTCCTGCAACACAGTCTACGCCGCTACGGACGCGGGCGTCTACCGGTCGGCGGATGGCGGGCAGAGCTGGGAGCAACGTCTGGCCGCGCCAGCCAATGTCAGGCGCGAGTCCGCGCCCGTCTATGAGGGCGCGGCTGATGTTCCCGCGACGGTGGGCATGGCGACCGCGGTCACGGTATGCCCCGTCAACCCGGCCGTGGTGTATGCGGGCAGTTGGGGCAACGGCGTCTATCGCTCAGCGGATGGTGGCGCGACATGGCAGCAGCGCGCGGGCGGGCTGATCGATCCCTGGATCTACGACATTGCCGTAGCTGAAAACAGTTGCGACGTTGTTTATGTCGCCACCAGCAGCGGCGGAGTGTTCAAAACAGCCAGCGGGGGCGGCTCGTGGCAGGCGGTCAACAACGGACTAAGCAACCGATTAACGCGCTCGCTAACGATGGTCCCCGGCAACCCGAGCCGCATCTACGTCGGCTCGACGAGCGGCGTCTGGCGCTCGGATAATGCCGCGGGGAGCTGGATCGCGACGAACAACCAGCTTCCCGCGGCCACAGTGTGGAGCCTCGCCGCGCCGCCCGGCAACGGCGACCTCATCTACGCCGGGCTTGACGGGCAGGGTGTTTACCGCTCGGCCACGGCGGGCAGCGCGTGGATTGCTGCCAGTGCCGGAATGGGCAACGCGCAGGTCCGCGCGCTGGTTGTCGATCCGCTTGCGCCGTCCACGCTGTACGCAGGGCGTGAGGACGGCGGCGGCGTGTATCGCAGCGCAGACGGCGCGGGGGCATGGAGCGCGTTCAATAACGGGCTGGGCAGCCCGACCGTGAAGTCGCTCTGGCTGGATGGCGGGGCGTGTCACCGGCTTCTAGCCGGTTCCGGCAACGGCGTCTGGCGCTACGGAAAGTAGAGCGTCGTGACGGTGCGCGCACCGACGCGAGGAGCGATGGGAGGAGCAACGTGCAAGAGCTGATTGGCCGCCGGGTCGGCCCGTATGAGATTCGCAGCATCATCGGCCGCGGGGGCATGGCGACCGTGTACCGCGCGTACCAGGCCTCGCTCAACCGCGACGTGGCGATCAAGCTGCTGCCGCCGTTTATGGCGCAAGACGAGCACTTCGTCGCTCGCTTTCGCCAGGAGGCGCTGGCCGCTGGCGCGTTGAGCCATCCCAACATCCTGCGCATCTACGATGCCGACACCTACCAGGGCCAGCATTACATCGTCATGGACTACGTCACCGGCGGCACCCTCTCCGACCGAATGCAGCGCGGCCCGATGCCTCCCGACCAGGCCGCGGACATCGTGGCGCAGATCGCCGACGCGCTCGATCATGCGCATCGCCGCGGGGTGGTGCACCGGGACATCAAGCCGAGCAATATCCTCCTCGACGAGGAAGGACGCCCCCTGCTTGCTGACTTCGGCATCGCGCAGGCCATGACCTCCGGGCCGCGGCTGACGCAAACCAACACGAGCGTTGGCACGCCAGAGTACATGTCGCCCGAACAAAGCGAGGGGCTGCGCGTAGACGGGCGGAGCGACCTGTACAGCCTCGGCATCGCGCTCTACCAGATGCTCACTGGCCGCGTGCCTTTCCAGGGCAACACGCCGGTTGCCACGTTGTACCAGGTTGTGCACCAGCCGCCGCCACCGATCCGCATGATCGCGCCCGGCGTGCCGGAATATCTCGAATCCATCGTGATGCGCGCGCTGGCGAAGAACCCCGACGCGCGCTTCCAGACCGGCAAGGAGATGGCGCAGGCCCTTCGGCAGCGGCGCACCGTCGCGCCTTCGCCGGTCGATCCTGCCCATGCCGAGACGCGGCTGATCGGCGCGCCTGCGCCGCTACAGGCGCCGGCCGCGCAACATGCCCCGCCGCAAGGCTACACTGCGCCCCCTTCCTACACGCCATACCCGCCGCAGGGCGGGCGCGGGCAGCCGTATGTCCAACCCGCGCCGCCTGTTCCTCAGCCCGCGCCCGCCCCCGTTCCGCGCAAGCGCAGCTCCACCGGCCTGATCATTGCGCTTGTCGTGGTGGTCCTCGCGCTTGGGGGCGCGCTGGCCTTTCTGCTGACACGCGGTGGCGGAACGGCAGGCAATGGCAGCGCGGAGGCGGTCGCACCGCAACCGGCGACAACGGAAGTCGCCGCGCTTGTTGCGCCGCCCACGCCCGCGGCAACTCCCACGCCCATCGTGACGGTGGTGGAGCGCGTGATCACCGCCACGCCGGAGCCCACGGAAACGCCCGTGCCGCCCACGCAAACGCCGTTCATCGTGGTGGTGACGATCCTGCCGCCCACGGCGACGCCCGCGCCCTCGGACACACCCGCGCCTCCCGCCACGCCGACGCCGACTGCCGCTCCCGCGCAACCTAGCGCGACGTCCGCGCCCAAAGCGCAGCCTACGGCGGCCCCTGTGGCGCAGCCTGCCGCCAACGTGCCGCCGGGCGTCTTCCTTAACTTTGAGAACTTCGGCGCGTGGAAGCGTGGAGACCAGAAGAACGGCACGTTCGAGCAATCCGCCGAACAGGCGAGCAGCGGCAAGTTCTCCGGTAAGCTGAGCTATACGTTCCCTGCGGTAAACGACAATTTCGTGGTTTTCCTCCGCGCGGTCCCGATTCCCGGCCAGCCGCCCAGCCTCGCGCTGCGCGTGCTGGGTGACGGCGGGGACCATTTCCTGAACGTCTGGGTGCGCGACAGCCAGGCGGAAGTGCGCGCATTTACTTTCGGCCGGATACCCAGTACGAACGAATGGAAGACGGTTATCGCACCGCTTGACGTAAACGCCGAATGGCCTGCGGGCCACATCAGCGGCCCGGATAACGGCAAACTCGACTTCCCGATTAGCTTCCAGGCGGTTGTGCTCGACGGCGTGCCGGACGGGGGTGGACCTTTCCGCGGCGCCCTGTATCTGGATGACCTTGCCACGAGCAACGAGACCGTCGGCAGCAGCGGCGCTTCAAATCAGGGTGGTGGCGGCGGCGCTCAACCGTCTGCGCCCGCTGCGCCTGCGCCAGCACCGGCCGCACCTGCCGCGCTCGGCGGGCATATTACATTCACATCCGTAAATGGCGGCGTGACCGGCGTTTATGTCGTTGATGCGGCGAGCAAGAATGTCTGGCGGGTGGCCGCAAATGGGCGGCAGGGCCGTATCCGGGCCGATGGCCGCGTGCTCTACAACGGCGTCGGCGGTGGCAAGGACAATCTCTGGCACGTCAGCCTCGACGGCAGCGGGGAAGTTGGCTGCGGCGCGCATCCTGAGGATGCCTACCCCGACTGGTCGCCCTCTGGCGTCAGCGCCACGTTCCATTCCTCCTTGCAGGGCGATGGGAAGGATCGCATCTACGTTCAGCAGGACACCGGCACGCGGCAGGAGCCGCGCCTGCTGCAAACCGCGGGCTTTGACGTTTTCGGTCAGTTCCCCACCTGGCTGGGGGACTGGCGCATTGCCTTCACCGGCTGCGACTACTGGGCGAGCGGCAGCAATTGCGGCATCTACGGGATGGATAGCCGCGGCGCCGGTGTTCCTGCGCTCATCACCATCAGTCCCGCAGATCGCGCGTCTGACGAGCGAGGCGGCGCGCTGCTCTTCAGCTCGTCCCGGAGCGGCAACTGGGAGGTGTATTCGGTTTCAACGGCCGGCGGAGAGCCGCGCAACCTGACAAACAACCCGAGCCATGACTTTGGCGCGGCTTTCTCGCCGTCCGGCGGACAGATTGCGTTCATGTCCAACCGCGGCGGATGGAGCATCTGGGTCATGAACGCCGATGGCAGCGGCGCGGCGCAACTGATCGCAGTGCCCGAAGGCTTCGGAGCGGGTTGGGCTGAAGAACGACTGAGCTGGGGCCCCTGATATGTTCAGGCGTCGATCCCAGAGGTGGAGCGCATAAACAGAATGTCGACGACAACCACGAACTGGCAACTTGGGAAGTACCGCATTATCGGCGAAGTCGGCCGCGGCGGGATGGCCGTCGTTTATAAAGCTGCCGACCCCGACCTGGGCCGGACGGTCGCCATCAAGGTGCTGCTGGACGGGCTGGCAGCCGATCCAGAGTTCGTCAAGCGGTTCCGAAACGAAGCGCGCATGGCAGCCCGGCTCCAGCACCCGAATATCGTCACCATCCACGACGTGGGTTCGCAGGCGGTGACGGGCGGCGTCAAGCACTTTATGGTGATGGAGTTCCTGGGGGGAGTTAACCTGGATCACGTGATCGCCCACAACGGCCCGTTAACCCTGGCCTCAGCCGCGCAGGTGGTCGAGCAGGTGGCTGCGGCGCTGGAAGAGGCGCGCAAGAACGACATCGTGCATCGCGACGTCAAGCCAGCCAACATTATGGTCGGGCTGGACGGCCGCGTGAAGCTGACTGACTTCGGGCTGGTACGCGCGGGGGAGGTCACCGGGCTGACGCATGTCGGGCAGATCATGGGCACGCCCGAATACATGGCGCCGGAGCAGGCGCGCGGCGAGCCGATCGACCATCGCACCGACATCTACTCGCTCGGTATCGTGCTCTGCAAGATGTTGTCAGGCCAATCGCCTTTCGCCCGCTCCGATCCGCTCGCCACACTTTATGCGCACGTCACGCAGGAGCTCCCGTTTGATGGCCTGCTTGCCGCGCTGCCACGCGACGTGAAGCGCATCATGCAGAAAGCGACGGCCAAATCGCGCGAGCAACGTTATCAATCCGCCGTGGCCTTCAGCGCCGATCTGCTTAAGGCTGCCGGCGTTCAACCCGGCCGGCCGCTCGTCCTCAGTCATAACCCGGTGCGCGTGCCGTCAAAGCCCGCCGGGCCTTCGTCGCCGCCTGGCGCGCCAAAGCCAAAACCCTCCGCGCCGCGGCTCTTCGGCCGCGGGGAGGTTCCGAAGTCCTCCCCGCGCGTTCCGACGCCCCCGGCTCCGGTCCCGTTGCCGGTTCAACCCGTTGCGGCCCCGCCGCCCGTTCCCCCGGCGGAGGAGACGCGCCTGATTCAGAGCGAGTCGGCTGCTGCTGCCGCGCCCGTTCCACAGACGCCGCTGCCACCCACAGTTGCCCCCTCACCGGGCGCGCCCGCTCCACCCGTTCCGGTCGTGGAGCCGGAAACGCGAGGGCGGAGTCGCTCTCCCTGGCCGTTCCTCTTGATTGCGCTGCTGGTCGTTGCGGGGGCCATCTGGGCTTTCCTCGCCTTTGGCGACGGGGGGCAGTCCGGGGGCGAGCCTCCGCCTGCCACATCTCAGCAGGTGGCAGCCAGGCAGTTAACCCCGCCGACGCCGATTGTGGTCGTGACGCGCGAAGTAATCATCGCGACCGAGGTCGTGGTTGCTACGCAACTTGTCGTGGTCACGCCCACGCCGCAGCCTACGGCAACGCCAGGTCCGGATACCGCGACGCCGGTTCCGCCCACCGCGACGAACACGCCCACGCCAACCCTCGCGCCGTCAGCGACGTCCGAACCGCCAGCCACGCCAACGCGAGACGACGCGGCGACGCGCGCCGCAGTAACGCGCGCGGCCG
>CAZPTI010000245.1:2840-7634 GCA_964588925.1 uncultured Anaerolineales bacterium | reverse complement strand
CCGCCGACCTCGGATCGAACCGCGAATAAACGAACGGGATTGACGGCGCGTTGCTCGTTGCCGTTCGTCTATCCGCGGTGCCATCCGAGGTCGGCACTCACTTGCTCATAGAGTAAGCGACTTTGCCGCGTCTTTCGGTATGGCTTTGTACAATGTTTGAAAAGAAATAGATGAAAAATGAGAATGTTTGTCAACTCTTTGGTTTGGGAACCAGCCTCACATTACAATATTTACAATCTTTGTACAGTGTTTGCAGAAAGAGCAAGAACGTCGATCAAGAAGCTACGCCGAACCGGCCTGTCAGTGGCTTTCTTGCTGAAGAGACATATCGGGAGAGAGAAGAGATGAAACGCGTACTGACCCTGTCCATCCTGGCGATTCTTGCGCTGGTCGTTGCGGCCTGCGCGCCCATTCCGGCCGCGCAGCCTGCCGCAACGCCTGCGCCCGCGGCCACCGCCGCGCCAGAGCCGACTGCCGCGCCAACCGAAGCTCCTGCCGCGATGCCCAAGGACATTGTGGACACCGCGATTGGCGCGGGCACCTTCAACACCCTGGTCGCCGCGGTGCAGGCCGCCGGCCTCGCCGACACGCTCAAAGGCCCCGGCCCCTTCACCGTCTTTGCGCCAACCGACGAAGCGTTCGCCAAGCTGCCCGCGGGCACGGTCGAAGGGCTGCTCAAGGAACCGGCCAAGCTCAAGGACATCCTGCTCTACCACGTCGTCAGCGGCAACGTCATGGCCGCCGACGCCATGAAGCTAACCTCCGCCGACACCGTGCTGGGCCAGCCCATCACCATCAAGGCTGAGGGCGGCAAGGTCATGATCAACGACGCCACCGTCACAGCCGCCGACATCAAGGCCGCCAACGGCGTCATCCACGTCATCGACACCGTCCTCCTGCCGGCAAACTGAGGTCAACAACAAACCCGACGGGTTTTCGCCGCCGCGAAGTCGCGCACCCGTCGGGTTTATCTCCGGCCGGTCATGCGCCGGCCTGCGCCTAACCCCCTCGTAATCCTGCCGTAAGAGAACCGCAAGCCCTCCCGGTTACGATCAGCGCATGGACTGCCAGACACGACATTTACCGGAGGGAAAGATGAACCCATCAAAACGCCGCTCGCTCGTCCTGAGCATCCTCGTAATCGTCGCGTTGCTGCTGCCCGCCGCCGCGCTCGCCGCGCCCGGCGACATCGCCACTTACTCTGTCAGGGTCGAAAACCTGACGCGCACGCAGCCCTTTTCGCCGCCGGTCTTCGTGACCCACGGCCCGGGCTACAACCTCTTCCGGCTCGGCGCCTTCGCCAGCGAGGGCATCCAGTTGATCGCCGAAACCGGGAACAACGGCCCGGCCACCGCAGACGCGCAAGCCTCCCCGTCCACCTTTGACGTCGTCGCCCAGAACGCGCTCATCCTGCCCGGCGCTGACACAACAGTCGAGTTGCGCGCTCCGGTCGGCGCCCGGCTGTCCTTCACGACCATGCTCGGCATCACGAACGACGGCTTCACCGGCCTTGACCGGTTCGAGTTGCCCGTCATGGGCAGCGTTGCTATCGAAGTGGGCTCTTACGATGCGGGGACTGAAGCCAACAACGAGCTCGCCACCCATGTCGGCGCGCTCGGCGGCATGCTTCGCGCGCCTACCCGCCACCCCATCGCCACCCACGCCGGCATCCTCGGCGTCGGCGACATGGACCCGGCCCGGTACGGCTGGCAGGACCCGGTCGCGCGGGTCACGATCACCCGCATCAAGTAGCCGGGCTGAGTTAAGACCCGACGGGTTTCGGAAAACCCGTCGGGTCTCAATTCACCACACCCCCGGCAGCAGCCGCCACCGCACGCGTTGCGCATACTCCGCGTACCCTGGCAGCTCCGCGCGCAGCGTGCGATCTTCGAGCGCCGTGCGCGTGATCGTCAACGCCACCGAAAGCGCCGCGGGAATGAGCGCGTATAGCGACCCAAGCGCCAACGGGATGGCGAGGCTCGCGACGATCCCGCTCGCATACCCCGGATGCCGCACATAGCGATACGGCCCCGCGCTCACCACCTGATGCCCGCGGTCCGCCTGGATCCGCACCACGCCGGAGAAGAAACGGTTCGCCAGCATAGCCCACGTGCCGAACGCAAAGCCCAGCGCCATCACGAAGAGCGCCAGCAGCTCGATCCAGGCCGCGATCTCAGGCGACCAGCCAAACCGAAAGTCCAGCCCGGCCACCACCATGACGAAAACCGAGCCGCCAATCGCGATGAGTGGCGCCAGCACCTTGTCCCAGGACTTGACCCCCTCCGCGGCGGCGAACCGCGCGCGCTCGGCCAGCAGGTCGGGGTGCCGCCGCGCGATCAGATACCGGCTGATCACGACCAAAGCGACATAGACGACAACATACGCCCACGCTTCAGGCCACCGCCATGTGCCGGCAGCCAGGAAGAGCAGCGCGCAAATCAGGACGATCGTCAGCGCGAAACGGACGAAAATTCGGGCGTCCACACCCGCGCCCTTGTCGGGTTGCGAAAGGCTGGCAGTCATCGGAACCTCCCGGTGCGCTTCCATCATCGAAGCGTCCACCGGTTGCAGTATACGCCCGCCTGCGCCGGAACGCGCAGACAAAATGCTGACTTCGCGCCACCTGTTAACGCGCAGACATCCCGCAGGCGCGTCACGCTCACATCGCCATCGTCTCCACTCGCGCGACCTTCCCCTTATCGCTCCCCTCCATTACAATAAAGCGGCGGAAACCCTTGCGAAATCCTTACGCGGCGCGCTTCGTAATACGGGCGTAAGAATTAAGGCGCACTATCACCAGAGAGAGGCGCATGGAAGCAACCAGCATTCTTCTCGTCGAAGACGAGCCCAGCATCGCCGAGGTCGTCACCCTCTACCTGCGCCGCGCCGGCTACCAGGTGACTCTCGCGCGCGACGGCGAAGCCGCGCTCGCCGCGCTCAGCCGCGACCTCCCCGGCCTCGTCGTGCTCGACCTCATGCTGCCCAAAGCCGACGGCTACGAGATCACCCGCTGGCTGCGCGAACGCGGCGACACGCCCATCATCATGCTCACCGCGCGCCGCGAGGAAGCCGACCGCATCGCCGGGCTGGAAATGGGCGCGGACGACTACGTCGTCAAGCCCTTCAGCCCGCAGGAGCTCGTCAGCCGCGTGCGCGCGGTCCTCCGCCGCGCCGGAACCACGGCCGCGCCGCGCGAGGCCGCCATCACCCACGGCGACCTCACCATCGACCCCGCCGCGCGCGTCGTCACCGTCCGGGGCGCGTCCTGCAACCTCACCACAATCGAGTTCGACCTGCTTCACCTGCTCGCCCGTCACCCGCGCCAGGTCTTCACGCGCGACCAACTGCTCGACCGCATCTGGGGCATCACCGAATACATCGACCCGTCCACCGTCACCGTCCACATCCGCCGCCTCCGCGAAAAGATCGAGGCGGACCCGGCCAACCCGGCGCGCATCCTCACCGTGTGGGGCGTCGGGTACAAGTTCGAGCCCTGACGGGCGCAGGATGCGCGCATGACCACTCTCCCCCGTTCGCCTGCCGCGCAGCCCGCGCTGCCGCTGCGCTTCCTTCTCGGCGTGCTTGCCGTGCTGCTCATGGCGCTGGCGCTCTTCTACATCGTCATGCGCCCGCCCTTCAGCGACCTCCGCGCGATGGCCCTCTTCCTCTCCATCACCGCGGCCATCTCGCTGCTCGTCGGCTATCTCGCCTACCGCGGCGGCTGGCTCGCGCGCCTGCCCCGCCTCGGCTGGGCCTTCCTCGGCATCTGCGCGCTCTCCTCCGCCCTCACCTTCGTCAACGTGTGGGTCACAGCCCGCCTGATGTTCGCCTCGCAGCACGACCTCCTGCTCGCCACCGTGCTGCTCATGTTCGCCGGCGGCATCGCAATGGTCCTCGGCTACTTCCTCTCCGTCGCGCTCACCGACCGCATGGCTGCGCTCAACCACGCCGCGCAGCAGCTCGCCGCGGGCCGCCTTGAGGCGCGCGTGCCGGTCACGGGCCGCGACGAAATGGCCGCGCTCGCCGTCGCCTTCAACAACATGGCCGGCCAGCTCGCCGCCACCGCGCAAAAACAACAGGAGCTCGACGCGCTGCGCCGCGACCTCATCGCCTGGGCCGGCCACGACCTGCGCACGCCGCTGGCCTCGGTTCGCGCCATCATCGAGGCCCTCGCCGACGACGTCGTTGACGACCCCGCCGAGCGCCAGCGTTACCTGCGCACAGCCCGGCGCGACGTTGCCGCGCTCGCCGCCCTCATCGACGACCTCTTCGAGTTGGCCCAGTTGGATGCGGGCGGCCTCAAGCTCGAACGCGTCCCCGCCTCCCTCGCCGATCTCGTCTCCGACACCCTTGAAAGCTTCCGCGCGCTCGCCGCGCAGGCTGGCGTCACGCTCGGCGGCAGCGCCGCGCCGGGCATCGACCCCGTCCGGATGGACAGCAGCAAAATAGGCCGCGTCCTCGCCAACCTCCTCGGCAACGCCCTCCGCCACACACCCCCCGGCGGCTCAGTCGAGGTGCGCGCCTGGTCCGCCGAGGGCGAGGCCTGCGTCGAAGTCAGCGACACTGGCCCCGGCATCCCTCCCGCCGACCTCCCCCACGTCTTCGACCGCTTCTACCGCGGCGAAAAGTCGCGCAGCCGCGCTTCCGGCGGTTCCGGCCTCGGCCTCGCCATCGCCAAAGGCATCATCGAAGCCCACGGCGGCCGCATCACGATCGAAAGCGCGCCCGGCGCAGGCACGCGCGTGACATTTGCCGTGCCAAAAGAATGAAAAACAGCAGTGCCAACGCTTGCCG
>CAZPTI010000245.1:0-2740 GCA_964588925.1 uncultured Anaerolineales bacterium | reverse complement strand
GGCCGTCCGGAGTTAATCGTCTCCCCGCTCGAGCGTGGCCCAGACGCGTTCTGATCGCTACACACCCGACGGGTCTCCCTGACCGTCGGGCCGCGCGCAACACCCCCACCCCCATTTTGCCCCACCCCCCACACCCCCGCTATACTACCCTCGCACCATCATCCCACTCAACGACGAGGCGCGCATGTGCGGCATTTTCGGCATCGTCACGGCTAACGAACAACCCCTCGGCGGCATCCTCACCGACGCCGCCCGGGCCCTTTCCTACCGCGGCTACGACTCCGTCGGCGCGGCCACCCTCCACCTCGACGGGACCATCGACCTCCGCAAGGATGCCGGCAAGGTCGACGCCGTCGCAGCGCGCCACAATTTCGGCGAAATGATCGGCGTTCGCGGCATCGTCCAGCTCCGCTGGGCCACCTTCGGCAACCCCTCGCAGGCCAACTCCCAGCCCCACCTCGATTCGGACGGCGACCTCGTCGGTGCGCACAACGGCAACGTCGTCAACAACGTCGAGCTCCGCCGCCAGTTCATCGCCGAGGGCATGACCGTCCGCTCCGAAAACGACGGCGAATCGTGCGTCCACGCGGTCGAGCGTTACGTCAATCGCGCCCTGGGCATGGTCGAAGCCATCCGCTGCGCCCACGCCGACCTCCGCGGCGACTACGCCTTCGTCATCGGCCACGTAGCCGAAGACTGCCTCCACGCGCTCAAGAAGGGCTCCGGCCTCGTCGTCGGCCTGGGCGAAGGGTTCACCTGCCTCTCCTCCGACCTCCCCTCGCTCCTCCCCCTCACCCGCACCATCCTGCGCGTGGCTGACGGCGAGATCGTCACCCTCCGCGCCGGGGGCGTCGAAATCCGCCGCGTCGCTGACGGCGCGCTCGTGGAGCGCGCGCCCGAGCTCATCACCGAGACGATGGAGGCCGCGGCCAAAGGCGGCTACCCGCACTTCATGCTCAAGGAAATCCACGAGCAACCCACGCTCGCCGGTGAACTGCTCGACCTCCTCGACGAAAAGGAGGACATGGCCGAGATCGCCGGCCGGCTTCAGTCCGCGCGCCACCTCTACTTCGTCGGCTGCGGCACCTCCTATCACGCCTGCATCCTCGGCAGCCTCTACGTTGCGCGGCTCGCCGGCCGCCCGGCCATCCCCGTCCTCGCGCCGCAGTTCATCGTCCAGTACGCCCCCACCCTCGGCCCCGACGACGTGGGCATCTTCGTCAGCCAGAGCGGCGAGACGAAGGACGTGCTCCTCGCGCTCGAAGCCGCGCAGCGCAAGGGCGCGACCGCGTTCGGCATGGTCAACGTCATCGGCTCCACCCTCATGACCCAGACCCCGCGCCAGATCCCCCTCGCGTGCGGCTTCGAGATCAGCGTCCCCGCCACCAAAACCTTCCTCAACCAGTGCGTCGCCTTCCTCTACACCGCCATGAAGATGGGCGGCCACGACACCGCGGCCCTCCGCCACCTGCCCGCGCTGCTCGAACAAACCCTCGCCGCGGTCGACGCGCCCGTCGCCGCGCTCGCGGACGCGCTCGTCCACCGGGATGATCTCTACTGTCTCGGCTACGGCCTGACCTACCCGATTGCGCTGGAGGGCGCGCTGAAGTTCAAAGAGGTGACTTACGCGCACTGCGAGGGCATCTTAAGCGCGGAGTTCAAGCACGGCCCGCTCTCGGCGGTGTACGACGGCTACCCCGTCCTCTTCATCGCGGGCAGCGAAGACATCCCGGTCCTGGTCAGCGGCATCAACGAGGTCACATGCCGCGGCGGACGCGCCATCGCGTTCGGTCCGGACGACGCGCGCCTCCGCGACAACGCCACCGACCTCATCGCGCTCCCCCCGTCCAACGCGCACGTTCAGCCGATCCTCGCCGCGCTCCCGCTCCAGCTCCTCTCCTACCGCGTCAGCGTCGCCCGCGGCTACGACCCCGACTTCCCGCGCAATCTGAGCAAGACGCTGACGGTGGATTAAACAAAAACCTGACAGGTCTGCGAAACCTGTCAGGTTTCCCCCTACCCCCACGACACCTTGCGGTAAATCTCGCTCAAGGGCAGCGCGCAATCCACCGAGGCCAGCCCAATCTCCGCATCCAGCCCGATCGCCGTCTCCTTGCGCCACTCATCCTTAGCCCCGCGCCGCAAACACTCCACGCGCGGGCGCTCGGAATCGACGAGAAGATACTCCTGCAGCGACGGGATCTGCTTGTAAAACTCGGCCTTCTGCTTCCGGTCATACGCGCGCGTCGACGGCGAAAGCAC
Organism: uncultured Anaerolineales bacterium; assembly: GCA_964588925.1. GTDB lineage: Bacteria > Chloroflexota > Anaerolineae > CG2-30-64-16 > CG2-30-64-16 > JALOOB01. Next base: position 478 of record CAZPTI010000245.1, on the reverse strand, counting down.
CTCGACCAGCAGGATGGGGTTCGTCACAACATCATCCCGATCCAGCGCGGTCTCGGCTTCCCCGCAAATCACGAGCACGTCGGGGTAAGTGTACAGGCCGGACGCCTTGACAAGGAGCTTCATGTCGGTAGCGAGAACCTCGCACGGGCCATCGCGCAGATGCGTTCCGAGTGTCACCACCAGATTGCCTACGATCCGGCTATGATTGATGGTCGCGCCAACCATATCGAAAATCTCGCCGTTATAGTACTCGCTCCGCGTCTCCGACCCCTCCTGCATCGCGAGATACTCTTCCGGCGTAAACCGCTTCTTCAGACGCTGTCGCAACATATGCCCCTCCCGCGCCCATCTTAGCGCAAAACAGTCGCGTTGTGAAGAGGTGGCGCGGCCATCTCGAATAAGCGAATATGCGCCTGCGGGCGCGAGCGAATAAACGAATGTGCGCCCTGCAATAAGGGTCGTTTGCGGTCGCAACGGC
>CAZPTI010000244.1:0-7638 GCA_964588925.1 uncultured Anaerolineales bacterium | reverse complement strand
CGTCGAGCGCGCCGCGGAAGATGAACGGGAAGCCGAGCACGTTGTTGATCTGGTTGGGAAAGTCGGAGCGGCCAGTTGCGATGATCGCGTCGGGACGCGTCTCGCGCGCCAGGTCGTAGCGGATCTCCGGGTCAGGGTTTGCCATCGCGAAGACGAGCGGCCGGTCGGCCATCGTCAGCAGCATTTCGGGCTTGAGGACGTCTGCCGCGGAGAGGCCGTAGAACACATCCGCCCCGCGCACCGCATCCGCCAGGGTGCGCGCGTCGGTGTTCACGGCGAAACGCGCCTTGTACGCGTTCATGCCCTCCGTCCGCCCCTGATACACCACGCCCTTCGAGTCCACGAGCATGATGTTCTCGCGGCGAAGGCCGAGCCGCACCATGTGCTCGCCGCACGAGATGGCTGCCGCGCCCGCGCCGGAAATGACGACGCGCACGTCCTCGATGCGCTTGTTCACCAGCTCCAGCGCGTTCAGCAGCGCCGCGCCGGAGATGATTGCGGTGCCGTGCTGATCGTCGTGGAAAACGGGAATATCGAGCGCCGCGCGCAGGGTTTCTTCGATGTAGAAGCATTCCGGCGCCTTGATGTCTTCGAGGTTGATGCCGCCAAAGGTGGGCGCCAGCGCCTTGACCGTCTGGATGATGACTTCGGGGTCATGTGTGTCGAGCTCGATGTCGAACACATCGACGTCGGCGAACTTCTTGAAGAGGACGGCCTTGCCTTCCATCACGGGCTTGCTCGCCATTGCGCCGCGGTCGCCCAGGCCGAGGATCGCGGTGCCATTGGAGATGACCGCGACGAGATTGCCTTTGGCCGTGTATTCGTATGCGAGGTCGGGGTTCTTCGCAATCTCCAGCACCGGCACCGCGACGCCCGGCGTATAGGCGAGCGCGAGGTCGTGCTGGGTCGACATCGGTTTCGTGGGGATGATGGCAAGCTTGCCGGGCTTGCCCTGGCGGTGATACGCCAGCGCGTCGTCGGGGGTTACTTTACGCATGGGTCACCTCGTCGTGTCCATATTGGTTATGTGATTGTCGTTCCAGACGCGGCGCTTGTCAAGCTTGTCGCGCCGGTTCGTAGTAGGCGCTTCAGCGCCCGTTCCATCGCGCTGAAGCGCCCACTACGAACCGGCCTAAAGCGGGCGTCCCACTGGCGCGGGGAGCGGTGGCTGATAGGGCGGGCGCTTGCCGCCAAGCAGCACGTAGGGCGCGGCCTGCTCCCCGCGCGCGCCGAGCCGCTTGAGGTCGCCGATCTCGCGCAGGGGCGCAATGCGCCGCGCCTCGATGATCGCGCGCGCCGACTGCGGCCCGATGCCGGGGATGCGCAGCAGCATGTTCAGCGGCGCAAGGTTGACTTCGATGGGGAAATGCTCCGGGTGGATGCGCGCCCACGCAGCCTTCGGGTCAACGTCGGTGCGCAGGTGGTCGTTCGCATCAAACGGCAACTCCGCAGCGGAGAAGCCGTAAAAGCGCAGCAGCCAGTCGGCCTGGTACAGCCGGTGCTCGCGCGCCGGATCGGTGGGCGTGACAGTTTCGAGCGGCGTGCGCTTGACCGGCGTGAACGCGCTATAGTACGCGCGAGAAAGGCCCAGGTCGCGATAGAGCGAGTTAACCACGGTCAGCAGCTCGCGGTCCGACTCGCCTGCCGGCCCGACGACGAACTGCGTGGAGAGGCCGAGCCGCGCATTGCCCCACTTCGGCTTCGCGCGCGGGTCGACGGGTTGCCGGTCGCGCTCGGAGCGCCGCGGCAAGACGCCGGACTCGATCAGTTTCCGTCGGATGTGCGCGGCCTCCCGCAGCGGCGTCATCAGCTCGTCCATGCGCTTCTTTGGAGCCAGCGTCGTTAGTCGCTCCTGCGTCGGCCCTTCCAGGTTGACGGAAACGCGGTCGGCCAACTGCACCGCGCGCTCGACGTGCGCGGCTTCCGCATTCGGCAGGATCTTGAGATGGATATAGCCGGTGAACCCGTGCTTGTTGCGCGCCAGTTCCGCCGTGGCGAGCATCTCATCCATCGTCTTGTTCGTGCCAATGATGCCGGAAGAGAGAAAAATCCCTTCGACCAGTCCCGCTCTGTACATCAGGTCGAAGCTGCGCGCCATCTCGTCAGGTGTAACATGCGTCCGCCGAGTGTCACGGCCCGCGCGGAAAGCGCAGTAGTTGCAGTTGTTCTCGCACGCGCTCGTCTGGAGGATTTTCAGCACCGCGCGGCGCTGACCGTCGGGCGTGGTGTGGTGCGAGACGCAGGGGAGCACGTTGCGGTGGGGCGTGGCGTCTGCCTGCGGCGCGAAGAACCCGCGGCCATCCCCCGCCTGCTCGTAAGAGGGTTCCGCACCGGCGGCGGCAACATCCGACCCAACTTCGCCCGACACCGCATCGTCAAAAGTCGCCGCTTCCGACAGGAGAGCTAACCGTTCTCGCAGATCCATGCGCGCCTCCGCCTCGACTCTCTGGCGTCCATTATACGAACAAAAGTTCAAATCGTCAAGCTGCAAAAGAAACTTTCTGGCATGCGACGCGCTTGCATTTTCCCTCGGTTAATGCTATATTTTTCACAATCATAAAATGCTGCGCGTCTTTGCTTGCGGAACAGGTCGTTGGAATGGTTTACTCTGGCCCGAATCATAGCAGTCACGAGAGACAACCCCTTTTGCGGGTGTATGTCCTCGGCCCCGCATGGGTGGAGTGGCAGGGCGAACCGCTGACTATTCGTCGGCGGCAGACGCGCGCGCTGCTCTACTGCCTGGCCGCAAAGGCGCATCCCGTGCCGCGCGAAGAGTTGTGCTTCGGCTTCTGGCCGGATCAACCGGAGAATCAGGGGCACCGTCAGTTGAGCCACCTGCTGAGCCACCTGCGCGCCGCGCTCCCCGACCCGAGCATGGTGCAGGGTTCTGGCGATGCGCTCGAAATCGACTCGCGGCGGGTGTGGTGCGACGCGGTCGCATTTCGACAGGCGTGCGTCAATCTTGAGATCGAACAAACGCCGAGCCTGGAGTATGCGATCCAGCTTTACCGCGGCGCGTTCCTGTCCGGCTTCTCCCTGCCGGCTGCGCCTGAGTTCGAGCTATGGGTCAGCGAGCAGCGCACGTTCTACGAGCGGCAGTATCTCGACGCGCTGCGCGTGCTGCTGCGCGGAGAGACAAGCTACGTCGACTACGAGCGCGCGATCAAGTACGCGCGGATGTACCTGCGTGTGGACGAGCTGGCCGAAGACATCCACCGACAGCTTATGATCCTGCACGTCCTCTCCGGCGACCGGCCCGCAGCCCTGCAACAGTACAAGCGGTGCGCGACCGTCCTCCAGCGCGAGCTCGGCGTCGAGCCGCTGCCAGAGACGAAAGCGGTGTACGAAGCCATGTTGCAGGCGCGTTAGACCGTCCTCTGTTGCAAGTGCCTCCCTCCCGCCCGGTTTGATTGACCGGGCGGTTTTCTTTTAACGCGCGCCTCCGCGTTCCAAACGGCTGAGCGCACGCGCCCCGGTGTAGCCGTTTTGTGGACACTCCGCTGACTCCACGTCGCGCCCGCGTCACCTTGATGTCAACTCCCCGTAGTCCTCCTGTGGGCAAAGCGGCGGCAAAGCGCGGACGGTTTGTGTTCGCCCTGATGCAAGAATGAGGCGCAGATGCGGAAAACGCAGCGACGCATTCCGCAGGAAGGGAGGAACAATGCGCTTACACCAAACGCCACCGGCACGGTGGCGCGCGCTCCCGCACGTTCACCTCGCCAGTTCCCACGGTGTCCCGCGCCACTCGGTCACCCCTGCTGAGGCCCGCGCGCGCAGGCAGCGCGCAAAGGACTACCTGGCTGTTGCGGCCGTGCTGTTGCTCATTCTGGCAACGGCCGCGGTCATCGTGTCCTATGTCGTCCACGAGGCGCCGGCCTGGCGCAGCGGGCAGATGGCTGGCTTCGCGCCGACGCCCGCAGTGACCGCGCAACAGGATGCCGCGCTCGCGGCAGAGCCGTCCTCGCCCGCATCCGACGTGGTGCGCGATCTGGGCCGCGTCCCCCTGATCCTGATCTCCACTGCGGTCGAGATGGCGATCTTCGTGGCGCTCGGCCTGTACCTGCGCCACGACATGAACAGGAAGCGCTGACGTGCGCGGCCCCGAACCATGCCTGCGGGTGTTCCTGCTCGGCCCCGCGTTCGTCGAGTGGCAGGGGCGGCGGCTGGACGTGCTGCGCCGCCAGGCGCGCGGGCTGCTCTACCGCCTCGCCGCGCAGGCCGCCCCAACCCCGCGTGAAGAACTGTGCTTCACCTTCTGGCCCGACGTGCCGGAAGCGGAGAGCAAGCGCCGCCTCAGCCACCTCATCACGCAGGTGCGCCAGTCGCTCCCGCTGCCCGGCGTGGTGCGCGGACGAAACGAACTGGTCGACCTTGACCCGGCGCTCGTCTGGTCGGACGCGGTGGCGTTCGCCGAAGCGTGCGAGACGCTTGACCCGGAGAGCCGCGCGCCCCAGCCTGCGCTGGAACTGTACCGCGGCCCGTTTCTGTCGGGTTTCACTCTGGCGAGTTGCCCGGAGTTCAACGAGTGGGTCAACGGTCAGCGGACTCATTTTCAGCGCCTCTATCTTGAAGCGCTGACCGCCATTATCAGCAGCGAGGCCGGCCGCGCCAACTATAACAAGGCCATCCTTTACTGCCGGCGCTACCTGCGCGTCAACGAGCTGGCAGAAGATGTGCACCGCCAGCTCATGATGCTGCATATGCTTTCCGGCGACCGCCCGGCCGCGCTCCAGCAGTACCAGCGCTGCGTGGCCGTGCTGAACCGTGATCTTGGAATCGAGCCGCTGCCTGAGACGAAGGCAGTGCGCACCGCCATTATGAATAACCAGTTACCTGGATGAGAGGCACAACGATGTCTGAATCGACGCCAAAGCACGCAAGCATTTCCCGGCGACAGTTCTTGCTCAGGTGCGCTCCCGCGCTGTGTGGGGCCGCCGCGGGCGTCTCCCTGCTCACTGCGGACCACAAGACGGCGAGCGCGGCTGCGCCCCATGTCAACCCGGACGAGGTTCCGGCCATCCTGATCGACGTGAGCCGGTGCCAGGGCTGCGGCAACTGCCAGCGGAGTTGCGCGGCGGCCAACGGTCTGCCCGCGGATAACGCGGCGCAGTTGAGCCCCGACACCTACACCGTCATAGAAGACGCGCAGGTGGCCGGCGGGCAGGATCGCTACGTCAAGCGCGCGTGCATGCAGTGTCTGCATCCCGCGTGCGCGTCCGCATGCCCCGTTGCCGCCTTGCATCAGAACAGCGACGGCATCGTCGTTGCTGACACGTCCAAGTGCATCGGCTGCCGCTATTGCCAGTACGCGTGCCCGTTCGGCGTGCCCCGCTTTGAGTGGGACAACGCGCTCGGCGTCATGCGCAAATGCGCAGGCTGCGCGGAACGCGTGGCGAAGGGCCAGCCGCAGGCGTGCGTCGCAGGCTGCCCGACCGGCGCGCTGAAATCCGGCCCGCGCGGCGAGCTGCTCAAGGAAGCGCACGCGCGCATCGAGGCGGCGGGCGGGAAGTATCTCAACTACGTTTACGGCGAGAAAGAAGCGGGCGGGATCAACCGATTGTACATCAGCGACGTGCCATTTGAGGGGCTGGGGTTGCCGGTCGTCGGCGCGGCGCCCGTCCCGATCTATGCGGAGTCGGTCGTCACGCGCACCCCGGCCATTGCGTTGAGTGTGGCTGCGCTCTGCACCGGCACATACGCCTTCATAAAGCGCCGCGAGCGCAACACGGGCGCGGGCGAGATCGAGATCGAGGAGGAATAATGGGACTTCACGCACTTTCATCGCAGCGCGCTTTGTCCTCGAACGAGCGGCGTGAACTGACGATCAAATGGATCGGCGGGCTGCTGGCCCTGCTGGTGCTGCTCGGCGGCGTTGCCGGGTTGTGGCGCATGGCGACCGGGCTCGGCGCAACCACCGCGCTGACCGACGACATCCCCTGGGGCATCTGGATTGGCTTCGACTTCAGCCTGATCGCGTTTTCCGGCGCGGCGTTCACGATGGCGGGCGTCGTCTACATCCTCCGGCGCAACACCTACAAGCCTGCGCTGCGACCCGCGGTGCTCACCGGCTTGCTCGGCTATACGGCGGTCCTCGTCCTGCTCGTGCTTGACCTCGGCCGGCCCGACCGCTTCTATCACTTCATCCTGTTCTGGAACGCGCACTCGCCGCTGTTCGAGATTTGCTGGTGCATCCTGCTCTACACGATCGTCCTGACCGTCGAAGTCAGCCCGCAGGTGCTCGAAAAGATCGGGCAGCACAAGTGGGCGCACAGAATTCACCTTGCCATCGTGCCGGTCGCGATCATCGCCGTGACGCTCTCATCGCTGCACCAGTCGACCCTCGGCACGCTCTACCTGAACATGCCGCACCGGCTGGACGCGCTCTGGTTCACGCCGATCCTGCCCGCGCTCTTCTTCTCGTCCGCGGTCATGGCCGGGTTAACGATGGGCGCGCTCGGTTATCGCGCCGCGTGCGCAGTGACCGGTCAGAAGATGGAGCGCCGCGTGTTCGACGGGCTGGCGCGGGCCGCAGGTTGGGTGGCGGTGCTCTACCTGGGCATTAAGGTGGGGGACTGGATCGTTCGGAGTCAAATCCCGGCGCTGCTGAGCTTCGACTACTACAGCAAGCTCATGTGGGCGGAAATCGCGCTGCTCGTCATCCCGGCCGCGCTCCTGCTGATCCCCGCGCTGCGCAAAAACCTGCGGGCGCTCACGGCCGGATTGCTCCTGCTGGCCGGAGGCGTGCTGCTCAACCGCTTCAACGCGACGCTCTTCGGGCAGGTGCAGCCGAACGGCGCGATTTACAGCCCGGCGCCGGCGGAGTGGCTCTCCACGCTCGGTGTGATCGCCGCGGCCATGCTGGCCTGGCTGCTGGCCGTCCGCTTCCTGACCGTGTTCGAGCCGCAGAAGCGCCACGCGAAGGCGCATGCGCCGAAGACAGAGGTTACGCCGAAAGCGTCTTAAACCACTCGGCCGCCTGGCCGAAGTCCACATTGCCGCCGCTGATGATCGCGCCCACACGCTTCCCAGTCACAGGGTAGCGGCGATTGAAAGCGGCGGCAAGCCCCAACACCCCGGTCGGCTCCACCACCAGCTTCATGCGGCTCCAGACGAAATACATCGTGCGGATCAGGTCGTCGTCGCTCACAGTCATCATGTCGTCGACATATTCGCGCACGAGCGGGAATGTGACCTTCCCCAGGTAGGGCGTGCGCGCGCCGTCCGCAATCGTGTCGGGGTTATGGACGGTGTGGAGTGTGCCGGTCTTGAAGGAACGCGTCGCGTCGTCGCCCGCGGCCGGCTCCACGCCGATCACTTTGCAGCGCGGGGACAACGCTTTCGTCGAAATCGCGCTCCCGCTCAGCAACCCCGCGCCGCCACACGGCACGAAGAGGACATCCAGTTCGCCGACATCCTGAAGCAGCTCCAACGCAGCCGTGCCTGCGCCTGCGACAATGTGCGGATGGTCATACGGGGGCACCAGCGTATACCCGTGCTCCTCCGCCAGCCGCCCGGATATTGCCTCGCGCGTATCCTTGGCCGTATCGTAAACCACGACCTGCGCCCCATAGTCGCGCGTCGCCGCCAGCTTCATCGCGGGCGCGTCCTGCGGCATGACAATCGTCGCCTTCACGCCGA
>CAZPTI010000243.1:0-7655 GCA_964588925.1 uncultured Anaerolineales bacterium | reverse complement strand
CGACACCCAGTCCACATCGTCCGCACTGTGGAAGGTGTGGCTCTGCCGCCCCCTGGCCGGTCGCGCCTGACTCCGCTCGTTGTCCGGCTCGAAGCCGTCGGCAGTGGCCGGCGACGGCGACGGACCTACCAGGGCCACCCGGTGATCGTCGGCTGCGTAGTAGCTCACGCCCGCCTGCGCACACGGATGGGTTACGTCTACCTCCGAGCAGTCGCGATACCAGTAGCGCCCGGCAAAGCTGACGGCATAGCGCCCGTTCGCTCCGGCGCGCGCTGACTGCGTCCAGCCGGTGATGTAGCCGTATGGCGAATAGTGGCGCCGCGCCTCGACGGAGAGCGGGCCGTTCGGCGGCGCCTCGCCTTCGATCGTCTTCGCGCTGGTGTTGATCCCGGTGGTCAGGCGCGGAATCTTGATCGCAGCCGAGTCGCCGTCGGCTGTCGTGACAGTCACTTCGTCCCCCTCCTGGAAACGCATTGTCGGGCTGTCGTACGGGAGCGAGGCGTAGAAGTAGCCGCTCCGGTCGGAGACCGGGTTGCTGCTATAGATGTAGGATGCCCCGCGCTTGAGCTGAATCGTGGTCTGCGTGTTGGGGGTTTCGGTGTAACCCCATAAACCCGTGCCATCCTTGGTGATATTCACCGTGAACGCGGAGACGTAGCGGTCGGTGTAGTGGCCGTCCGGCCCGGTAATCCGCACGTAGCCGCTATCCTGCCCGGCGAACTGGAAGCTTGCGTCGGTGAAGCTGAACTGGCCCCCGGAATGCGTTTTGTCGCGGCACAGCCCCATCCAGTATCCCTGGTCCGAGCGATAATCCCAGACGTACGCGCGAAGATAACCGCCCGGCGCCTGCCCGCTGATGCGGTCCGTGTCGTCATCGAGGCGGGCCGAAATATCCTGGACTGTCATCACCTCCGTCGAGATCCCATCGCTGACTTCCACCTTGTAGCCCGGCCGCAGGGGGGCCGTGAAGCCGTAGACGGAGAAGTAGCCGTCGTAGCTGTTGGGACGGATCGAAGAGACGAAAGCGAGCGTGCCGTTCGTCTCGTCCAGCAGCTTAACCTGGAGCCACGCCGACAGCCGCTTCCAGAACCCTTCGACCCCATTCCATGAGAGGCGGGCGTAGAGCGCGGCGGCCGGATGGCGCTGGGTGTACTGGTAGTTGCCGTCCGCATCGTAGATGTAGGGATAAGCGTAGTCGCCGCGCAGCACGTCCACGGGGCTTTTAGCGCGGACGCTCCCGTCGCCATTCGGCGTCACGGTGACGCAGGCCCACTGATCGCCGCAGGTAGGCGCCATACTCGAGCCCGTGTCGCGCTCGAAATAGACCTGGACGCGTCGATCGGCGCTCGTCCTGGCCGTCAGCTCGTCCGTCAGGGGATCGAGCTGATTGTCCGTCCAGCCCGCAGCCGTAAAGTCGATGCGGTGGCTGGCCGAAATGGCCGTCAGGCGGTCGCCAGCGCGTAACTCCCACGGCAGGTAAACGTAGAACCAACCGTCCGGGGCGGTCTTTCCGTTGTAGGTGGAGGGCGTTTGCTGCCCGGCGCGCGTCACCGTCACCTGCACCTGCTCGTTGGGCGGCAGGATCAGGCCGCAGAAGCCCCAGGTGGCGGCGCAGTAGGCGCGATACGCGGATGCGCCGGAGTAGCTGTAGTTGCCCGCCGCATCGAAGCTGCGCGCGTCGGCCTGCGCGGCCCGGTCGAAATCGACTCCGCTGACCGAATAGCGACCGCGCTCATCGGCCGTGGCGTCGAGGGCGCTCAGTTCGGACCCGCACAGGTTGCCGTTCAGCCCATAGCGGTAAAGCATAACCTGCACGCGGCGATTCGACTGCGTCGCGCCGAAGACCACGTTGCGGGTGGGATCGGCCTGCGGATCGACGGACGCGGCCACCGTGGAGACAGTCCGCCCGCTTGCGGTCACGCGGACCACGTCGCCGTTCCGCAACATCCAGTCGTAGCCGCTGTCCGGGCAACTGTGATAGCTCGGATAAACCCAGTAGTTGCCTTCGCTGTTGCTGTAAGTCTCACGCGTCGCAACCGTCCGGCCGGTCCTGATGATTTCCACCTTGACCGGCACGTTAGCGTCCGTCCGGCCTGAGACGTTCGACCATCCATAAGTTGCGTAGGACGGCGACACATAGAGCGCGATGCTGGGGTTGGTCTGCGCGGGCGCGGCCTCGGGGCCGTTACGCTGCGCGACGCTGCGCGCCAGAAGCTCGCGCGGGAGCGCCTCGCTCGCGTCAAGCGCGCACTGCGGGACCGCGCGGCCCGGTCCGGCCAGGATGTCGAGGGCGGAGATGCGCTGCGCGGCCGCTTCGACGTCCGCCCGTTTGCCGCGCAGCACCACGCCGTAAGGCTCGACCTGCAACTGCGCGTCCGGCGCGCTCCCCTCAGCCTGCAAGCGGTGGAGCTCGGCCTCAAACGGCGCGGCTGCGCGCGCCATGAGCGAGCGGGCCAAATCCTGCGCGGCCGGCAGCGTAAGGTCCGGCGGCAGGCTCACCTGCGACAGGTCAGGATACGGCAACGCCATGAGGATGTCATCAGGGCCTAATGTGGGAACGGGGGGCGGCGGCTGATCGGGGCCGGCGCTTTCAGCCATCACAACGCCGACCAGGAGGACAAAGACGGCAAGGCTCAGGAGAACACGGGCGAGCGACTTCATTGGGGCTGCTCCTTACTTGATCGCGCCTGTAACGAGTGGAAGACAGGAGCGAAGAACGTGCGCGCTGCAATATAAACGCCGGGCGCAACCAGAGTCAAGCGCCCGGCGTCAAGACCAGCCTAAATCAGTATTTTAGTACTTTGTCGCCTCAGTACCTCAGTACTTTCGCACCAGCGCGCGATACGCCGCCGGCTGCCGGCACTGGAAAATCTGCGACTCCTCGCGCACCGCGCGAATCTCGTCCAGGTCCACCGTGGCAACCGCATACCCTTCCACCGCCTCGTCCAGGCAGGTGTGCGTCTGCCCGCGCGGGCCGACCAGGATCGACTCGCCGCCGAAGGTGTAGCTGGGCTCCTTGCCCACCCGGTTCGCTGCGGCGAGGTAGATCGCATTCTCGCACGCGCGCGCGACCGTGTACGCGCGCCACGGCTCCATCTGGTCGCTCATCCAGGCCGACGGCGCGACGATCAGGTCCGCGCCATCCAGCGCCAGCCCGCGCGCCACTTCGGGGAACGCCAGATCCCAGCCGATCATCACGCCCAGCCCGCCGAACTCCGTCTCGAAGATGGGCGTGCGGTAGCCGGGGCGGAAGGCCAGCCGCTCCTCCCCTTGCAGGTGCAGCTTGCGGTAATCGCCGAGCAGCTCGCCGTCCGGCCCGATCACCACTGCGCCGTTGAACAGGATGCTCTCCACCTTCTCCTTAACGGGCATGCCAAACACGACATACACGCTGAACTCGGCAGCCTTGCCTGCGATGTACGACACCGCGTGGCCCGTCACACGTTCGGCGAGCCGCGTAAAGTTCAGCCCGCACTCATAGCCGGACAGCGCCAGCTCGGGGAAGACGATCAGGTTGGTCGGCTGCTCGCTGCAAATGCGCTGAATAAAGCTGCCCATCCGGCGCAGGTTCTCTTCGTTATCGTTCAGGACCGGCGCCATCTGCGCCAGCGCGATGGTGACTTCTCGCATGGGGTGCTCCTATCGCTGATTCACGCTAAGCGGATGAAGGGATGATAGAACATTTGTAAGGAAAATGCAAATGGATTATGTCAGATGCGTGAGATCCGTTCGTAGTGAGCGCTTCAGCGCTCCGCTACGGTGGCGCTAAAGCGCCTACTGCGAACCCTCTGGCGCGGGCCATAAACTCTCGACATTCACCACACCCTCCCACCCGAACCGCTTCATGTCGACCCGGTCGCGTTCGTCGAAGACGACGCCCTCCTGCTCCAGCAGCGCGCGTTGCAGGTCCGCGCCGAGGTCGACGCGCGAGATGCTGATGCGGCCCTGGCTGTTGATCACCCGCTGCCACGGCACATCGTCGATCGCGCTGTCGCGCAGCGCGTTGAGCGCCCAGCCCACCGTGCGCGCAGCCTGCGGGTGGCCGAGCAGCGCCGCAATCTGGCCGTAAGACGCGACCTTGCCGCGCGGGATGCGGCGCACGAGGATGTAGACGCGCTCGAAGAAGTTCGGCTCCATCAGCAACCTCAAAAAGTAATCGCATAATACCATACCTGACAGGCAAAATAGAGGGTAAGACGAATTACCACGTGGCGAACGGATTGGCAATAGAATGGCGCTGCCGACTCTGCGCGGCGACTATGTTTTCGCGTCCCAGGAAAGGTGCGTCGCTGATGAGATTCCCACCCTTGCTTCCTCTCGCGCTTGTCCCGGCTAATGCTGGCGCCGGAGACGCTGGTCGTTCCATCCCTTCTGAGAAACCGGACTCGAACTGGCTGTTGGCCGATGACCCCGAGCGCACGGTGCGCGCGGGGCGGCGACGGCGGTCGGAGGGCGACCCCTCTCAGCGCGAGCGCGCCGATGCGCCTACCCGTGACACGCCCTCATCCAGCGGAGGCGGCGGTGGGGGCTACACGCCTTCGGGTGGCGGGGGCGGCTGGCGTCCGTCGGGCGGCGGCGGTTTCAACATACCGGGCGGCACGAAGGGCGCGGCAGGCGGCGGCATCGGCATCCTCGCCCTGTGCATCATCATCGCGATCACGCTCCTTAACGGCGGGTTGGGTGGCGGCGACGGCGGCTCGACCACAAGCGAGCAGGGCCAGTTTGGCGGGCAGACCACGCAGGGCGATCAGGGCGGCGCGCTGAGCCAGTTGGCAACCGAAGCGCCGCGCCCGACGTTGCCGCCTGCGCCGACTCGCGCCGCGCAGGCCACCAGCAGCGCAGCGACCGGGCAAAGCGTCACACCCGGCCAGACCTGGACCGTGATGCTCTACGGCGATGCGGACGACAAAATCCTCGAACAGGACATCTTCGTCGACATCAACGAGGCGGAGCGCGTCGGCTCGACGGATCGCGTCAAGATTGTGGCCCAACTGGATCGCTACAAGGGCGGCTTCAGCGGCGACGGCAACTGGACCAGCACGCGGCGCTATCTGATCACGCAGGACGATAACCTGAACCGGATCGGCTCCGAAGTGCTCGGCGAGGGCGAGCTAAACATGTCGGCCGGCGAGACGCTCGTCGACTTCGTGACCTGGGCGGCGAAGAGCTACCCGGCGGACAGGTACATCCTGATCCTCTCGGATCACGGCATGGGCTGGCCGGGCGGCTGGTCGGACCCCGATCCGGGGCAGCAGCGGCAGGAGATCGACCGCCGCATCCCCCTGCACCAGTCGCTCGGCGACGAGCTGTATCTGAATGAGATCGACCAGGCGCTTGCCACGGCGCGCCAGCAGGCTGGCATCGAGCGGTTCGAGATCGTCGGCATGGACGCCTGCCTGATGGGGCACGTCGAAGTGATGGAGGCGCTGGCGCCCCATGCGAAGTATGCTGTGTTCTCGCAGGAGACCGAACCGGCGCTCGGTTGGGCGTACACGGCGTTCCTCGGCCAGCTAACGCAGAACCCGGACGTCGACGGCGCGACGGTCGCAAAGAGCATCGTCGACAGCTACATCGACCAGGATCAGCGCATCCTCGACGACCAGGCGCGGGCGGAGTGGATCGGGCAGCGCGGCAGCGCGCAGCAGGTGCGCGCGCAGTTAAGCCGCGACATCACCCTGACCGCCGCCGACCTGAACGCAACCGCCGCCCTGCGCGACGGCCTGAATCAGCTCGCTTACGCCATGCAGGGCGCGGATCAGCAGGCGGTCGCCAGGGCGCGGCGTTACGCGCAGTCGTTCACGTCCATCTTCGGCCAGCAGGCGCCGCCGTCCTACATCGACCTCGGCCACTTCCTCGTGTTGCTCACTCAGTCGACGAACGACGAGGGCGTTAACCAGGCTGCGCGCGGTGTGGCGCAGGCGTTGACGCAGGCCGTCGTCGCCAAAAAGAACGGCCAGGGCAAGCCCGGCGCAACCGGCCTGTCCATCTACTTCCCGACCGGCCAGCTCTACCAGAACGCCGCGGCCGGCCCGCAGTCCTACACCGCCATCGCGAACCGTTTTGCGGAGAACTCGCTGTGGGACGAGTTCCTCACCTTCCATTACAGTGGCCGCCAGTTCCAGCCCGATGCGCGCGGCCTCAGCGTTCCGGCGCAGGGCGCCACGCGCGCGCCGGGCGCGGGGCAGATCACGCTGTCGCCCGTGCAGAAGGACAAGAACGAGGTCGCGATCCGCGACACCGTGCTGCTCAGCGCGAACGTCAGCGGCGACAATATCGGCTACATCTACTTCTTCACCGGCTACCTCGACCGGCAGAGCAACTCGATCGCGGTGATCGACCGGGACTTCCTCGAAGCGCCGCAAACGAAAGAGGTCAGCGGCGTGTATTACCCCGACTGGGGCGAGGGGGACTTCAAGCTGGAGTTCGAGTGGGAGCCGCTGGCCTTCGCGATCACCGACGGGCAGACACGCGCGCAGGCCGCGCTCAACCCGGAGACTTACGGCCAGTCGTACGAGGAATCGGTATACACGGTGGACGGCCTCTACACCTATCAGGACGGCGAGCAGCGCTACGCCCGCGCGTACTTCCGCGACGGGCTGTTGCGGCAGGTGTTCGGGTTCACCGAGGAGGCCGGCACGCCCGGCGCGCCGTGGCAGATTACCCCGGCCGCGGGCGACCAGTTCACGCCATTTGAGACGTGGCTGGAGCAGGACGGGCAGGGCGGACTGCGCGAGGCGCAGGAGCTGGGTCAGACGCTGACCTTCCGCGACGATCAGCCCTTTGAGTGGCGCGAGCTGGATGCGGCGGCCGGGGAGTACGTGGTCGGCTTCATCGTGGCCGACCTGGAGGGGAACAAGACCGAGGCGTATACGACGGTGACGGTGCTGCCGTAAGCTGACAAGGGCGCGGGAGCCTGCGCGTGCCCGTTCAGGCTCCCGCCGAGATCAGCTTAATCTTCTCCGCGTGGCCCGGCATGGCGCGCTTCATCTTCGCATCCAGCGTCCACACTTCGCACCCCAACTGATCTGCCAATGCGACATACGAAGCGTCATACAGGTTGATCAGTTTATAGCGCCGCGCCAGGTCCCATGCGCCTTCAAAAAGCTGGGAAAGGGGCGCGATCGATATATGCTCGAGGAGCAACTGAAACGCCATGAGGGAGGTTGTCGCTGCCTCTTCAGTGATCTGATTCGTGTACACGTACTTTCGAATGCTCGTGCCAACTTCAAGCAACAGCAAGCTCGGCGCACTACACCTCAGATGCTCCGCCCTCCATTGACTCCAGAGCGCTCTCGCGACACGCGACTCCTGCCGGTAAAGGACAAGGCTTGACACAAAGCTGGCGTCAACCACAATGCTAGAGTTCATTCGTCCGCTCTTCGCGCGCCTGTCGGATAATTTCCGCAATGTCTGGCAGATACTCACCCTTGCGTTCAGCCATAATGCGCGCGGCAGCGGCCTCAGCCTTTTCCAATGCCAACTGCCAGCTTTCCTTTTCGCTGTCGCGCCTGTCAAGCTCCTGTAGCCGCAGCAAATCGGCATAACTAATTAAGGCCGCGGCTGGTTTGCCGTGTCGCTCCAGGAGGACCCGCTTCCCTCCAAAGGCGACGTTCGCGACCACTTCGGCAAATCTGCGCCGCGCCTCGGCCACACTC
>CAZPTI010000242.1:0-7721 GCA_964588925.1 uncultured Anaerolineales bacterium | reverse complement strand
GCGGAAACGCGGATCGTCGGCACGGCGGAGGTGGGCGCGACGGTTGCCTGCGAGGCGCTGCTGCGGCCCTTCAACCGACCGCTGGCGCTGAGCATCGTCGTCACCGCGTCGCCCGATGCCACGCCATCGCCGTACGAATTCCGCGACTATGTCAAGGCCATCGACGGCGAATGGTGGACCATCGGCGGCAACCGCGTCCGTGTGACCGGCGATACGGTGCTCGTCAACAGCCCGGCCGTGGGCGACCTGGCAGACGTCAAGGCGCTGCGCTACAACACGGGCGAGCTGCGGGCGACCCGCATCGAAGCGATCCGCGGACAAACGGTTCTGATCGAGGGCGTCATCTCCGCCTACAGCGGCTCGTCCATCACGGTCGACGGCTATACGATGGAGATCGATTCCGAGACCAGCATCATCGGTTCCCCGGCGGTCGGGAAGACCGCCAGTTGTATGGCCCTGCAGTTGCCTGACGGCCGGCTGATCGCGCGCACCATCGTGGTGAGCGAGCCGACCGCCACGGCCACGCCGGCGCCCACGGAGACGCCCACCAGCACTCCGGCGCCGACGGACACCGCAACGGTAGAGCCGACTGCCACTGACACAGCCACCAGCGAGCCGACTGCGACGCCCACACCTTAAGGGTTGGGAGCACTCGTGATCTCGGATCGCCGCCCTCGATGGCGCGGCCCACGGTGGGCCGTTTGCCTGCTCCTGGCGCTCCTTGCGGCCCTGTCCGCAGCGCCAGTCTCCGCAAACGCAATGACCGGACGCGCGCCGGATGCGGCGTCCGCGGCGACGGTTCCCACGCGCGTAGAGGGATTTCTCCGGCTGAGCGACGGAAAGTGGTTCGTGGATGCCACGCGCGTGCTCATCGGCCCGGAGACCGCGGTCGACCAGCGGCGCGGCGCAATGGAACCAGGCGCATGGGTGTCGGCCTGGGGCGACATGACGGCGGAAACGCTGACCGTCAAGGTGCTGCACGTGCTCCGGCCCACCGGCTCCGAGGCCCCGCCCCTCCAGTTCGTCGGCGTGCTCACCAAGTTCAGCGTCAGCGCGCGGCTTGCGGTCGTCAGCGGCGCCGTGGTCTACTACGACGACGCCACGCTGATCCCTGTCACCCCCCCGCTCTACTCGCAGGTGCGCGTTACCGGCCATCGCCAGGGCATGGGCGTGTTCGCCCTGTCCATCGAGGTGATTGCCACCAACGCCGGCAACGTGCCCGTCTACATCGAGGGCCTGGTCGAGCAGGTAACAGACGCGGCCATCGTCGTTGACAGCCACACCATTCTCTTGCGACAACAGGACGTGGGGCGCATCCACCAGGGCGACTGGGTGCAGATCCGCGCGCTCGTCGCGGCGGACGGCACGCTCGTCGCGGAGAAGATCGAGGTCGTCGACCGCTCACGCGATGCGAAGCTGGACGCCTTTGTCGCCTCAATCAGCGGACTCGGCGAGGACACTCAAACGTGGGAAGTGGTCACGTTCGAGAGCGGCCGCGCGCAGACGCGGCGCGTGCTCGTCGCGAACGAGACCTACGTCGGGGAAGACCGCGCGAGTATGCAGCCCGACATCGAGGCATTTATCGACGGGAGCAAGCTCAACGCGGTCGACATCAAAGCGGAGATGATCTGGCTGGATCAGCCGGCCCCCGCGGAACTGGCCGGGAAGCTGACGCCGGGGATGGCAGACGGGCTGTGGAGCCTTGAGGGCCGGCCGGTTTATCTCGCCACGGACGAGGTGACCGGGCAGGCGCGCGCGGCGCGCGCCGAGTCAGCGGAGGGCGAAGGCGCAGTCGTCGTGTCGGGTCTGCGGCTGAGCAACGGCGTGTTGATCGCGAAGGCCGTGCGGCCCGCGACCGCAGCCGACCTTGCGCGGCCGCACGCGACCGGTGCGCAACCAGCCGCGACCGCAGGCATCGACTGGCGCGGCCCGATCAGCGTCGTTAGCCCGGTGAACGCCAGCGCGCCGCCCATCTTGCTCTTCAGCGCGGACCGCGCCGCGCACCTCGTCTACGAGTCGGACGGCTCTGTCTATTATGTCACGCGGCAGGACGGCAAGGCGTGGGGCGCGCCGCAGCGGCTGGCGCGCGGCGTCGCGCCCACGGCTGTGTTCGATTCGCGCGGTGCGTTGCACGTGGCCTACGTCAACACGTTCGCGGGGAATTCCGAAATCTTCCATGTCATGCTAAAGCCGGGCGGCCAGTGGACGCTGCCAACGCCCGTTTCCAGCACGACCGGCAGCTCGAACGCGCCGGCGCTGGCCTCGGACGCAAAGGGCGGTCTGTATGTTGCCTGGGCGGATCACACGTCGGGCGCGTGGATGGTGCACAGCGGGCAGTACGACGGAAGCTACTGGATCAATTACCCGGTGCCGAATGCGCGCGGCGGCAGCCCGAGCCTGACCGTGCTGAGCAACGGCAATCTGTTCCTGGCCTGGCACGACCGCGTGCCGACCGCCGCGAACGCGTTCGGCGTGCTGAACATCTACGGGG
Source organism: uncultured Anaerolineales bacterium (assembly GCA_964588925.1). GTDB lineage: Bacteria > Chloroflexota > Anaerolineae > CG2-30-64-16 > CG2-30-64-16 > JALOOB01. The sequence continues at coordinate 5,230 of CAZPTI010000242.1, read as the reverse complement.
CCGAAAAGACCGCCGCGGGCTGGTACCTGCCCGTCAACATTTCGGACAACGCCCGGTACAGCCCAACGGCGGAATCGCGGGACCCGAGCCTGGTCGCTGCGGCCGACGGCAACGCGCACCTGGCCTGGGTGGACGATAATCAGCAGCCCCGTTACGACTTCGGCCACGGCCTCTACTGGCCGCCGCCCGTCAACCTCGGCCCGCGCCTGGCCTACGCCAACGGTTTGACCCTGAAACTGGGCGCGCAAAACACCCTCTACGCCACATGGGACGACAAGACCGCGCCGCTGCTCACCTCGGCGCCCATCGGCGCGCAGGTGTGGCCCGCGGCAGAGCAGTTGCCCGGCGCAAGGGGTGACACGTACGGCGCGTCGCTGGCCCTGGCGAACGGCGGAATGGCTGTCGCCTGGCTGCAGGACGGCGGGCAGAACGTCAAGACGATTTTTGAGGCGCGCTCGGGTCTGGCGCCCACCTTGTTAAAGTTCTGGCTGCCGATGACGATCCAGTAGACGCAACGGATCGTCTGGCGACTGCCCTGAGCGTCACCGCCGCTTCATCGCGAGGTGGACACCCAGCGCCGCTCGTCGAACATCAGCCCGCTGCGGAGCAACTCCTGCCGGATCGTCTCCGCGCTGACGTCGCTCATCACCCCGCGTTCGATGAGCTGGTTGCGCAGCCGCTGCAGCGACCACGTGTCGAACTCGAGGCCGAGGACGCGCGGGTCGGTGGTGGCGAGGGTCACGATCGCATCGCGCTGCTCGCGCGTGAAAAGCCGCGGCCGGCCGGGCGACCGCCGCGGGTACAACCCCTTCAAGCCCGACTTATTAAACCGGTGGATCCACTTGCGGACGTTGATCGGATGCAGGCCGACGATGGTGCTGATCTCGTGGACACCCTCACGCTGGCTGGATAGCAGAATGATCCGCACCCGCCGCGCCAGTTCCTCGTCCTCGTCGTTCAGCAGCTCTTCGATCTTCTGCTTTTCGTCCGCCTTAAGCGCTCGAGCGTACAGCGCCATCTAGTCCTCCTCTACGGAGTGATCCTGCTCTCCGGTAGCGCATGCGAGGCAGCCGGTGCGGAGTGCGCAGCCCCGCCTGGCGCTAATGCGATAATGATGACGTACGGAATCGACAAAAAGACGCGCTATTAATGGTTGGCGCGCGGGCAAAACGGCAAATATAGCGTATTTTTAAGGTTGCCGCACCGGGCGCAGCGCGTCCGACCCCCGCGCATGACGCATGTCATGGCGGAACGCGGCCCGCATCATGTATCCTGTCACACTGTAGCATGTCCGCGAACCTCAACCCCTGTCTGGAGGTAATCCTCGTATGAAGCGCTTGACCCCTGTCCCCAGCGATCTGGAAATCGCGCAGGCAGCCGAGTTGAAGCCCATTCTCGAAATCGCCGAGAGCCTGGGCCTGACCGTCGACGACCTGGAACTGTACGGCAAATACAAGGCGAAGGTGCACCTCGATGTGCGCGAGAAGTTTGCCGACCGGCCGCAGGGCAAGTACATCGACGTGACTGCCATCACCCCAACCCCCCTGGGCGAGGGCAAGACCACCACAACCATCGGCCTGACGCAGGGCCTCGGCGTGCTGGGCAAGAAGTCGGTGGCCTGCATCCGCCAGCCGTCGCAGGGGCCGACGTTCGGCATCAAGGGCGGCGCGGCGGGCGGCGGCTACTCGCAGGTCGTGCCGATGGAGGATTTCAACCTCCACCTCACCGGCGACATCCACGCCATCACCGCCGCGCACAACCTCGTTGCCGCTGCGATTGACGCGCGCATGCTCCACGAGGCCGACGTCAACCCGCAAGTGATGTTCGACCGGCTCTGCCCGCCCGACAAGACCGGCAAGCGCACGTTCGCGCCGCCCATGCTCCGCCGCCTCAAGAAGCTCGGCATCGACAAGACCGACCCGGAGACGCTGACGCCGGAGGAGCGCGCCCGCTTCGCCATCCTCGACATCGACCCGGCCTCCATCACGTGGAATCGCGTGATCGACATTTCCGACCGCTTCCTCCGCAAGATTCAGGTCGGCCTCGGCCCCGAAGAAAAGGGCCAGGTGCGCACCACGGGCTACGACATCACCGTGGCGTCTGAGATCATGGCGATCCTCGCCCTGACCACCAGCCTCGAAGACATGCGCGAGCGCATCGGCAACTGCGTCATTGGCACCAGCCGCAAGGGCGAGGCCGTCACGGTCGAAGACCTCGGCGTGGCCGGCGCGGCGACCGTCCTGATGAAGGACGCGATCATGCCGAACCTGATGCAGACGCTCGAAGGGCAGCCCGCGTTCGTTCACGCTGGGCCGTTCGCCAACATCGCGCACGGCAACTCCTCCATCATCGCGGATCAGATCGCGCTCAAGCTGGCCGACTACGTGGTCACTGAGTCGGGCTTCGGCGCGGACATCGGCATGGAGAAGTTCATGGACATCAAGTGCCGCTACTCCGGGCTGACGCCGGACGTGGTGGTGCTGGTGGCGACTGTGCGCGCGCTCAAGATGCACGGCGGCGGGCCACGCGTCGTCGCGGGTAAGCCGCTGGCGTTCGAGTATCTGCAGGAAAACCTTGAGTTGCTCGACAAGGGCTGCGAGAACCTGGTTGCGCACGTGCAGAACGCGAAGCGCTTCGGCGTGCCGGTCGTGGTCGCAATCAACCAGTTCCACACCGACACCCCGGCCGAAATCGAGCTGATCCGCCGGCGGGCCATCGAGGCCGGCGCGGAGGATGCGGTGCAGTCGAACCACTGGGCCGAGGGCGGCGACGGCGCGAAGGCGCTGGCCGAGGCGGTCATCGTCGCGGCCGAGCAGCCGTCGAACTTCCAGTTCCTCTACCCGCTGGAGTGGAGCATCAAAGAGAAGATCGAGAAGATCGCGTGCGAGGTCTACGGCGCGGCGGGCGTCAGCTACTCCCCGGAGGCCGAGGCGAAGATCGAGCTATACACGCGGCTGGGCTTCGACAAGCTGCCGCTGTGCATGGCAAAGACGCACCTCAGCCTGAGCCACGACCCGACGCTCAAGGGCCGGCCGACGGGCTACATCTTCCCGGTGCGCGACATCCGGGCCAGCGTGGGCGCGGGCTTCCTCTACCCGCTCTGCGGCGAGATGCGCACGATGCCCGGCCTGCCGACGCGGCCGGTGTTCTACGATGTGGACCTGGACCTGGAGACGGGACGCGTGCTCGGCCTGTTCTAGCCTTTTTTGCCGCAGAGGCCGCTGAGGACTCAGAGAACTCTGCGCCTCCGCGGCCGATTTCGGACGTTGGGCAAAACCAGGGGGTCCCGGCGCCTGCGGGCGGGAACCCCTTGGTTTTCTTTTTATCGCGCGTAATTTCGCCCGCGCATTTGTAACGCTAACACTCCTGCGCTATAATTCCTTTTGGCCTCCGAGGGATTCCACTCTCGGAGGTCTGAATGTTCAGTGTCAGGTTGGACCGGGGGTTACGGCGATGCCTACTTATGTTTATGAATGCGAGGACTGCGGCGTGCGGTTCGAGCGACTGCAATCTTATTCAGATGCGCCCTTGCGGGACTGCCCCGAGTGCAACGGCCACGTGCACCGTGTCATCCAGCCGGTCGGCGTGATTTTCAAAGGCTCCGGGTTCTACGTGACCGACAACAAGGGCAAGTCATCGACGGGCATTCCGGCGGGCAAGAAGGAAGAGGGCGCTGCATCCACGGCTGCGCCCGCGGCGTCGGAGAAGAAGGCCGAGAGCGCGCCCGCAACCGCGTCGACCGGCTCCGATTCGGGCGGAGCGAGCTCAGGGGCAAAGAAGGAAGAATAGCCCCTGGCGTAGGGAGCGCATCCAGGGGGCGGGGCAATCCGCCCCCTTTGTATTTAATGCGCCAGGCGCGGGTGGGAGAGCGGCCTCCGCGCTCCGCGTCTCAGTGCTCCGCGTCTCCGCTGCGCTCCGCGTCTCCGTGTTCCAAAGTCCCGCGTTCCAAATCCCCCTCGCCCCTCTCCAAAACCACTGGCTCAGGCGCGTCAGTTGCCACCACCGCCGGCCGCGTCAAATGCCGGTACACGCCGTTCCACACTACCGGCGTGAACGTTTGCAGCAGCCACATGCCCACCAGCGTCACCGCCAGCGAGAAGAGCGACGTAACGATGTAGAGAGGCCCGCTGATGCGCGGGAACTGCGGCATCACGCCCTGCTGCGCGTCCTCCATCATGCGGCCGAACCCCGCGAACCAGACACCCGTCAGCGGCAGGCTGACCAGCGTCGTTATGGTTTGCAGGAGGATCGTCACCCCGAAGAGCACCAGCGCCAGAAGAAGCCAGACGATGATCACTCCGCCCAGGTTGGCGCGCGCCAGCGCCCACCCCTCGCGGATCGCCTGCCCCGCGCTGCGCCTTCCTGCCACGGCGGACTGCGCCATGAGCGGCTGGAAGACGCCCGCCAGCAAAGCATAGAGCAAGCCGAGACAAAACGCGCCACAAATGCAGACCAGCCACGAGATGCCCAGGATGCCGCTCGCGGTGTCGTTCCCTTCACTTGCGGCCGCACCGGCCCCGACGAGTAGCAGGAAAAAGCTCACAAACGCGCCGCAGCCGATCAGCAGGCCGGGCACAAGCCACGCCAACTGCACGAGGAACAGATGCCCCGCGCGGCCCAGCCCATCCCGCAGCCCGCGGCCCACGTCCACCGCCTCGCTCTCACGCGCGCGGCCCGCTTCGAGGATCAGGCCGGAGGTGGTGACAAGGTTGATGAAGTAGCTGAGCAGGCTGAACAGCAGAAAGATGCTGGCGCCGACCCACATCGCCGCCATGCCGCCGAAGAACTCGCCCATGATGTCCGTCGGCAGCGTTTCGGGGTTGCGCATCATCGCGTTCATCCAGTCGAAGTAGCGCGCCAGCCAGGCCGCGCCGGCAAGCTGGTAGATGAACAGGCCGAGCGCGTACAAAGCCATGCCGATGACGGGGAAGAGAAACAGCTTCTTGTGCCGCCAGATCAACTGAAAGGAGCCGGTGAAGATTTCTCCGAAAGGCATCGTCGCCTCCTGTGGGGGTACCCTCGTAGTGAGGGCGAAATGAGTGGCGCTTGCGCAGTATAGCACAGGGGCTTCTTTTGACAAGGCAAACGGCAAGTGTTAACCTTCCGCAGTTATGTTTGAATACAACCTTGTCGCCCGTGACGCGTCGTCAATGGCCCGCGCGGGGACGTTCTCGACGCCGCACGGCGAGTTGCTCACGCCGGTGTTCGCGCCGGTCGGCACGCAGGCGAC
>CAZPTI010000241.1:0-7741 GCA_964588925.1 uncultured Anaerolineales bacterium | reverse complement strand
TCGCGCGGCCGAGCGTCGATGCGGGACGGATGCTTCTCCCATGCGGGAATGGCAGTTCCTTCCATATAAGGAGGCGCAACTCAGCAACTACCTCACTAACGCACTCTCTTGCTATCACCTGACCAATGACGCGCCCGGGCAAAGCGGTTATGGCGCTCGCGCCCGAGTCGTACGCACTGAACCGGTCACGGCCATTGGATGCGCGGAGGCACGGCCTAGCCTTCCAATCGGGGACGGCGCACGATCGACCGAACAGTTCTGTTTGCCCTGGCCCATGCGAATATCGTCTCTGTTTCGTTGCTGAAGGAGCAAAACACCGATGGCTAGTGTCACCTACGAGCATGTCTACAAGCGGTTCGGCGACGTCATCGCCGTTAATGACCTGAACCTTCAGATCGCGGACAAGGAGTTCCTGGTGTTCGTCGGTCCGTCGGGATGCGGCAAGACGACGTCCCTTCGCCTCCTCGCCGGCCTCGAAGAAATCTCCGACGGCCGCATCCTCATCGGCGACCGCGTCGTGAACGACGTGCCGCCGAAGGATCGCGACATCGCGATGGTGTTCCAGAGCTACGCGCTCTACCCGCACATGAGCGTGTACGACAACATGGCGTTCGGCCTCAAACTGCGCAAGACCCCGAAGGCGGAGATCGACAAGAAGGTTAAAGAAGCCGCGGAACTGCTGGGCATCAGCCAGTTCCTCGACCGCAAGCCGAAGCAACTCTCCGGCGGTCAGCGCCAGCGCGTCGCGGTCGGCCGCGCCATCGTCCGCAACCCGAAAGTCTTCCTCTTCGACGAGCCGCTCTCGAACCTGGACGCCAAACTGCGCGTTGAGACCCGCGCCGGCATCAGCAAGCTGCATCAGCGCCTGGGCACCACCTTCATTTACGTGACCCACGACCAGGTCGAGGCCATGACGATGGCCTCACGCATCGCGGTCATGAAGGACGGCCTGCTCCAGCAGATCGATACGCCGCAGAACCTCTACGACCATCCGACCAACATCTTTGTCGCCGGCTTCATCGGCAGCCCCTCGATGAACTTCTTCGAGACGACGCTGGTCGACCAGGACGGCAAGCTCTTTATCGACGGCGGGACATTCAAGCTGCCCGTGCCGGAGAGCAAGAAGGCCGCTTACCTGCAGCACAAGGGCAAGAAGGTCATCTTCGGCGTCCGGCCCGAGGACATCCACACCCGCGGCTACGAAGCGCCGGGCATCACCCCTGCGCCGATCACGGCCCAGGTGGACGTCTCCGAGTTGATGGGCAACGAAATCTTCCTCTACCTGCTGACCGGCAAGAAGCAGTTCATCGCCCGTGTTGACCCGCGCACCCATGCCCGCGTCGGCGAGACGCTCGACATGAGCATCAACATGGACAACATGCACCTGTTCGATCCGCAGACGGAGAAGACGCTGGACGTCATTCGCTAAGAAGCAGCGCTCGCAACTCACAAACCGGGTTTCCGCGTGGAACCCGGTTTGTGTTTTAATCGCCGCCATGTCGCAAGCAAGTTATCGTGCAGATGTATTGATTGCGGGCGCGGGGCCGGCGGGGAGCGCGCTGGCGGGGCTGCTCGCCGCGCGTGGGGTCGATGTGTTGCTCATCGACAAGGCGCGCTTCCCACGCGACAAGACGTGCGGCGACGGGCTGACCCCGCGCGCGATTGCCGCACTCGCGCGGTTGGGTGTTCTGGCGGAGTTGGAATCGGCGGGCTACCAGCGCATCGAGGGCGCGCGGCTCTACCCGGCGGGCGCAGAGCCGTGGACGCTCGACTTTGCGGAGCATGACCTCGGCTTGCCGCCCTACGGCATGGTCGTGCCGCGCTATGAGCTAGATGAGCGACTGCGAGCGCATGCCGTGAGCCAGGGAGCGCGCTTTTTCGGCGGATTCAATGCGCGCGAGCCGTTTCGCGACCGCGCGAAGGGCAGCGCGCGCGGGCTTGTGGGTGAAGCAGAAGGTCAAACCGTCACTGTGGAGGCGCCGTTAACCGTGGTTGCGACCGGCGCAAACATGGGCCTTGCGCGCGCATTCGGCGCGCTCTCAACCATGCCGCCAGGAATCAACGCCATACGCGGCTACTATGAAGCCGTCCGCGACCTCGCGCCCTACTTCGAGTTCTTCTTCGAGCCGGAGCTTGCGCCCGGATATGCGTGGGTGTTCCCGCTAGCTGATGGCAGGGCGAACATCGGGCTGGGCGTGGCCGCGCGGGGCAATAGCTCGCACCGCAATCTCAAACCGCTGCTCGATGCCTTCGTCGCGCGTCATCCGCGACTGCGCGAGGCGCGGCCGGACGGTCCCGCGAGGGGCTTTCCGCTGCGCATCGACTTCCCGACCGTTCGGCCAGCGGGTGACGGCTACCTGTTCGTGGGCGAGACACTGGGGCTGGTCCATCCGGTGACAGGCGAAGGGATCGATCTGGCGCTGGAGACGGCGGAGCTGGCTGCGCCGGTGATTACGGCAGCGCTGTCGAACGGGGATGTGAGCGCGCGGAGCCTGGCCCTGTATGGGCAGACACTGGATGCGGAGTACAGGAGCTTCTTCCGCGGAACTCGTTTGCTGCTGCGGCTTGCGACTGGGCCGCAAGCCATTCGGGCGCTGGCGCGGCAGGGAAAGAAAAAGCCGCGACTGGCGCGGCTCATAGCTGGAGTCAACCTCGGTGTAACGTCGCCGTGGCGGGCGTTCTCGCCGGTGACGTGGTGGGATTTGCTGAGTTAATTTGCACCGCAAGTTGACAACTAGCGGTACGACTCAACCCATGAACGCGGCGGCTTCGGCGGCTTCGCCGGTCGCATTCTCGGCCTCCTCGGCGGTTAGCTTGCGGATGGTGGCGGGGTCGGCCTTGTCGATGAACATGACGCCGTCAAGATGGTCGATCTCGTGCTGAAAGATGCGCGCGAGATAGTCGTGCGCCTTGATGCGCTGCGGCCGGCCGTAGGCGTCCACCCCGCGGACGACCAGCTCGACGCTGCGATCAACCTCACCGATGTAACCGGGGATGGACAGGCAGCCTTCCTCGCCCTTCTCGGTGTCACGCGAGGCCTTGACGATTTCGGGATTCACGAATGCGTACGTCTCGGCCGGGAGACCCTCTTCTTCGTCAGCCGGCAACTCGACGACGATAACGCGCTCCGGCACGTTGACCTGAGGCGCGGCGAGACCAACGCCCGGCGCGGCGCGCATGGTCTCGATCATGTCGTCGATCAGTTGTTGCAGCTCCGGCCCGAACTTCGTCACCTTGCGCGCCTTCTGCCGCAACGTCGGATGCCCGAGCGTGATAATCTCCCGAATCGCCATGCCTGTTTCCCCCATATTTCTCAACAATTCTGTTAAATTATACCTTTCGACACGTTGTCTGTCAAAGCGAATAGGCGCAACGGTTGCGCCTGAGTGAGCATTGTTCCTGCGATGTGATTTGCGACGCAACGAACGGTGCGCTATAATGCAACCGGCTAAGGCGGGCGCGTCAGAATGTGCTGGCGCGGCCATGCCGCGGGCCCTGACCTGCCGCCTTGCGTCCTTCCGCGCACCAGCTCGGAAGGCGTAACGCTGAACCGGCGCACGTTCCTGAGCGCGTTTCCGGCTGCTATGCCGGCGAGTTCCGCCGAAAGGAGGTGTTTGTCCATTCGGATGGCAGGAGTCGGCCGCGGTTAGCTTTCGAGTCGCCGCGACCCTCTGCCAAGCTTTGCCCTCTGCCCGATTGTGTTTTGCTTTACCCTCATCTACCTACAGGAGGAGATTCAGGTGATGCGTAACAAGTTGTTCGCGATCGTATCGATGCTCGTCGTGTTGAGCATGCTGCTTAGCGCGTGCGGCGGCGCGGCCCAGCCGACGAGCGCGCCGGCCCCAACGACGGCGCCGGTTGAGCCGACTGCGGCGCCTGCGCCCACTGAGGCGCCTGCCGCGACCACCGCCCCTGAGGCGACGACCGCCCCGACCACCGAAGGTATCACGGTCGGCCAGGTGACGGACATGGGCGGCATTGACGACAAGAGCTTCAATGCCACCGCGTGGGCTGGCATCGAGCGCGCCGAGAAAGAACTCGGCGTGACCGGCAAGTACCTCGAATCGCAGCAGCAGGCGGACTACGCCAAGAACATCCAGCAGTTCATCAGCGAGAAGCTGGACCTCATCGTGACCGTGGGCTTCCTCCTCGGCGTCGACACGGCCAAGGCCGCCATCGACAACCCCGAGCAGAAGTTCGCCATCGTCGACTACGCCTACCCCGACTGCTGGGAAGGCGCGACCGTGGGCAAGGACTGCGGCTCCGACAAGGAGCTGCCCAACGTCCTCGGCCTGACCTTCGCCACCGACCAGGCCGGCTTCCTCGCCGGTTACGTGGCGGCGGCCATGACCAAGACCGGCAAGGTTGGCACCTTCGGCGGCTTGAACATCCCGACCGTGACGATCTTCATGAAGGGCTTCGAGGCGGGCGTCAAGCACCATAATGCGGTCAAGGGCACCAACGTCGAGGTCCTCGGCTGGGACACCGCCAAGAACGACGGCGTCTTCGCTGGCAACTTCGAGTCGACCGATGACGGCCGCCGCATCGCCGAGTCCATGATGGACGAGGGCGCGGACATCATCATGCCCGTCGCCGGCCCGGTCGGCCTCGGCTCGGCCGCGGCCTGCAAGGAAAAGGGCTGCATGATCGTCGGCGTCGACACCGACTGGTTCATCTCCGCGCCCGAGTTCCAGGATGTCTACCTGACCTCCGTCATGAAGAAGATGGACGTGGCCGTTTTCAATGCGGTCAAGGCCGTGGCGACCGGCACGTTCAAGGGCGGCACCTACGTGGGCACGCTCGAAGACGGCGGCGTCGACATCGCCCCGCTGCACAACTTCGAGAGCAAGGCCCCGGCTGGCCTGATGGATGAGGTCGACCAGATCCGCCAGGACATCATCAGCGGCAAGATCGTGATCGACGACGTGCTTGCTGGCACGCAGGCCGCCACGGGCGGCGAGACCGCGGCCGAGGTTAAGCCGGTGACGGTCGGCCAGGTGACGGACATGGGCGGCATTGACGACAAGAGCTTCAATGCCACCGCGTGGGCTGGCATCGAGCGCGCCGAGAAAGAACTCGGCGTGACCGGCAAGTACCTCGAATCGCAGCAGCAGGCGGACTACGCCAAGAACATCCAGCAGTTCATCAGCGAGAAGCTGGACCTCATCGTGACCGTGGGCTTCCTCCTCGGCGTCGACACGGCCAAGGCCGCCATCGACAACCCCGAGCAGAAGTTCGCCATCGTCGACTACGCCTACCCCGACTGCTGGGAAGGCGCGACCGTGGGCAAGGACTGCGGCTCCGACAAGGAGCTGCCCAACGTCCTCGGCCTGACCTTCGCCACCGACCAGGCCGGCTTCCTCGCCGGTTACGTGGCGGCGGCCATGACCAAGACCGGCAAGGTTGGCACCTTCGGCGGCTTGAACATCCCGACCGTGACGATCTTCATGAAGGGCTTCGAGGCGGGCGTCAAGCACCATAATGCGGTCAAGGGCACCAACGTCGAGGTCCTCGGCTGGGACACCGCCAAGAACGACGGCGTCTTCGCTGGCAACTTCGAGTCGACCGATGACGGCCGCCGCATCGCCGAGTCCATGATGGACGAGGGCGCGGACATCATCATGCCCGTCGCCGGCCCGGTCGGCCTCGGCTCGGCCGCGGCCTGCAAGGAAAAGGGCTGCATGATCGTCGGCGTCGACACCGACTGGTTCATCTCCGCGCCCGAGTTCCAGGATGTCTACCTGACCTCCGTCATGAAGAAGATGGACGTGGCCGTTTTCAATGCGGTCAAGGCCGTGGCGACCGGCACGTTCAAGGGCGGCACCTACGTGGGCACGCTCGAAGACGGCGGCGTCGACATCGCCCCGCTGCACAACTTCGAGAGCAAGGCCCCGGCTGGCCTGATGGATGAGGTCGACCAGATCCGCCAGGACATCATCAGCGGCAAGATCGTGATCGACGACGTGCTTGCCAAGTAGCAAGTAACCAGGAACGGGGCCAGAGAGCTGACTTCCGCCCTCTGGCCCCTTTTTGCTATCTAGGTAGCGGCGCTTGCAGGCCCCAAGGCGCGCTATCCGACCCCGATACCGGACTGTCGCTGCGATAGGTCCGGTATCGGGCTAGAAGAGTAGGAGAACGGCATGCCACCTGTACTGGAACTGCGCGGCATCACGAAAGCATTCCCCGGTGTCCTTGCCAACGACCACATTAGCTTCACTCTGGAGCAGGGCGAAATCCACTGTCTCCTGGGCGAAAACGGCGCAGGCAAAACGACGCTGATGAACATCCTGTACGGCCTGTACCGTCCGGACGAGGGCGAAATCCTCGTCCGCGGGGAGAAGGTCGACATACAGGGCCCCAACGACGCCATTGCGCGCGGCATCGGCATGGTGCACCAGCACTTCATGCTCGTTCCCGTCATGACTGTCACCGAGAACGTGATGCTCGGCGTGGAGACGACTCGCGGCGGCGTGGTGCTGAACCGCGAGGAGGTGGCGCGGCGCATTGAGCAGGTCGGCAGGGACCACGGGCTGGAAGTCCCGGCAAAGGCATATATCAAGGACCTGCCGGTGGGCGTGCAGCAGCGCGTCGAGATCATCAAGGTGCTCTACCGCAATGCGGACATCCTGATCCTCGACGAGCCGACCGCAGTGCTGACGCCGCAGGAAGCGGACGAACTGTTCAAAATCCTTCGCTCGCTGGCGGCACAGGGCAAGTCCATCATCCTGATCACGCACAAGCTGCGCGAGGTAATGGAGGTCGCGGACAGGATCACGGTGCTGCGACTTGGACGGACGGTCGGCACCGTTAACCCGAAAGAAACCGATCAGAAGCACCTGGCGACCATGATGGTGGGCCGCGACGTGAACCTGGTCGTCAAGAAGGAAGAGGCGAAGCCCGGCGACGTGGTGCTGTCAGCCAAGAACCTGGTTGCGCTGGACGAGCGCGGCAACCTGGCCGTCGACGGCGTTTCGTTGGAAGTGCGCGGCGGTGAGGTGCTCGGCGTCGCGGGCGTGCAGGGCAACGGCCAGACCGAACTTGTCTACGCCCTGACCGGTTTGCGCGCGCCTGTGGCGGGCGAGATCACGATCGGCGGCTCGCCGGTCGTCAAAGCCACCCCGCGCGAGATCACCGAAAAGGGCGTGGCGCACGTGCCGGAGGACCGCCAGAAGCACGGCCTGGTGCTCAGCTTCCCGGTCGCAGACAACATTGCTTTGCAAACCTACTACCTGCCGCCCTTCGCAAAGGGCATGAACATGCAAGAGGACGCGATCATCGCGAAGTCCGAAGAGCTGGTCAAGCAGTTCGATGTGCGCACACCGAGCGTCTTCGTGCCGGTTTCGGGCCTCTCCGGCGGCAACCAGCAAAAAGTTATCGTCGCCCGCGAGTTTTCGCGGCCCATCAAGTTACTCATCGCCTCGCAACCCACGCGCGGCCTCGACGTCGGCTCCATCGAGTATATTCACTCGCGCATCATCCAGAAGCGCGACGAGGGCACGGCGGTGCTGGTGGTGTCGTCTGAACTGGACGAGATCATGGCGCTGTCCGATCGCATCGCGGTCATGTACAAGGGCCAAATCCTTGCGGTTGTGCCAGCGCGCGGGGTCACGAAGGAATATCTGGGGCTCCTGATGGCTGGCGTCCAGCCCGACCCGAACGTCGTGCCGCCTGTGACCGACGCCGGGGCTGAAATCGAGCGGGTCTTCTAGGGACGAGGAGGTCACGTTGGAGAATACACAGC
>CAZPTI010000240.1:0-7773 GCA_964588925.1 uncultured Anaerolineales bacterium | reverse complement strand
CGCCGGCGAGGCGCGTCGGCCGACACTCGAACGGGCCCGGGGCGGTGACATCGATACCGCCGAGGCCGGCCTTAAAGGCATACACGCCGGGGTTGCCGTCCGGGTCGATCCCGCCCAGATCGTACCAGCGGCAGCCGCGTTCGCGCGCCCGCACGATCACTTTCCATTGCAGCAGATAGGACGCTTTGTGTCGCAGCCCTTCCTCATTTGCAGCGCCGAGCAGGTAGACGCAGGTGTCGCCGAGCGCGCTGGCGACGTGGCCGGCCACCGGCTGGCCCTCGTGCTCCGCGAGCGTGACTTCAAACCGCTGGTCTTCGGCTAGCCGGCGCTGGACATCCGCGTAGAAGCGTGCGTCCAGTTCGACGGCAAACTCCTTCCGCGCCAGCAGTTCGTCGTACAGGTTGCAGAACGCCGCGAAGGTGTCGGCGTCGGTGCTCGTGCGCACCTGCAGGCCATTTCGCTCGGCCGCATTCAGGCAGTTGCGCCACTTCTGGTGGAGGTGTTTGCGGATATCGGCGAGCGGCCCCACCAGGTCCAGCAGCATGGTGCGATGGGTCTGCAGCCGATCGCTCGGCACAAAGCCGCTGGTGGTGAACGCGGCGGCCTGCGCCGCGATCTGGTCGCCCGGACCGGGCGGGGGCGCGATCCGGAGGACAAGCCGACGTCGGTCCACGTATTCGGCACTTAGCGCGCTCAGCACGGCGCGCAGGCACTCGGCGTCACAGGCCTCGCCCCGGCGAACGAGCGGACCACCGTTGATGTACGCGATGCCGGTCCCGATGACGGGGAGCGACTTGACGCGCACATCGGCCAAGCCCGCAAGAGCGCCATCGTCGTAAATGGCGACGTGCTCGCTGCGGGCCCCAACCCTCGCGGCACAGGCGACGCCGAATTCCCACACCTGGCGGTAGTTATAGTCGCGGAACCCGGAGGCCAGCCGCCTCCAGGTCGCGTGGGCAACCGGTTGGATGGTCGGGTTCATGTCGAGACGGGCTGCTGGGACACCGCTGCTGGAGCAAGCCTGCGCCCCCAACTCCGCAGCCGGCGCAACGACCGCCGCCACGGGTGCAGCCACGCGTACGCGCCGGCGCAGGTCAGCAGGAACTCGATCCGCCAGACGTCGGGGGACATAAGGAATCGGCCGATGACCTGCGGGCCGTCGCAAGGCGTGTGCGGCGTCGGCTCCAAAGTGTGGACGCGCTGGTAGCCGGCGGCGAAGGCTGCGTCCAGCACCGCGGGCGTATATGAGCCGTGCGGCAGCGCGAGGTCGTCAACGGGTCGTCCAACCAGATCCGCCAGCTTTGCACGCGAGTCCTGTAACTCGCGCAGCACCTCGGCGGGCGCGAGCTGTGCCAGGTCGGGATGCGTGCAGGTGTGCGAGCCCAGCGTGAACAGGCCGTCGCCAACAGCTTGGCGAAGCTCATCGGCGGTCATGGTCCGCTCATCGGTGTCAGGGTGGTGCGGCGCGATGCGCCAGCGCGGTCGGTCGCCCAGGTTATCCGACACAGCGAAGATGCAGGCCGGTACGCCGTGCTGCCGCAGGATTGGCAGAGCGTTGTCAAGCAGGTTGGCGAACGCATCGTCAAACGTGAAACACACGGCCGGTGATCTGCCCTTAGAGCTGCCAACAGAACCCACCACGCAAGTGGTGGGCCGCTGGGCCCCGCACTGGCGTGCGGGGTTCTGAGAGGCGCTGCTCGGTGTACTGCTCGCTGTTAGCTCCTGCACACCGATGGCCCGCTTCGCCACCCGGCGCACTTGCCACGCAAACCGCGCGGGCTGGTGCGGCCTGATGCCGTGGTAGCAGAGGACGACTGCTCGCTGTGCGCCCCGAGCGAATCGGCATGCGATGAAGTGCCAGACCAACGCGGCACAGATGTACAGCAGGCGCACGGCAATGCCGTGTCGTCGATAAGGACCACCCCACCATGACTTGCGGCACGTCAGGGCGGCCACCGTGATGCTGGTGATCGCGCAGCACGAACGTGGAACCCAGCCTGGCCCGCTGCAGGCTTCCATTGAAGTCCCCCAAAACGCGTTCGCCGCCCAATGCCCAAAAGCACAAACCCAGCGCTGAGAATCACCCGAGTGGAAGAGAGATTGTACTTCGCACACGACACGTACACGTACGCGGCCCCGCGCGATGCACAGTCATGTACCATCTGATTATAAAGCGCCTTCTGTATGCCACGTCCGCGGTAGCGCGGCAACGTGACGGTCCACCAGATTAATGAGTCGTTATCGCGAAGCTCGAGGAACCACGGCGGCTTTCGGCGGTCGCAAAAAGTCCACGCCAACGCGGCTACGTCGGCATTGATCGTCGCTATCCACAGGCGGCCGCCTTTCGTGAGCCATTCGCGCGTGTCCCAGAAGAACCACTTCCGGTTCCTGCGAATCTCTGCGCGCTGCGCTTCCGGAATGTCCTGATAATGGTCATAGCTTCGAATGGCAAGTCCCTGCGCAGCATCCACGTTGCGTGGTGCGCTGTCGCTGGACGGGCACTGGGCAGACAGAAGAGCCTGTCTCCAGCTAAGTAGATGCTTGGCCAGGAGCAGTGTTTGTCGAGCAAAGGTACGGTGCCCTTGCCACCAGGCGTGTCGGAGAAGATCAACCTTGTAGAAGCTCAGGTCCTGCCTGTTGGGTCGGCCTTGCGCACGTGTACCTTGATAGCCGCGCCCCTTCCGCGAGGAGACGGCGCAGGAGATCGCGGGCTGTGCTGGCGATGAACGCCATGTGGCGGCGGTCCAGGGCCTGGTTGACCGGCAGGGTCAGGAGATGGTCCTTAAGGTAGCGGGCCTCGGGGAAGCCGTCCCACGAAAGCCGGCGATGGTAGCCCGCCCAGAATGGGAAGGCGGCGATGCCGCGCCGGTTCAACGCCGCGACGAGGCGGCTGCGATGGGCGGTCACCAGCACCGGCATCGCCAGCGGGCAGACGCCGTCGGGCAGGTCGGGGTAAAGGAACTCGAGGCCGGGTGTGCCCTTAAGGTCGTCACGCAGGCGGAGGTAGTTCTCCCGCCGACGCGCACGGATAGGTTGAGGGTCGAGACTCCTCAACAGACCCAGCGTGACGCGCGACGGACCCCAATGAGCAAGCGCGTCGCGGACGTAGTAGGCGGCCGGCATATCGGGCAGGGCGCCGCGATCGTCGCTCAAGGCCGGTAGCGGTGGACGCAGGCGCTCAACTCCCATGCGCAGCCATGGATAAAGGCGAAGCGACTCTGTGGCGCGCAACAGCCGGCTCTTGAAGAGCGGGAGCAGCGCCCGACCGGTTATTCGCCAGGGTGGTTGACGTAGGCGGAGCAGTCCGTTAATCGGGGCCTCACGGAGGGTAAGGACGCCGCCATCGGGCAGCGGAAGGCCCTTGCGGAGACTGAAGATGGCCGCGTCGCCCTGAAGGCCCAAGGGGCCGGACGGGCCGGCCGAGAACAACGACAACGCGCAGTCTTCCACCACAAACAGACCGCGCTGCCGGCACCACGAACTGAGTTCGCCAAGTTCCTGGGCCCAACCGAAGTAGTGAGTCACGTAGACCACGCGGGTACGGTCTGTGGCGCGGCGCTGAATATCGGCGACATCGATGCGTGCGCACCGATCCACGCGGTAGAGTACGACCCGCAATCCAGCGTGAACGAGGGGATCGATCTCG
Organism: uncultured Anaerolineales bacterium; assembly: GCA_964588925.1. Lineage (GTDB taxonomy): Bacteria > Chloroflexota > Anaerolineae > CG2-30-64-16 > CG2-30-64-16 > JALOOB01. The sequence continues at coordinate 4,127 of CAZPTI010000240.1, read as the reverse complement.
GAACCGCAGTTGTAGGCGGGGGCAAGCACCTCATCGCCAGGTTGCAGATTCCACAAACGAGGCAAAAGGCCAATCGCAACCCGTCCCAAGTACGTGGGCACGACGGACCGGCCGGCAAACTGCTCCCAGGCGGGCAGATCCCGTGCGCCGCGGCGCCAGGCCAGCAAGGCGGCAATTGGGCCACAGCCGGCGCTGGCGCAGTAGCGGCGGACGGCGTTCATATGCGCGTGCGAATCCATGACTTCCACAGGGGCCGGCGGGCCAGGGGCAGGCGCGGGGCGAGGCGGCAGAACCAGATGCGGTAGTACAAGAGGTTCAGCACGTCGGCATACGCCGCCAGCAGCCGGGCCTTTAGACGCGGCCACCAGTGATTGCGTGCCACGAGAAGCGCGTGCAGCGGGTGCTCGACGCCACCCAGACGCACCTTGTAGGGGTAATGTCCCGAGCCGGCTTCTATGCGTGTGATGCCGCTACCAATTGCGGATTCGATCTGTCGAACGAGCGCCACGCGGCCAAGCCCGCGTTTTTCCCATTCAGGGTCCATCTTGCGGGCCGGCAAACGCCAGCAGGAGGTCTCGCCGAAACGCAAAGTGAATTCCATCGCCACGGCGACCTCGTGAACTCTCATCTCGATGATCTCAGCTTGCCCGCGTGCCGACACAGTCTGGAGGAGGTCCCGCGTGAATTCCGACGACTTCGGCCAGTCACGAAAGTGTCCCAGCATGCCGACCTGCCGCCATTGATCCTCGTGCAGCGACGCAAACCTCTCGAACGCTGCGTCAATCTCGCCGGGCGCTCGGGAGTGCCGGACAGTAATGGGCCCACACTCGGCGAGGCGCCGCTCATCCCGTCGGTAGTTTCCGCGCTCGCTCTTGGAGAGGCCGTGCAAGTATTGGTCGAAGCTCGTGGGAAGGTGGAACACCGTGTGCGTCGTGATCGCTTGATCGCGGACGACAGCGGCATTCGTGGTAGTCCCGTCGCACACGCCCCTGACAGCCTCCGACACAGTGAACTCGCCAGATAGACGGGCAAAGCTGACGGCGTCGCAGCCGAAGTGACGCAGTGCGTCGTCGATGACCGTGCGATAGATCGCCGCGGCGTGCTCTTCGAGAACGGGCGGATGGAGTACGGCCAGCGTCCAGTCGGAGCCGAGCAGACGCGCGAGACGGATTGGCAGGGGACCAAGCCACAGTCGCTCAATGACCATTGGTACAAGGCCGACAAACTGCGACCCGGTGTGGAATAGAAAGATGCGCAGTTGCCGCCCGTGGGCGTAGTGCCGCCAGTAGATACGGCACCAGTCGTAGGTGAAGTAGATATCCCCGTGCGCCTTCTCGACCAGCTCGTCCCACTGGTCGCGCATCGCCGCCAGCGGCTCGAATGACGTTTCGATCCGGCAATTCAACCGGGCGGTGCCGGTGTCTCGAGGAGTCGACATGCTGGGAGCGCAGGCGGTCATGGCGTCACTGGTCGACCGGATAGATGGAACGAGAGCGCGGCCCGGGCGCAGTGTGCCCGGTGTGCCGCGCGCGAGTCGCGGGTTGCAGCGCTGCGCAGCCGGAAGATGACGTAGCGGGGTAACATGCTCAGTGTGAACAACACCTTGGCGAGCGCCCAGGACCACCAGCCGCGGTTCTTGCGGTGAAAGATGAGCACGCTCTTCTGTTGCTGGACGAACATCTGTGCACTGACTTGCCTGGTGCTATGGCTGCCGCCGTCGCGATGGATGATCCGCGCGACGGGCGTGAACCGGCAGCACCAGCCGTGCCGCCGGAAGCGGAAGCACCAGTCGGCCTCCTCGGCGTAGACGAAGTAGTCTTCGTCCATAAGGCCGATCTGCTCCACTGCCTTGCGCCGTACCATCAGGAACATGCCGGAGACGACTTCCACGTCGCGCTCGCTGTCGCGCTGCCAGCCGCCGTAGCGATCGGGGTTCAGGACCGCGGAACGTGGAAACAGGGCCGGCAGGCCCGTGGCCCGGAGCAGGTGGAGCCACGGGTTGGGGAAGCGGAAGCAGGTCTGCTGGACCGTGTGCTCGTCGATCAGCACCTGGCAGCCGGCGATCCCCACATCGGGGTGGGCGTCCATGTAGGCCGTCATCTTGCCGATCGCATTCTCGAGGACCAGTGTGTCAGGATTGAGCAGGAGGAAGTACCGCCCGCGGGCCAGGCGCAGGGCCTGGTTGTTGGCGGCGGCGAAGCCGCGGTTGTCGGCGTTGGCGATCAGGTGGACCTGGGGGAACTCGGCGGCGATCGCCGCGGCCGAGCCATCGGCCGAAGCATTGTCCACCACGAAGACCTCGAATGTGACGTCCCGCGTCTGCGCGTACACTGAGCGCAGACATTCGAGCGTCAGCTCGCGCGTGTTGTAGCTGACGATGATTACGCTGACGTCCGGCCTCGCCGAATCGCCGCGGCTAGGAGAAACACCGGGAGACTCTGGCTGTGGTGGCGAACACGGTGGTGACACGCGCGTCTCGCGGGGATTCGTTCGACACACCCTACCGTGCAAATACGGCTCCCTCTCCGCGGTCAATCTCCGCTAGCCGTCAGTCTGCGCCGCCAGATGTTCTTGATCCGCCTTATCGCACCGATTTGCTCGGCCACGAGTTTCAGCGAGCGCGCTGCACGCGTCGAAGCCACGTCGAGTGCCCAGGCCACTCTCGCGCGGGCCGTGCGGCCGTACATACGCACGGTCTGCTCGGTCCAGGATTCGGTCCCGTAGATGCGCTTGTAGTCTGCATCGCCGAAGCCGTAGTCGATCTGCTGGAGATGACAGGCACACAAGTCGGCGGCAATGCGGTGGGAGAGTACGTTGCCCGGGCGCAGCTCGCGGTACTGCGGATCGTAGCCGCGGCCGTCGCAGAAGAACGTGCGCCCGTAGACCACGCCATTCTGATAGGCGATCGGCTTGCCGACCGCGAGCAACACGTACGAGCGCATCCGTCCGGCGCCGGCTTCCGCCGTCAATATCGAGCGCCAGAGCAGGCTATCGGCGAGCGCGACGCCCAGTTCGTGTTGGTAGGTCTGTTCGGCGACAGCGCACGCCAAGTGAAGGAACGCGGGCACTTCCACAGGTTCGGTAAACACCCGCAGCGCGACGTCGCCGCCGAAGGCCTCGCAGAGCAGGCGATCGTAGCGACGAATCTTGGCGCGATGAGCAGCCGAGTGCCGGGCCAGCGTTTGCTCGATCGAGCCGGGTACAAGGCGGCGCACAAAGTGCGCGTCACACGTGCTCATGGTGGCGGACACGGCCAGTTCGGTCGCGAGCGGATGGTCCGCGCGCAGGTGGTTGCACGTCAGGCAATCCACGGCACCGCGGGCCAGTAGGGTGCGCAGGTGGCGGAGAACAGCGGCGCGCGCGCCAGTTGGGTCGTCGACGATCAGGCCGCCGTAGACGATGTCCAGGCTGCGCAGCCGGGGCGTGCGAATGGTGGTATAACCGATGCGATAACGCAGCGGGCGGTGCTGGATGCGACCCACCAGTAGTGCGCGGGGCTCGGTGCCATCACGGAAGAGCGCGACGTATGGACGTACGCCTGGCAGCGCACTGACAATCGCCTGGAAGCGGTCGGGATCGGCGTTGGGCGTCAGAATGCCGGTCCGCTGACGCAATTCAAGCCATGGTTCGCGCAAGCGCCGGCAGGCTTCGATCGAGTCGGCGACCTCGACGTGCAATGCCTCCGGAGCGGCGCTCGCTGATGCCATGGTGGGCCGGTCGGATAACGATGCCGGGGTGGCCGTCATGCGCGGCGTCCAATCTCCTGGCTGGAGCTGACGTGCAGGGGCCAAAGCGCTACCCCGGGAGGGCGCCGGCGGGTGGGCACTGGCGCGGGTCGGGTGTCGGGGGCCGGGGCCAGGCTGCCCAGCAGGGCCGGAATCATGTAGAGCAGCATGGTCGTCTGGCCGAAGTACGTCACGCCGACGAAGTTGGACATATGGACGAATACAGAGACACCGAGTGCCCAGGCGAGGGCGACCTTGGCGGCGTCGTTGGAGACCTGCTGCCACAGCCGCCCGGCGGCCTGGAAGCAGAGCGCCAGCAGCGCCACGAACAGAACCAAGTTCAGCAGGCCCCCCACGACCGCCTGCATGACGAATTGGTTGGTGACATCGAAAAGCCCAAGT
>CAZPTI010000239.1:0-7835 GCA_964588925.1 uncultured Anaerolineales bacterium | reverse complement strand
GTGCTGTCGCGGGCTTCTACATCGGCGCCGACCTGTACCGCGCCGCACTGGACGCGGCAGGCGAATAGCAAGCGCCCCAGCGCGTCGGCCAGTCTGCTGAAGCAGACTTCCCGTATCAGCCTGCGACTGGAAGTCGCAGGCGCTTGAGTCGCAGGCGCCCTGCCCGCAACCCCACCTCATACACGGAGCCACCCACCATGCCAGCACCCACCGCTCGCCCATCCACCCGCGAGGGGGGCATCCGCACCCTGCCTCGCAACGTCTGGGCCGTCTCTATCACCTCCTTCTTTATGGACATCTCGTCCGAGATGGTCATTAACCTGCTGCCTCTCTTCCTCGCCGGCGCGCTGGGCGCGTCCACTGCGATCATCGGCGTCATCGAGGGGGTGGCGGAGGCCATCGCGTCGCTGCTTAAGCTGTTCTCCGGCTGGTTCTCTGACCGCGTTGGCGGACGCAAATGGCTGGCCGTGCTCGGCTACGGCCTGTCCGCGCTCGCCAAGCCCTTCTTCTACTTTGCGGGCTCACCGGCCGCGGTCGCCGCGGCGCGCTGGAGCGACCGCGTTGGCAAGGGCATCCGCACCGCGCCCCGCGATGCGCTCGTCGCCGACTCCGTGACCGAGCGGCAGCGCGGGCTGGCGTTCGGCTTCCACCGCGCGGCCGACACGGCCGGCGCGATGGTCGGCCTTATCATCGCGCTCGCGGTCGTGCTCCTGCTCCAGCGCGGGCAGGTTAACCTCCAGGCGGCCACCTTCCGCGTCATCGTCCTGATCTCGCTGATCCCCGCGGTGCTGGCCGTCGTCGCGCTCGCGGTCCTGGCGAAGGAGGTGGCGGTCCAGGGCCAGCGCGCCGCGCCGCGCTTCCCCTTCCGCTCCCTCGGCAGGCAGTTCATGATCTTCATGCTCATCGTCGGCCTGTTTGACCTGGGCAACTCGTCCGATGCGTTCCTTGTGCTGCGCGGCCAGGAGCGCGGGCTGAGCGTGGCGGGCATTATCGCCATGCTGATCACCTTCAACCTTATCTACACGCTGGTCTCCACCCCGGCCGGCGCGCTCTCCGACCGCGTCGACCGCCGCCGGCTGATCATCGGCGGGTGGGTTGTGTACGCGCTGATCTATTTCGGCTTCGGCTTCGCCCGCGCGGGCTGGCACGTCTGGGCGCTCTACGCGCTCTACGGCCTCTACTACGGCCTCGCCTACGGCACGGCCAAAGCCCTCGTGGCGGACATCGTCCCCGCGCCCGTGCGCGGCGCGGCCTACGGCACGTACAACGCGGTCCTCGGCATCCTCGATTTCCCCGCGTCCGCGATTGCCGGCGTTCTGTGGCAGGGCGCGTTCGGCTGGCAGGGGTTTGGCCCGGCCGCGCCCTTCATCTGGGGGGGCAGCCTCGCGCTGCTGGCCGCCGCGCTGCTGGCGCTGTGGCGGCCTCAACCTGTCAGTTTATAGCGCGGTTCGGGGGGCGGGCGGGCTAAAGCCCCGCACTACGAACGGACCCTCTCAGTCATTTGACGTACTTGACATGCTACGCTTGACGTGGTGTACAATACCCCTGCTGTCAACGATGATTGCATCCTTCGCCAACGAAGGGTAACAGCGCACCAGTTCCTCGGCGGACCACTGACGGCCCCTCCCGGCAACGCTGCGACTACAACGTCCCCCCGGAGACGAAATTATGGAGAACTTTGTCATTTACAAAGGCCGCGGCTTCACGACGGCCACGGAAGCGCGCTGGGCCGCGTTTTTTGACGCGCTCGGCCTGGAATGGGAATATGGCACCGGCGGACTCGGCCTGGAAAAGGCGGGCTGGTGCGGCGGACTCTTCCACCTGCCCAAACTCAACGCCTGGATCGAAGCCCGGCCGTGGCCGGAAGGGTTGCGGCACGGCGAGTTCTGGCCGCGCCACCTGGCCTGGGCGCAAGGCCCCGACTGCGAGCTGCTCTTCCCCCAGTTTAAGCGGCTCTTCGTCATCACCGGCGCGCCTCGCATGCTGGCCTCCGAGCCGCGCAAGCTTGCGGAGAGCGCGGCGGGCGATGACAACCGCGTCGAAAACAAGCAGGCGGTCTACGGCGCGCGGCCGTTCGCGTATGAGGCGTTCGCCGCGGAGCAGCCGGGCTATCTGTTCTGCGAGTGTCCGTGCTGCGGCGCGGTGGGCATCGAGCTGGACGGCCGCGCGGACCTGCTCTGCGAGTGCTGCGCGGGCAAGGTGGTGCGCAACCCGCTGAGCGAACGGCTGATGGCGGCTTACCGCGCGGCGGATGAGCTGCCGCTGCACCGCGGCGCGCCGATCCCCGGCCGCAGCCCGGACGACGTGCCGGTTGATCGCTGGCGGAATTAGGTTAATGAAGAGGACCCGACGGGGCGTCACCGCGTGACGTGCGTCACTGCGTGACGTGCGTCACTGCGTGACGTGCGTCACTGCGTGGCGGTGGAAACCCGTCGGGTCTCGCGTCTCCTCCACGCAGGCTTCATTGCAGCAGGCGTAACTGATAATACGCGCTCGCCGCGGCTTGCGCTCGCTCCTCGCGCTGGTGTGCCTTTAACTCCGCGTCCAGATTCAGTTCCGCGGCCAGCGCCATCAGGTCCAGCCGGTTCAGCACCTCCACCGTGATCGGCCGCTTGGCGTCCCAGAAGATCAGCGACTCGTAAAATTCCCGGCTCGCCGTGGAATCCAGCAGCTGCGCAAGCAGGCGGGCCTCGCCTTCCGACGCGCATGGCAGGAAGTTGCACGTATCGTCGAAAACAACCGGCTTCCCCTCCACGGGCCCCACAACCGCAAACCGCAGCTTCTTGTACAGCCCCGAGATCGCCACCTTCCACGGCGCAAAGCTATACTCACCCACCCCGAATACAGCAAAGCGCGGCTTGCCCTTATACAGCGAGCTTTTGCGCGCATCGAGCAGTTTCTGGTGGCTGTTCAGATAGCGCCAGGTGCGCGGCGCCTGCTCCGCGATCCCGCCGGTCTCCTCGCCGATACGCTTCTGCGGCACCAGCATCCATCGCGCCGGGGGCCTGGCCGCCTGCCCGGCGATGTCGGAGCTTTTCAGCATCGGGTACACATAATCCGCTTCGAGATGGACGACCTCGCCGAAGCCGTTGACGAAGACATCACCCGCCCGGCGCAGCTCCATGATCTTCGCGCAATCGTGCTTGATCCCCGACCGCCAGCGGTAAGGGCTTCGGCTGGCGCGGCCGGATTCCAGATGCCGCCACTTCTGATACGCGCCCACGTCGGCAATGAGCTGCCCGTTGTCATAGCCAAAGGAGGTTTGATAAGCCGCCGCGTCGATGTCACTGTGCGCCGCGCACGCGGGCGCGGGGGCGCGGTCGCCCGTTTCGCACACGAGCAGGCACGCCTCCACGGTTGCGTTGAAATGCCGCCGCGCGTCAATGCTGTACATCGCGGCGCGTTGGACGCGCATCCCCGCGCGCCACGCATGAACCAACGCCCGCCTTGCCACTGCGGATTTGCAGAGCACTGCCAGCGTGACCCGGCGCGCCCCGGCATGCTCCAGCAAGTGAATGATCATGTATTCCGAAATATCGAAATTCGCTTTGCCGGTCAGCGCGGCCAGCCCCGGCAACCCCTGGAAGTTAGCTTTGCGCGGCAGATTGCTCGACCCGATGCTCTCCAACGCCGCGTTAGTCACCCACGGCGGGTTGCCGATGATCAGGATCGGTTCGGGCAGGTCGGCCAGCAGCGCGGCCCAGTTGACCGCGAAGAAGTTGTCTGCGGCCACCACCACCCTGTCCGCGTCCGGCCGGTCTGCCACTGCGCGCGCGAGCGCCTGCGCATACTGCGGGTTGATCTCGACGCCGATGGCTTTGGCCGCGGCGGGGAAGTGATCGAGCGCGGCGAGCAGCAGCGCGCCCTGGCCGCAGGTCGGTTCCAGGATCGCGGCCGGCTCAATCCCCTCGGCCGCCAAAAAACGGCAGATGCGCCCGGCCAACTCGTCCGGTGTCTGGATGTCTCCTAACTCGTCCGGCCCGTTCAGGCCGCCCGTTTCGATGTCTGCGCTAGCTCGCGCCATCTGCCTCTCCCTACGCTGCGTCGATAGCCCGTCCCAAAACGCTACAGCACCTTCTTGATGCCATCGATTGTCCCCGCCTGAGCGATCACCCGTCCGTATTGCAGCCGCCACTGCAACGCATTTGAGATGGTCAGATAGCCGATTTCCGGGGGATGATTAAGAATCTGCTCAGCGAGGGCGTGGGCAGTCATATCGTCCACCGGCAGGTTCTTATCCTGCATGAAAGCCACAAGGTCATCTTCGTTGCCGTCATTCGCAAGAATTTGACGGAGGCCGGTAGTCATCTGATAGTCTCCGGTCCTGCCTGCCTCGACATAGATGACGTGAAGGATGTTCAGCCGCGCCGTCCGCGATGCGGGGTCATCGCGCTTGTCGTAGACGAACACCAACACCGCGTAGCCGAGCCCGTAGACCTTCTGGCTGGCCGACGTAAAGGGACAGGACGACTGCGGCTGCGTAATGCTCGTGACCTTAATATCCGCATTGAGTCCGGGCAGATCGATGCCCGACGCCGCATTTCCGACGTCCAACGTATAGCGCTGGCGCAGGTAGTCCTGGAACTTGCGCTCAAGGTACGTGCCCACCTTTTTCCCATCGGTCACGCCATACAGCGTCGGCTCATCATGCAATGACTCGACCTGCGCGAATGCCCTGGCCTCGGTAAAGAGGTCCGTGATCATGATGAGAGGCCTGGAAACGCTCATGCCGGCCCTGGTCCTTTCCGCTGCTTTGTTGGGAGCTCCATTCCGACCCCGGCCCCATTCTAACTAGCCGCCCACCTTTCTCCAAACCTCCTCCGGCGCAATCAAAGGCGCGCTGTCACCCCGCGCGCCCGCGCTTGCCATCCGGTTTCGCCTTGCCCCTGCCACATCCCACGCCCGCCCCCCGGCGCGTGCTTGCCCCCAATTTATGTTATACTCCCTCCCAGTTGCCAGTCCACCCCACCCAGCCAACAGGTGAATAACCCATGAAACGCACTCTCGCCGTCCTGGCTCTGGTCGCGCTCGTCGTCGCCCTGCTGTCCGGGCTGATCGGGCCTGCGCCCGCCGCGATTGCCGACTTCGACACCCCCGCGCCGGACGCGCCCGCCGACCCCGCAGCCGCGCCGCTCCGGTACGCGGCCGACCTCACCGCCGCGGCCGACCTCGCGCTGGTCGCCCAGCTCCAGGCCGACGCCGGCCCCGCGCGCGTCGCCACGCACCTCGAAACCGGCCGCGTCCGCTTTGTCGGCGCGGACGTGACGCGGCCGGGCTTCCGCGGCGTCGCCACGGGCATCGAGGGCCAGCCCGATGCCGCCGCGCGCGCCTTCTTCGCCACGTACGGCCCGCTCTTCGGCATCAGCGACCCAGCGACCCTCACCGTCATGCGCCAGAAGACGGACGCGGCCACCCCCGCGCCGCGCGCGTTCGTCCGCTACCGGCAGACGGTCGGCGGCGTCCCCGTCTTCGGCGGCGAGCTGGTCGCGCAGGTCGACAAGTCGGGCGTGGTGTGGTCCGCGTCGGGCGAGGCGCTGCCTGAGCGCGAGGCGGCCGGCCTGGCGCTGACCCCGCGCCTCGCCGCGGAGCAGGCCGCCGCGACCGCGCTCGCCGCGACCGCGCGCTACGAGGAAGTCCCCGCGGACGCGCTCCGCGCGAGCGCGCCGGAGCTCGCCATCTACTCGCCCGCGCTCCTCGGCCGGCCGGCCGCGCCACCCCGGCTCGTCTGGCGCGTCGAAGTGACCCCGGTCGAGCTGCTGCCCATCCGCGAGATCGTCCTGGTCGACGCGGCCACGGGCAAGCTGGCGCTCCATTTCAACCAGCTCGCCCACGCCAGGAACCGCACCGTCTACGACAACCAGAACAACCGCAGCGCGGGCCTCCCCGGCCTGGGGCCTGTCCGCACCGAAGGGGGCGGGCCGGTCGGTCAGAGCGACATCGACCTCGCCTACGACTACGCGGGCGACACCTACGATTTCTTCATGACCCGCCACGGTCGCGACTCGATCGACGGCGCGGGCCTGCCCATTATCTCCACGGTCCGCTACTGCCCCGCCAACACCGCCATCGACTGCCCCTACAAGAACGCCTTCTGGAACGGGGCGCAGATGGTCTACGGCCAGGGCTACGCCTCGGCGGACGATGTTGTCGGCCACGAGCTGACCCACGGCGTGACCGACTACGAATCGCAACTGTTCTACTACATGCAGTCCGGCGCGCTCAACGAGTCCCTCTCCGACATCTGGGGCGAGTACATCGACCAGGTCAACGGCAAGGGCAACGACGCCGCGGGCGTCAAGTGGCTCATGGGCGAGGACGTGCCGGGCGGCGCGATCCGCAATATGAAGAACCCGCCGCAATTCAGCGACCCCGACCGCGTTGGCTCCGGCAACTACTGGTGCTCGCTGCAGGATGACGGCGGCGTCCACATCAACAGCGGCGTGCCCAACAAGGCGGCGTACCTCATGACCGACGGCGGCGCGTTCAACGGCAAGACCGTCAACGCGCTCGGCCTCGAAAAGACCGTCCGCATCTGGTATCGCATGGCCGTCAACACCCTTGTCTCGGGCAGCGAGTTCCAGGACGCGTATGATCTGCTGCCCCAGGCGTGCATGGATCTGGCCGGGGGCGGCGTCGCGGGCATCACCGCGGCCGACTGCCAGGAGGTGCGCGACGCGCTCGACGCGACGCAGATGAACGCGCAGCCGGCAGCGTGCCCCTCCACCGAAGCCCCGGTCTGCGCGGCCGGGCAGGCCCCCCAGTTCCTCTACGCGGAGAACTTCGAGGATCAGGGCCTCACGGCCAGCCGCTGGGGCTCCAGCGCGCTGACCGGCCCCAACCCGTGGTACTACCCGCCGACCAGCAACCCCTACAACTACCCGATGAACTACGCGGCGAGCGGCCTGCTCCACCTCTGGGGCGACAGCCGCACCGAAGTCGACGATGGCGTGATGGAGATGGCGCAGGGCGTCAACCTCCCCGCGGGGGCGACCGCCTACCTGCGCTTCCGCCACGCGTACGCGTTCGAGTATGACGCGGGCGGCTACTACGACGGCGCGGTGCTGGAGTACAGCGCCAACGCGCAGCCGTGGACCGATGCGGGCGCGCTCTTCACCCACAACGGGTACGACGGGACCATCACCAGCCCCGTCCCGCCTCATAACCCGCTCAAGGGGCGGCAGGGGTTCCGCGCGGTCAGTTGGGGCTACCAGTCCAGCCGCCTCGAGCTGTCCGCGTTCAAGGGGCAGAACATCCGCTTCCGCTTCCGCATCGGATCAGACGGCGCCTATGGCGACTGGGGCTGGTTTATCGACGACGTGACTATCTACACGTGCGTGAACGCGCCTACGCCGACCCCCACGCGCACCCCCACGCGCACGCCGTCACCCACCGCCACGCCGACGCGCACGCCGAGCACGCCGTGGATCAACTGGGCCACGTCCAGCCTGCCGCCCGTCTCGCTGCAACCCGCGCGGCCGGCCCGCGTCCTTTTCGGCAGCGTGGCAAGCGCCACCACCGCGACCGGGACGGTGACAGGCAACGCGGTCTTCGACGATGGCTCCGGCAGCCAGAGTAAGCCGGTGTCCGCGGGCAGCGGCGAGCTTCAGTTCTATGTCAGAGCCAAACCGGGCGCCGCGCCAGGGACGAACTACACGCTGACCGTTAAGATGGGCAGCCAGACCATTACCCGCACGGGGAAAGTTGCGTTTATTATTAAGATGCCGTTGCTGTTGAAGTAAGGTTCGTAGTAACCGGCGCAGGCGCCGGTTACTACGAACCACTTAAGTTTGGCCCTTTTGGGCGCAGCAAACTAACGGGTGCCGCGGCTGTCCGCT
>CAZPTI010000238.1:0-7918 GCA_964588925.1 uncultured Anaerolineales bacterium | reverse complement strand
AATAAGCGAATATGCGCCTGCGGGCGTGATCGAATAAGCGAATTAGTCCGCGCGCGCCCATTCGCTTATTCGATCAGTGATTCGCTTATTCGAGATGGCCGCAGCAGACACTCTCCACGCTCAAGCGCCTTATTCAGGCCAACTTCCGAATGGACAAAGGGATCGCATGTTGAGTGTCAACGACAAACAAACTATCCTCCGCGACGTCTTCCTATTAAAGGAAGCGCGCATCGTCCCCGTCCTCGTCCAGCCGTTCGGCAAGTGGTATGCCACGCGCGATGTCATGGAGGACTGGGCGCTCGACCTGGCGCGGCAGACGCAGCGGAACGCGGAGCAGGCGCAGGTGGCGGATTTCCACGCACCGCACCTGAAGACGGGGATCGGGCTGGGCGCGCTGGCCGCGTCGTTCGCGGGCGCGTGCGAGTGGAACGACGAGAGCGACGCGTGGGTGACGTCGGCGGCGGGGCGCGAGCTGATCGGCGAGCGGCCGGAGCGGGTGCACGAACTGGCGCTGCCCGACCCGCGAACGTCCGGCCTGAACGGGTTTATCCACGAGCGTATTGCGTACTTTCAGGAGCATGGCGCGCTGCCGCTCCAGCCGTGCAACATCGCGTCGCCCCTCACCACCGCGTCCTACATCTGGGGCTACAATGATTTCCTTGTCGCCATGAAGCACGCGCCGCGCGAAGTTCATCACCTGCTGGAGCTGGTCACGCAGGCGACGATTGCGTGGGTGCGGGCGCAGATGGCCGCGATTCGCGACCTGTGGGCGCTGAGCCACGAGGACTGGTGGATGCCCGTGGAGATGGGCATCCGCATGTCGGACGACGTGCTGTCGGTGATCAGCCCGCGGGCGTACCGCGAGTTCGGCGTGCGCTACAACAATATGTTGAGCCGCGAGTTCGGCGGCGTGGCGATACATTCGTGCGGCGACATCGCGTTCCAGATCCCGACCATTCTGGAGCACGAGGGGTTGAGGGCGATTGACCTGACGCTGCCGCACAACGACGCGCGGAAGGTGGCGGAGGCTGCGGCGGGCAAAGTGGCGCTGACCATGCGCTACTGGCTGCAGGACTGGGAGGATCGCCGGCCGCCCGACCTCGAACGCTACACCGACGACGCAGTCGACGTGTTCGGCGCCCGCGGGGTGCTGTTGCAGATGCAGACGCCGACCCTGGCCGACGCAATCGACCTGGCCGCGCGTTTCCGCGGCAAGAAGTGGGGCATGGATGGATAGTTACGACCGGTTTCTGGCCGCCATGCGCGGGGACCCCGTCGACCGGCCGCCCGTCGCGTGCTGGCTCGGGCTGCCGCTGCTGCTCAAGTTGACGCCGGGCGCGGGGACGTATGCGGACCTCTATCGCCTGTGGATCGACGACCCGCTGAGCATCGTCGCGGCGCAGGAGCGGTTCGGGATGGACCCGATGGTGCTGACGCAGTGCGAGCATCCGGGCGAGGTGATCACCTACCCGCGGCTGCTGCTGCCGTGGCCCGACGATGCGCTCCAGACGTGGCGCGAGCGGCGGGAGGTGGTCGGGACGGAGGCGGATCACCTCGTCGTGCGGCGGATCGTGACGACGCCGGAGGGCGAGTTGTCGTACACCTACCGGCTCGACAACCACGCGCGCGCGACGTTTGAGCACCTCGTTAAGCGGCCCGAAGACCTCGACCTGCTGCGCTTCCAGCCCGATCCCGCGCGGCTCGACATCAGCAAGCTTAAGCGGATGGTCGAGACCGTCGGACGCCGCGCGGTGTTCCACCACGTGACGCCCGGCGTGTGGGACGAGGCGTGTCAGGTGCGCGGGATCAACAACCTGTCGCTGGATATGTTCGACCGGCCGGCGTGGGCGCACCGGCTGATGCGCCTGATCACCGACCGCCAGTTGCGGCTGATGGCGCGGCTGGCCGAGGCGGGCGTCCAGACGATTAACTTCAATGAGACGTGGGTGGGGTTCGGCATTTCGCCCGCGGCGTTCCGCGAGTTCATCCTGCCGTACGACACGGAGGTGGTCGACGCGATCCACCGCGCGGGGATGCTCGTCTCCTACCACAACTGCGGGCGGGCGCGGCGGCTGCTGGAGCTGCACGCGGACACGGGCGCAGACGCGCTGGAGACGCTGACCCCCGCGGGGCGGTCGGGTGACGTGGACCTGGCGGACGCAGCCGGTCGGGTGGGCCGGCGGATCACGCTGTACGGCGGGTTCAACGAGCATGTGCTGTACGAGGGCGGGCCGGAGGACGTGCGGGCAGAGGTGCGGCGCTGTCTCGACGCCACGCGCGGCGCGCGCTACATCCTGCGGAGCACGGGGCAGATTATGGCCGCGCGGGAGGGGAATATCGAGGCGATGACGGAGGCGGTGCGGGAGTGGGCGCGCGCGGCGGGAGATTAGACCCGGCGGGTGCGTCACTGCGTGACGGGTCACTACGTGACGAATCACTACGTGACGAATCACTACGTGACGGTCGAAACCCGTCGGGTCGTGCGGGGTTGTCGTTAACCCCTACCGGTGCTACACTTCACGCATCTTTCTGCGTTAAGGAGCGGGTGTGCCGGGCAAGTCGAAAGCGGGCGGTGAGGCGCGGGAGCGGCGCGAGTTGCAGGAGGGGCTGCGCGCGTTGCGGCGCGGCGCGCACCTCAATGTCGTCCAGTCGATGTCGGGCCTGTCGCTGCAAGCGAAAGATCCCGAAGTTAAACGGGCCGCGCTGACCCTTCAGATCGAGGCGCATTTCCGCGCGGGGGTGACCGCCGTCTCGGCCGAGGAGCGCGTGGCGCACCTGCGCGCCGCGCTGCGCTATCCAGCGGCCCCGCCCAAGGTGCGCTTTCACCTCGGCATCGCGCTGATGCAGCAGGGCGCGCACGCGGAGGCGCTGGCCGAGTTTGATGCAGTCGCCTTGCAGGAGCCGGCGCGGCCGGGCCTGGCCTACCTGCGCAGCCTCGCGCAGATCGCCGCGCGCAAACCCTGGGACGATGCCCGCCTCACCCCCGCCGAACGCAACACGCTGGCCGCGGCTGAAGCGTTCACGCGCGGCGGCCGCCTTGACCCCCCGGCTGAACCGCTGCCTGGGAGCGGAAGCGAGCTCTGGCAGGGTCTGGTCGCGCTCACCTCCCGCGCAGACGCGCAGGCAGCCGACCTCTTTGCCGCCGCCGCGCTGCGCCACCCCCGCAAGCCGGTCGCCGGCGTCCTGCACTACTATCGCGGCGTGGCGCTGATGCGCACGGGCGCGGCCGACGAGGCCGAAAAGGCGTGGCGCGCGGCCGACGCAGCCGGGTTCCGCAGCCCCGGCCTGACGCGCAACCTCAACGGGCTGTGGCGCAGCCGCGCGTTCGAGCTGGCCGCGACAGGGCACTGGGCGGACGTGGTGAAGTTCGTCGAGGGGCTGCCCGACCTGGGCGAGATCGACCCCGCGCTGGCGCAGGTGGCCGCGACCGCGCACGATCACCTCGCATACGACGCGAGCCAGCAGGGCAAGTGGCCGCAGGCCGCGGAACACTGGCGGATGGCGTTCCAGTTCGCGCCGAACCGCCATATCAGCCAGAACCTGGCGCTGGCCGAGGAGGCGCTGGAGAACTGGGCCGAGGCGGCCGACGCGTGGCGCGACATGGTGCGCCGACGCCCGCGCAAGGCGGACCACCCCGACTACCTCACGGACGGCCAGGTCACCGCGATCTGGGTCCACGCCGCGCAGCGCTACGAGCGGGGCGACGAGATTGAAGAGGCCGAGACCTGCCTGAAGAACGCGCTCAAGTACGCGCCCGACGACGTGAAGCTGCGCACGGCGTTTGCCGACCTGCTGGCGGCGGACGGGCGCTGGCAGGCGGCGGACACGCAACTGGAAGAGGCGCTGCGCCGCGAGCCGCAGAACCTGGACGCGCTGGTGTTGCAGGCGCAGGTGCGCGAACAGTGGGACTGGGATTTCAACGCGGCTCTGGCGTGGCGGCGCGTGCTGGCGGTCGATCCGAGCCACCCGGAGGCGCGTGATGCGCTGGCGGCCAACTATGTGGCGCGCGCGGGCAGCCCGCACGACAGAATGCTGAGATCACCGCAAGCCGGCGATCCCATCAAGCTGCTCGAAGACGGCCTGCGCGAGGCGCCGGGCCATCCGCAGTTGCTCATGGCCCTGGGCAGCCACCTGGTCGCAGGGGGGCGCCGCGACGAGGGGGTGGCGCGCTTGCTGGAGGCGGTGGCCGCGGCGGGGCAGGGTGCGGAGTGGTTCGGCCCCGCGCTGCACGAGCTGCTCCATGCGCAGGCGGAGGACCAGGTGCGCGAACTGCTGCCGACGATGCGCGGCCTGCCGAACCTGCTGCCTGCTTTTTGGGTGCACCAGGCGCGGCAGGCGCTAAGCTGCAAGCTGGGCGACGACTGGGCGCGGCTGTTCGTCGATGAGGCGCTGGGCCTGGTGGGGCAGCCGTGGGTCGACGATACGCGCGCGGGTGTGTTGCTGGATGCGTTTCTCGCGGCGCACGAGGCGGGGGCCGCGGCCTTCGCAGCCGAGATCGACGCGCAAATCCGGCGGGAGGCGGCTCTGTCGGGCGCGGTGGAGTATCTGGACGCGCACCGCGCCAACTTCGAGCTGGGCAATACGAAGGCGGCGAAGCGGCTGATCCGAGAGGCGATCAAAGTGGCGCGCAGGGCAGGCGACGCGCACGTGCTGCGCCATGCGGAGGCCGCCGAGTTGTTGTTGACCTCGCCGTTTGGCGGGGCAGGCCAGACGATACTTAAGCAGTTGCTCGGCCTCTAGCGGCGGCGACGGGAGAGGAATGACATGGCAAAGCGGGCCGAGCAGCCGATAGACCCTTACGCCACGCTGGGCGTGCCGCGGGGGAGCGACGACGGCGAGATCAAGAAGGCGTATTTCAGGCTGGTGCGCGAGTTTCCGCCGGAGCGGGAGCCGGAGAAGTTCCAGCAGATTCGCGCGGCGTATGAGCGAGTGAAGACCGCGGAGGCGCGCCGCGAGACCGACCTGTTTCTTCTCCAGCCGCCGGGCAGCCTGCCGAAGCGCCGCCAGCCCACTTTTGACCTGACCGTACAGCCGCAGGACATCCTCACCCTCGCGCTGGAGCTCCGGCTGGCCGATCTCTCCCTCCAGGACGATTTTAATGAGCCTCGACTCCCTGAATAGCGACGCGCAGGCGCAGGGGTATCTGGTCCGGCTGAGCAGCCAGCTTGACCGTTTGCAGGCGAGCGTGGATGAGGCGCTGGCCGCCAGCCGCGCGAACGAGCGGCTGGCCGACGCGCTGCTGCGCCACCTGACCGACCCGGACGCGGCTGCGGCGCTGGATGACCGGCTGACCGCCGTGCTCCAGGCGCAGGAGGCGGGCCGCGAACAGGGCGAGGCGCTGGCGCGCGGGCTGGACGAGCTGGCGCAGAACGTGGCGAAGCTGGGGCGGACGCAGTTCAAGACGAACACGCTGGCCGAGCTGAAGGACGAACGCGTGGCGAGCGCGCTGGCGACCTTGCAGGACGTGGCCGGGCAGCGGGCGCAGGCGGCGCAGGAGGCCGCGGCGAGCGAGGTGGCTGCGGCCGAGGCGCTGCGCGACGAGGGCCGGGGGCAGTTGGCGGCGGAGCTGCTGCCCGCGCTTGACGGCGTGGAGCTGGCGCTGGCGAGCGGCCGGGAGCTGCTGGCGCGGCACGCGGAGGCCGCACGGCAGGCGCACGGGGGGGAGCGGCCGGGCTTCTGGCAGCGGCTGGCCGGGCGCGGGGAGCCGATCCCTGCAAGCGCGGCTGATCCGGCGCTGGCCGAAGCGCTGGCGGGGTGGCTGGACGGGCTGGAGATGGTGCGGGCGCGCTTCCTGGCGCTGCTGGCGACCGCGGGCATCGCGCCGATCGAGGCGGCGGGGCAGGCGTTTGATCCGCGGCTGCACCTGGCGATGGCGACCGAGGCGCGGCGCGACGCGGCCGACGGCGCGGTGCTGCGGGTGCTGCGCAAGGGATACAGCCAGCGCGGCCGGGTGCTGCGCTATGCCGAGGTGGTGGTTAACCGGACGGGAGAGGGCGGAGCCGCATGAGCAACGGGGACAAGATTATCGGGATCGATCTGGGCACGACCAATTCGGTGCTGGCGGTGATCCGCGACGGCGCGCCCGTGTTGCTGCCTGTCGACGGCGAGCGGCTGCTGCCTTCCGTGGTGGGCATCGGGCCGGATGGCGCGGTGCTGGTGGGCGCGGCGGCGCGCAACCAGTGGGTGGTTGCGCCGGAGCGGACCGTGCGCTCGATCAAGCGGCGGATGGGCCGCGGCGAGACGGTCAGCATGGCGGGCAAGACGTACACCCCGCAGGAAATCTCGGCGTTCATCCTGGCGCGCATCCGGGAGGCGGCGCGGGTCGCGCTTGGCGAGGGGGCGCGGCGCGCGGTCATCACCGTGCCCGCGTATTTCACCGAGACGCAGCGGCAGGCCACCATCGAGGCGGGCGAGATCGCGGGGCTGACGGTGGAGCGGATCATCAACGAGCCGACCGCGTCCGCGCTGGCGTACGGCTACGGGCCGGGCAGCGACCAGGAACTGAAGGTGCTGGTGTACGACCTGGGCGGCGGCACGTTCGACGTGTCGATCATCGAGCTGCACTCGGGCGTGGTGGATGTGCTGGCGACCGCGGGCGACAACTTCCTCGGCGGCGACGATTTCGACGAGCGGCTGGCGAACCTGCTGGCGGACGAGTTCAACGAGGCGCACGGGATCGACCTGCGGCTGCAACACCAGGCGTGGGCGCGGCTGCTGCGGGCCGCGGAAGAGGCGAAGATCGAGCTGTCCGCGGGCCATTTCGCCGACGTGCGGCTGGAGTTCGTGGCGACGGACGCGAAGGGGCAGCCGCTGCACCTGCGCCGCGAGGTGAGCCGCGAGGCGTTCGAGGAGCTGATCGCGGACCTGTTGGGCCGGACCGTCGAGCTGGTGCGCAGGGCGCTGGACGATGCGAAGCTGGCGCCGCACGAGATCGACCGGGTGCTGCTGGTGGGCGGATCGACGCGCATCCCGGCGGTGTGGGAGCTGATGACGAGCCAGATGGGGCAGGAGCCGCACATCGAGATCGACCCGGACGCGGCGGTGGCGCTGGGCGCGGCGGTGCAGGCGGGGATCATCGCGGGCGAGGAGATCGACGCGATCCTGGTGGACGTGACGCCGTATTCGCTCGGCATCGAATCGGCGCAACTGGCGTGGGACGGGCGGGTGCGCGCGGACCTGTTCGCGCCGGTGGTGCGGCGCAACACGACGATCCCGGTGCGCAAGAGCGAGTTGTTCACGACGCTCTTCCCCGGCCAGGACAAGATCCACATCAAGGTGTATCAGGGGGAGAAGGCGGTCGCGTCGGAGAATACGCTGCTGGGCGAATTTTTGGTGGAGAACCTGACGGCGAATCGGGCGGACGGGTTGAGCGAGGTGACGGTCAGCTTTGCGCTGGACGTGAACGGCATCCTCGACGTGGCGGTGGAGGACCGCGGGAGCGGAAAGCGGACGAGCGCGCGGCTGAAGGCGAGCCGGCAGCGGCTCAGCCCGGATGAGATTGCGGCGAGCCAGGCGAAGCTGGCGGAGACGTGGGACCTCGCGTCGGCGGCGGTGGCGGGCGAGGGGGATGACCTCGCGCTCGATCCGGGCGTGGCCGCGCTGTTGGACCGGGCGCAGCGCGCGCTGGAAGACCCCGGCCTGGCTGCGGGGCTGGCGGATGACCTGGCCGCGACGGTGGCGGACATTCGGCAGGCGGTGGCGTGGGGGGATGACGAGCGGGTGGAGCGCTACTGCGACGCGTTGATTGATTTGTTGATGGAAGTCGAATAAGCGCGGCCGCGATTGAGACCCGACGGGTTCCCGAAACCCGTCGGGAGAGACGAACACCCGACGGGTTCCCGAAACCCGTCGGGAGAGACGAACACCCGACGGGTTCCCGAAACCCGTCGGGAGAGACGAACACCCGACGGGTTCCCGA
>CAZPTI010000237.1:0-7926 GCA_964588925.1 uncultured Anaerolineales bacterium | reverse complement strand
CCGATGCCGCCCATCCCGCGCACGCTGCTGATGGCCGCGGCGCCGTCGCGCGTCAGCTCCGCGACGAGCTTCTCGACCTCCTTCACGCGGCCGGTGAAGTCCGCCACGGGCGCGCGCACCGTGTGGAGCGCGGAAGGCGGCGCGGGATGGGCGGCATCGGCAAGACGGAGCCGCTCGACCAGGCGCAACTGCTCTTCGCGCGGGACGGCGGCCCAGCGGTCGAATGCGTCGCGCAGGCCGGGATGCGCCGCGCGCTCCGTCGCATACCGGCGCAGCGCGTCCACCTGCCCGCCGCGCGTCGCGACGATCAGCGTGTCCTCCCACGACGGCCGCGCGCGGCCGCGCATCTCGACATCGCCGAGGTCGATATTCGCATAGCCTGCCAGGTGGCGCAGATCGCGCTCCGCAGGGAAGGCGGCGGCGAGCAGTTTCACCAGGTGATCGAAGGCTTCGACGGCGCTCATGGCTATCTCCACGGGCTGACGCAGGGTGTTGCGCGCATTATATTCCATTATAAACGGGGCCGGAGGGTGGTTTTCCAGGTTTGCGCGATTTCAAGTTCCTGCGTATACTCGACGCAGTGCCCTACGCTGCGCGTGATGTTCCGTAACGTTCTGAGCCAACATGATCACTAAGGGAGCCCGCTTCGAACGGGGATGCGATAGCCCCTTGCCATGCTGAACACATGGCGGGTCGGGCAAGGCTGAACCGGCGATAAGGCCCCCACCTGCGTAAGCAGGTTCAGGACAAGCGAACACACGGCAGAGTGGGGAACCTACGGGATCATTCGCCGCCGGACGCGCTTGCGTGCGGCGGCTTTGTTTTGGTTTGGGGGGCGCAACTGAACGCGTTGGGGCACGCGCGGCCATCTCGAATAAACGAATCGGGAACGAATAATCGAATGCGCGCGGGGCCATTCGTTTATTCGCTCCCGCCCGCAGGCGGCATTCGCTTATTCGAGATGGCCGCGCGTGCGCAGGCTAAAGCCTACGCGATCATCCACACCAACTCCCCCCACCCCCGGCAATCCCAGTGCGCCGCGACGCTATCATAATCATCCGCGCTCACCTGCGACGCGTACACGCGCAGCAGCCGCAGCTTGTCGGCGAGGTTGCCGCGCCTGAAGAGCACCGGCTTAAGCCCGAGGCCGTCGGGCACGAGGCGGCGGATCTCCTGGCTGGTGAAGCGCGCGGCGTAGGGCAGGTCTTCGTAGAAGGCGGGCGCAATATTTGGCAATGTCTTTAGCGCCGCGCGGAACGCCGCGGCCGTCATGCAGTGGTCGACATGCCGCCCCACGCCCAGCGGTGACAGGACGATCCCCCCGCCGGCCGCGTCGAACTCGGCCAGCAACGCTCGCAGCCGCGCGTCCACGCCCTCCCACACGGGGTCGCGTGTGAAATCGAGGTCGGGCGAGAAGATGTCGGTCACTTGCGTGTAGCCAGGACGCACGCCCGGCTCAGGAAAGCCGAGGAACTCGACGCGGTAGCCGCCGAGCGCCGCGGCCGCGCGCTCCTCCGCGTTGCGCACCGCGGTCTGCGCCGCCGCATCGTTGTCCCAGCCCCTTGACAGCGAGTAGCGCGATTCGGAGAAGATCACGACGCCCGTCACGAGTTCGCCCCACTCGCGCGCCATGATCGACGCGCCGAGAGAGAACGCGATGTCGTCGCAGTGGGGGGAGAGGATCAGGACTTTGCTCACGGTGCACCTCACGGCGCCATTATATAACGCGACGGGAGGGCCGGACGTTTCCGACCCTCCCGTGTGTCAGCCTGCGCGACCGCTAACGCGTGTCATGGCGCTCCGGTTGCAAGATTTGCCCATCGCGGCCGACGGCTTCCGCGGGACTGCCGTTAAGCAGCGTGATGAAGCGCGCCTCGAACGAGTCGCCGTAGCTGTTCTCGCCCTGATGCGCGCGGACGTACCAGATATATGGGACGCCTGCGCTGCCGCCCGGCGGCACGCTGCCCAGGGTGAAGCTGCTCGCCGCCCCCAGATCGTTGCTGCTCCACGCTTTGTCGCTGTTCGGGTCAAACATCTTGAAGCGGTAGGAGTCGCCGGCGATGCCGCGGGTGAGCCACTGGAATGTGACCGGCAGCGCACGCGCGGCGTCGTCGGGCGGCGACACGAGCGGGATGTTCTTCAGGTCGAAGTCGCCGCCATGAACGGACTGCCCGGCTGTGTAGCTGGTGATCTCCGGCAGCCACCAGTCGGATACGTAGTTCGGGTTGCTCTGATTCGTGCCGTAGCGGACGTAATACTTCTGGCCCGGAAGGAGGCTCAACACAGCCACAAAGCGGTACTTGCCTTCGCTGTCAGTAGTCGTCGTGAGCGCCGTTGTCCACCCCGCGCCTGGGTCAAAGCGGCGCAGCGCAAGCGGGATGCCTGCCGCGGGCGCGCCGGCATACGTGACCCGACCGTAGATACCTTGCGGCTGGGCCGGCGCGAGGCGCATGGTCAGCGGGAGGTAGACCCGCATCGGCTCGGCGGACGGCCCCGTCACGGACGAATCGGGTTCGGTGGGCGCGGCAGCCGCCGCCCCCGCAAGCGCGACCAGCGCTGCGAGGATCAGCGCGACCAGTAACACTGAAGAAACACGCGACACATTACCCTCCTGTGGTCATCGGGAGCGCGCGCTCCCGTTATAAGGACTGGCGCACAAATAATAGTCAGATATGGTTAGTATTGCAAATTGCCGCGGCCTGATGCGCCCCTTGACACCCCTCCCCCGCCGTGCTATCCTGCCACCGTCGTCCGCCTGCCCGCGCGCCGGTCGGACCGCCGCGCAAACCACCCAGACCAACGGAGCAACACTGCCTGTGCCGCTAAAACGTGATCGCATCTCAGAGGGCGTCTACGTCTTCACCAGCGGGTTGTACGCCGAAGTCACCGCGACCATCATCTTCACCGATGAGGGCGCGATCCTCGTCGATACGCTGCCGTTTCCCCAGGAGACGCGGCAAATCCGCGAGTTCGTCAGCCAGCGCCGCGCGAAGGTGAGCTACGTCGTCAACACCCACTCGCACGCCGATCACATCTACGGCACCTATCTCTTCCCCGAGGCCGTCGTCGTTTCGCACTACCAGTGCCGCCGCCTGATGGAGCGCCACGCCGAGGCCGCGCTGCAACAGGCCAAGGAGCAGACCCCCGCGCTCCACGACGTGGTGATCCGCTATCCTGAGCTGCTGTTCAACGAGGGCATGACGCTGCGCTTCGGCGGCAAGACCGTCGAGCTGCGCCACGCGCCCGGCCACAGCAAGGACGTCATCACTGTGCACGTGGTGGAGGATCGGCTGCTCGTGGCGAGCGACGCGGT
The DNA here is from genome assembly GCA_964588925.1 of uncultured Anaerolineales bacterium. Lineage (GTDB taxonomy): Bacteria > Chloroflexota > Anaerolineae > CG2-30-64-16 > CG2-30-64-16 > JALOOB01. The sequence goes on along the minus strand of CAZPTI010000237.1, from coordinate 4,613 downwards.
CATGCCCGTGCCCTACGTGGTGGGCGGCGACCTGGAGGACATGGTGCGTTCGTTGGAGCGGCTGCGCACCCTCAGCCTGGAAAACCTGGTGCAGGGGCACGGCGAGGTGCTGTTGCGCGGGGAGATCGACGAAACGCTTGAAGCGAGTGCGCACTACCTGCGCACGGTCGACCGCCTCGTCCGCGAGCGCATCGCGCGCGGCGTCCCGCGCAGCGCGATCCTGGAGATCACCATCGAGGAATGCGGCCTCTCGCGCATCCCCCTCGGCGGCCTCGTGCAAAAGCTGCACCAGGCCAACCTGCTGACGCTGTACGACGCGTACCGGTCGGAGATCAAGCCGCGGCGCGCGGTCGCGGCAGCCGGTTCGTAGTAGGCGCTTTAGCGCCCGTGGTGTGGCGGCGAGAACGAGCGCTGAAGCGCTTACTACGAACCACAATTACGGCACAATCCGCAACCCCGCCACCACCGTCCGTTCCCCCGCCGGCGAGTCGATCGTCAGCGCGTTCGCGCCCGGCGTGAGCGCCAGCCGCACCTCGTACGCGTCGCCCGACGCGGGCCGCGCGCCGGCCGTGCTCTCCGGCGACAGCGTGATGATGAGCGTCGCGGGGTAAGTTCCGGGCGACATCACCAGCACCGTCGCGCTCCCCATGACCTCGCGCGACCCCTTCTCCGCATCGAACGGCCCCCACCCGTCCCCCAGCACCACGTACGGCCCGCCCTGACCCAGCGCGCTCACCTCGTAGACCGTCAGCCGCTCATCCTCGAACGCGGGCGGCTGGCTGCCGAAAATCTCCCGCGCCAGCGCCTCCGTCACCTCGCGCTCCGCGCCGCCGGGCATCTTGTAGCGATCCAACACCACCCACCGCACCCCCAGGTCCGCCAGCACCTGCTGCCCCTGCTGCGCCAGGTCGATGTCGACGATGTCCGGCCCCAGGTGGCGGAAGTGTTGCAGCACGGGCGCGCGCTCGGTGAGGGTGCGCGGGTCGTCGCGGCTGATGTACGCCACGGTCAGCGGCTTGCCGTGCTCCGTCTGGTACAGCAGGTAGCCGGGACGATCCCAGTTCGCGGGCAGGTTGAGCACCGCGCCGGGGCGGTCATCCTGCGCCAGCGTCCTGTACCAGGCGGGTGTGTCGGGCGGGCTCATCGGGTAGGGGGCGGGGAGGAACTCGAACAGGACGAGGCCGAGCGCCAGCGCCGGGGCAACACGCGCGAGGGCCGGCGCGCGTCCGCTCAGCCAGCGCGTCAGGCTCGTCACTCCGCCCGCCGCCAGCACGCCGAGCGCCAGCATCAGCATCACGTCCAGCCGGCTGACCGAGCGCATGATATCGAGGAAGGGCAGCCGTTCGAGCAGCGCGTAGGGCAGGGGAATCTCGCCGCCGCCGGGCAGCAGCGCGGTGTTCCCGCCCACGTGCAGCGCGGGGCCGAGCGACAGGATGAAGAACACCAGCGCGACGCTGATCCACAGCCCCTTCATCCCGCGGCGCCCCTGCCAGCGCGCAAAGACCGCCACCAGCGCCAGCGCCAGCACCGTGTAGCCCGCAAAAACCGTATATTCCGAGATGGTCGCAGTGAACCGCGCGCTCGCCCCGCGCGCCCACTCGCCCCACAGCGGATGAAACCCCTGCGGCGTCACAAAAGCCAGCAAATCCGCGGAAAAGGTCCGGCTCTGCCCCGCGTCCGGCACCATGTACGACGCGCTCAGCGCCTCGCGCACCATCGGCACGAGCAGGGGACTCAGGACGAGCGCGGCCAGCAGCCAGATCGCGGCAATGGCGACGAGCCCCGACGGGTTTCGACCGTCACGTAGTGACGCACCCGTCGGGTCTCCGCCGCGCCGCGCGACCAACACCCACACCGCGACCACCGCCGAAAAGATCAAACAGTAGAAGACATAATACCAGTCGCACAACGCCACGAGGACGAGGAACAGGACGGCCAGCCCCACCTCTCTGAGCCCTCTGCGTCCTCTGTGGCTGTTTTCCACCGCGCGCAGCAGGTAAAGGGCGAAGAACGGCAGCCACTGGAGCGCGATCAGTTGCATGTGGCCGAGCAGGTGCGCGACGTGATACGGCGCGAAGGTGAACACCGCGCCGGCGAGGAACGCGGCCCACCGGCTGCCCCCCGGCCCGAGCACCCACCGCGCCAGCAAATACGCGCCCAGCCCGCCCACCGCGAAACTGAACACCACGGCCGCGTTGTACGTCGGAATCAGCCCGAACGCCAGTTGCACCGGCAGGAATGCGATGCCGTTGAACGGGTTGAGCGTGTGGAACAGCAGGCTGACGCCGGTCGGCGCGTAGAGGATGTCAGTAAAGAAGGGCGAGGTGAATTTCTCCACCAGCGCGGTCTTCACCCACCACAAATTCCAGTAGTTCTGCCACCCGTCAAACGAGTCGCCCGGAATGGCCGCCGCGAACTGCGTGACGAGCGGCCAGGTCATCAGCAGGGTGAGGCTGAGGTAGCCGAGGAGCGCGAGCGCAGCAGAAGAGAACCGGACGCGCGACGATCCTCCCGCTGCGCCCTCTGTGACCTCTGTGGCAAAGGCCATGCGCTACGCGTCCAGCGCGCGCTTCAGCGCGGCCTCGCCGTTCTCGATGACGCCCGACAGCCGCAGCTCCGCCGACGCGCAAAATGACTTATCCTCGATCTGTTCCAGGTTAATCCGCACGTTGCGCGCCGCGCCGTGCAGCGCCGCGTGCGCCAGCAGCGCGGCCACCGCGCCGTCCGACGCCGCGTTCTTGTTCCCGTGCTGCACCGCGAGCGCGGCGAGGTTGAGCACCTGCACGCACGCCTCCGCCGCGGCCAGCGGAATATCCGCCGCGTGCAGCAGCGCCTCCTGGATCGCGGCCTTGCGCGCGGCCCCCCGCTCCCCTTCTCCCTTCGGCAGCCGGTACGCCTCCATCACGTTCTGATACGCCGCCGTGTCCGCATCGACCAGCGCCAGCATCTGCCCGCGCAGTCGCTCGGCCTGCGCCAGCACCCGCTCCATCTCGTCCTGATGCTCCGCATATTTCGGCCGGCCAATGGTCAGCCGCGCGACCATCGCGGCCAGCCCCGCGGCCAGCGCGCCCGCCACGGCGGACGCCGAGCCGCCCCCCGGCGCAGGGTCGGCGGAAGCCAGGCGCTCGGAGAACGCGCGGATGGAGAGATCGACGAGCCGGTCGGTGGACATGCTGCCTCCTGTGAGGGGGTTGGTTGCGGCAGACAGTATATCGGCAGAGGCGCGGCGCGTCAAAGCGACCACTAACACCTCGTTAACACAAAAGAAGCGCCCTTCTAACGCGCTCCCTGTATAAACCCTTTACAAGGGGAAGAAAGCCCGCAAAGGTTGTTCGTGTGGCATGGTACAATGCGCCGAGCGGATTACTACGGCGAGCGAATTGAGTGGAACTTTCAGGAGGGTGCGCACGTGTATCGCGAGAACTATGGAAATCCTCGTTGGAACATGCCCAACGAGACCATCTGGCGCCCGCCGACGGACGTCTACGAGACCGATAACGCGGTCGTCGTGGTCATCGAGATTGCGGGGTTAGGCCCGAACGATTATGAAATCCTGCTGCGCGGGCGGACGCTGCTTGTGGCCGGCAACCGCCGCGACCCGTCGGAGAAGCTCGGCTATCAGCAGATGGAGATCCGCCACGGCAAGTTCCGCACGGAGGTTCATCTGCCGTGGGCGCTGGAGCCGTCCGGCCAGGAGGCCGCCTATGAGAACGGCTTCCTGAAGATCGTCCTGCCGAAGGCCACCGCGCGCCGGGTGCCGGTGCGCACCGGGGCGACGACCGAGGGCGAAACGGGCGCGGCGCACAGCAACGCGGCTATCGAGAGCGAAGGTGGAGCATCATGAGTGTTGGCGAACAGAACGAAATAAGCATCCCGCGCGAGCTGCCGATCCTGCCCCTGCGCGGGGTCGTGGTATACCCGATGATGTGGCTGCCTCTGACCATCGGCCAGGAGCGGTCGATCCGGCTGGTCGACGACGCGCTCGTCGACGTGGCCGATCAGCGCATCATCGCCCTGGTCACGTCCAGGAATCCCGAGGTTGAAGAGCCGAACCCCGACGAGATTTACCGCGTTGGCACCGCCGCCATCGTGCACCGCATGTTGCGCGCGCCCGACGGCACCATCCGCCTCATCGTGCAGGGCATCGAGCGCATCCGCGTCGACGAATATCTTCAGGAGCAGCCGTATCTCCGCGCGCGCGTCTCCGAGATGCCCGACGAAGAAGGGGAGCAGAACCTGGAGTCCGAGGCGCTCATGCGCGCCACGCTGGACCTGTTCCGCCGCCTCGTCTCGCTCGTCCCGCACATGCCGGAGGAGCTCGAGACCGCGGCGATGAACGCGACCAGCGCGAAGCAGCTTGCCTACCTCGTGGCCGCGTCCACGCGCATGGAGCCGCAGCAGGCGCAGGAGATCCTCGAACTCAACCCGGTGGGCGAGAAGCTCGCGCGTCTCAACAGCATCCTGTCGAAGGAGCTGGAAGTGCTCGAACTGGGCCGCAAGATTCAGTCGCAGGCCCAGGACGAGATGCAGAAGACGCAGCGCGAGTACTTCCTGCGCGAGCAACTCAAGGCGATCCAGAAGGAATTGGGCGAGGGCGACGAGCAGGAAGCCGA
>CAZPTI010000236.1:0-7931 GCA_964588925.1 uncultured Anaerolineales bacterium | reverse complement strand
GTAACGATCTCATGCGGACGCGCCTTCAGGGCAACAGTCGCTCCGTCTAGTGTCAGTTCCTGCTCCGACAACCCCTCTTCCGCCAGATTCACGCGCTCGACATGCGCGAAGGGCCGCCACGTTTCGAGCGTTACGTCAATTGGTTGATCAGTCGCATTGTAACCGCGCGCGATCCAGCCTTGGCCGTCTTCGGCGGGCTTGATTGCGCTCAGGACGAAGCTGTCGGGCTGCACGCGCAGGACGGACATTGTGGCCGGCAGCGGGCCGCTATGGGTAGATGCGGTGAGTGCGCGCAGCGGCGCATCGAACGCCCAGGCGGACCGGTACGCGGCGAGCTTTTCGGCTGCGACGAACGGGACGATGGCGTAGTCGAAGCGCCACCTGCCGAGCATCTGCGCGGCGGGGGTTTCGAGCGCGGGGCCGGCGTGGCCGCGACGGGTCGAGAAGTCGTCACGCGAGAGCCAGCCGATGCAGCGGAGCAGGGTGAGCGCGATGTCGCCGTCTGGCGTGACTGCGGCTTCGGGCAGGCCGCGGTTGGCGATCAGCAGGCCGCGGGTGTCGTTGCTGACTGCAACGAAGGCGCGCTGCGGCGACTCCGGGCGGGGATCTTCGGCCCACGAGTTGTCGAACGGCGGCAACGCGGTGGGGCGGCGCGTGATCTCGAAATGTCCGTCGTATTCTGCGGCTTGTGCGCGAATGCCGGAAGGGAAATGGACGCGCAGGCGGTGATCGCGCGCCGGATTGTCGATCTCGGTGGTGATGTCGATGCGCGGCACGCCTGCGGCGAGACGGATGCGGGTTTCGATCAGCGCTTTGACCGTCTCGCGGGAACGGCTGCCGCGGTCAGGTGAGAGGCTGGCAGGCAGGCGCATTTCCAGATGCGCGGTGATGACTTGCGTCACGTCGTCGACGCGCGTCTCGAAATTGAGCAGCTTCGCCTCGACGAACGCGTCGTTTTGAGGCGGCGCGTAGTTGTACTCGTCGCCGCAATCGCCGCCGTCGAGGAAACGGTTGAGACCGGGGAGGACCGCGCCGGAGCGTTTGTCGGTTAGAGTCAACGCACCGTTGCGTTCGAGTTGGACGACAAAGAACTCGTTTTCGATCCGACTGACCGGCCGGCCTTTGCCCCACTCGCCCGCGAGGTTGGCGGTGCGCTCAATCAGCGGCACTTTGGCGAGCGTGACGGCGACCGGCGCGAGCCGCGTCAGCAGCGGATTTGCGGCAGCCGGCTGCGTGTCCGGGAGGGGCCGCCACGCGGCCCAGAAGGTCCGATAGCCGCACGAGGGGACGTCCCGCGCGACGAAGGTCGCCTCAACAGTGGAAGCCGTTCGGGCGCGCACGAGATACTCGGTTACATCCTCGTCGGCCAGCAGCGCGGTGATTTCACGGGCGCCGCGCTCCCACGCGCGGGTGTTGGCCTCGCCCTTCTCGCTCAGCGCGACTTCGAGGCGCGCCTGCGCGCCGTTGCGCGTTACGCTCAGTTCTCGCAGCTTCATCCCGGCGACGTTGCCGCCGGACAGCGCGCTGACTGCCGACGCGAACTCCTTCCGCCCCATGCGCATGTTGATCAGTTCGCGGGTGCCGAGGCCCTGCGTCTCGTACGGAATCGACGCGCCCCTTGCGTCCAGCAACGCGAACTCACCGCAGCCGGCGGGCGGCTCCAACTCGACGGAGACGAGGTCGACGCGCGGGAACGACGAGGGGTTGAAGACGATCACGGGTGTTGCGGGGCTGTTGACCGGAGGATGCGTGTCGATCGCAGCCGCGAGCGTGACCAGCGCCTGCCGCGTGACTTCCTCGCCGAGCTGCTCAACCTGATCGAAGCGCGGGGACATCTCCGCGTGGACCTGGTCGATGGAACAGCCGCAGATGGAGTCGTGCGGGTGGCATTCGAGCAGCAGCCGCCATGCGGGGCGGAGCAGCGCGGCAGGTGCGGCAAGCAACTCGCGCGGTCGCTGCTCCCGCGCGGCCCGTTCCGCCCACACGGTGAACGGCTCGGCCCACTTTTCGAGCAGCGTCTCGCACGCGCGATTGCGCTGCTTGATCCATATGCGGGCGGAGAGCACGCCGGGCAACAGCGGGTGGCGCTTGCAGGCGCGCAACTCGCCGCGGACGACGGGCAGCGCGGCCAGATCGAGCGACGCGGCGAGCGCGGCGAAGTATTCGGGCAACGAAGAATGAATGAGGCGGAAGTCGGGGAGGAGGGGCTGCGCGGCCAGAATTGCCGAGCTCGTCTCGGCCTGCGGCTCCTGGTGATCCGTGCCGAACATCAACAGCAAATGCTCGGCGGCGGAGAAGGGCGCGAGCGCGCCGGCCGCGTCGCGCGCGCCTGCGGCGAAGAGCGCGGGATCGCTCGCCACCAGCCCGGCCGCGTTGCCGTAGCTGTTGCGCTGGTAGGCCAGGAGCACGCGCGAGCCGTCGGGGGCTTCCCACCACAGCTCGCACGGCTCGTCGCTCAGCCCGCGCGTGAGGCAGGCGGTGTCGATGCCGAAGCCGCGCAGGATTTGCGGCATCTGCCCGATGTGGCCGAAGGGGTCGGGGATGTACCCGATGCGCATCTTCGCGCCGTACGGTCGGGCGTCACGGTCGCCTTCCAGGAGGTTACGGATAGTAGCTTCGGGGCTGACCAGGAACTCGTCGGGAAGGATGCGGAACGGGCCGATGAACAGACGGCCTGCGCGGACGAACGACCCGATGTCCCCTCGCCGCTCCGGTCGCACGGCGAGGTAGTCGTCGAGGATGATGGTTTGCCCGTCGAGTAGGAAGCAGCGGTAGGCGGGGTCGGCGGCCAGGAGGTCGAGCAGCCCGTCGAGCAGGTGGACGAGCTTCGCGCGGAACTGCTGGAAGGTGAGATACCATTCGCGGTCCCAGTGGGTGTGCGGGATGATATGAAGGGTGGGCATGGGTGAGCCTCGCGGGTGGCGGGAGAAGCGGTGTTATTGTAGCACATTGGGCGAGAGACCCGACGGGGCGCCACTGCGTGGCGTTGCGGAACCCGTCGGGTCTATGCCAGGGACTGTCGCAGGAGCGCGCCGGTGTGGGACGCGGCGGCCTGCGCGACCTCTTCGGGCGCGCCCTGCGCGATGACCTGCCCGCCGGCCTCCCCGCCCTCCGGGCCCAGGTCGATGACCCAGTCGGCCACCTTGATGACGTCCACGTTGTGCTCGATGACGATGACCGCGTTGCCGGCGTCGACCAGGCGACCGAGCAGGAGGAGGAGGTGCGCGGTGTCGGCGGGGTGCAGGCCAGTGGTCGGTTCGTCGAGCAGATACAGCGTGCGGCCGGTGGCGCGGCGCGCCAGTTCGCGCGCGAGCTTAACGCGCTGCGCCTCGCCGCCGCTGAAGCTCGATGCGGGCTGGCCGAGCGTGAGGTAGCCGAGGCCGGTTTCAGCCATGAGGCCGAGGCGCGCGCCCGCGGCGGGGACCTGCTCGAAGAGCGGCAGCGCGTCCGCAATAGTCATGGCGAGCACTTCGGAGATGTCGTAGCCGCCGTATTTCACCGCCAGCACTTCGCGCTTGTAGCGGCGGCCGTGGCACGCAGGGCAGCGCACGAGAACGTTCGGCAGGAAGTGCATTTCGACCGGCAGCACCCCCGCGCCCTGGCACCGTTCGCAGCGACCGCCCGGCACGTTGAACGAGAAATGCTGGGCGGAGAGCTTGCGCTCGCGCGCGAGCGGCTGAGCGGCGAACGCCTCGCGGATCGCGGTGAACGCGTCGGTGTAGGTGGCGGCATTGGAACGGGTGCTGCGCCCGATGGGCTGCTGGTCAATGGTGATGATCTTGTCGACGTGTTCCCAGCCGGTGATCGCATCGTGCTCGCCCGGCGCGACCGTCGCGCCGAAGAAACGCTGGCGCGCGGCGCGGTCGAGGATGTCGAACATCAGGGAGGACTTGCCGGAGCCGGAGACGCCTGTGACCGCGACGAACATGCCCGCGCCACCCTCGGCGCGAAGGGGGAAGCTGACGGTGATGTCGCGGAGGTTGTGTTCGCGCGCGCCGTGGATCGTCAGCGCGGCGCCGTTTGAGCGACGCCGTTGCGCGGGGACGGCAATGCGCGCGGCGCCGCTGAGATACTGGCCGGTGAGCGAAGAAGACGCCGCCATGACCTCGGCCGGCGCGCCCTGCGCCACGATCTGTCCGCCGGTGCGCCCGCCGCCCGGCCCGAAGTCGACGATCCAATCGGCTTCTTTGACGACGTCCATGTCGTGCTCGATCACGAGAACGGTGTTATCGAGGTCGCGTAGCGCGCGGAGCATGGTCACGAGGCGCGCGTTGTCGCGGCCGTGCAGCCCGATGGTCGGCTCGTCAAGCACGTAAAGAACGCCGGTGAGGCCGGAGCCGAGGAGGGTGGCGAGCCGCAGCCGCTGCGCCTCGCCGGCGGAGAGGGACGGCGTCGCGCGCTCGATGGTCAGGTAGCCGAGCCCCACGTCGACCAACCGGCGGATGCGCGCGCGGAGGTCGAGGACGATCTGCTCCGCGACGAGCCAGTCGTCGGGGGAGAGTTCGGTTTCGAGTCGATCCACCCACTCCGTCAACTCGGCCAACGGCAGGCGCGAAAGGGACGCGTCCTTCGGCTCCACTGCGTTCCGCTCAGGATGCTCCTGCGACTCCGTTGTGTTCTGCTCAGGATGCTGCTCGCGCGTTTGCTGACCTGCGACCAGATGGCGCCCCAGGACCGTGACCGCGCGCGCTTCGGGACGCAGGCGCGCGCCCCCGCAGTCGGGGCACGTCTGCCGGATCAGGTAGCGCTCGATCTTCTCCAGATACTCAGCATCCTCCGCGTGCTCTGCATGACGCCGCAGGAGGCTGGTGAAGACTCCCTCGAAATACCCTTTCGCTACGGACGGGGGCGGCTGCCTGTCGGGGAAGTGGCGCTTGAACTGCTTGCTCCCCACGCCGTAGATGAGCAGGTCGCGCTGGATCGGGCCGAGCGAAGCGACGGGCAGGGCGGGATCAAACGAAAAGCCGTACCACTGCGCGGAGGCGGTCAGGGTCTTCACGTTGTACGGGATCATGTGGACGGGGTCCCACCCGGCGACCGCGCCTTCGAGGATGCTCTTCGACTCGTCGAGCAGTTGCGGGAAGTTCGGCATGTAGATTGAGCCAAGCCCGGTGCAGGCCGGACATGCGCCGTCGGGCTTGTTGAAAGAGAACATCGCCATGCCCATTTCGGGCAGCCGCGCGCCGCAGTTCGGACAGGGCACGGTTGCCGCAGCCTCCTCGCCGCCGTCGATCAGCGCGGGCGCATCGTCCGACTCGTCGTCCCACGACCCCTCGCTGACCTCACGCGGCGGCGGCACGTCCGCGCCGCACCGGGGACAAGGGCGGTGGCCGACGCGCGCGAAGAGGACGCGCAGGTAGGTGAAGACCTCGGTGGCCGTGCCGACGGTGGAGCGCGGGGAGCGGTTGGTCAGCCCCTGATCGACGCTGATCGACGGGGAGAGGCCGGCGATGCTGTCGAACGGCGGCTTGCTGACGTGCGAGACGAGGCCGAGCGATTCGATGTACTGCCGCTGCCCCTCGGCGTGGAGCGTGTCAAAGGCCATCGTCGACTTGCCGGAGCCGGACACGCCGGTGAAGATCACGAGCCGGTTCTTCGGGATCGACAGCGAGACGTTCTTGAGGTTGCGCAGCCGCGCGCCGCGAATCGTGATGGTGGACATCAGGCGACTCCTTCCGGTAGGGATCATAGCAGCGGTGGAGGATACGCAAAAACGCGGTCACAGGTCGCGCAGACTACTGCGTATCCGAGGATTTTGTTCTTCGTTTGTGTAGTACGCACAGAAGCGCGCTAACCGCCAAAGAGCCGTCCGCTATGGTATAATGGCCGGCGTCAGCGCAGATCGCATTGAGAGAACACATGACAGACCCCAATTGCCTGCCCAATCCGGACCTGGAGCGTCTGGTCGCAGAGCGCACGGCTGAACTGGAAGCGATCATCGCCGCGACCGCGAACGGGCTGATGTTGTTCGACGGCGAGGGGCGGATCGTCCGCATGAACCCGGTGGCAGAGCGCCTGCTGGGCTACAACGCGCAGAATTACGACCCGGACATCGCGCGACGCGTGGCAAAGATTCAATTCAGATGGGGCGACGGCCGCGAGATTACCGACCCGGCCGACCTCCCAATGCCGCGCGCCTTACGCGGGGAAACGGTGCGCAATGTGCTCGTCTGCTTCCAGCACCCCCGCACGCGGCGGGAGTTGTGGGCCACAGTCAGCGCCGCGCCAATCCTCGACGCGCAGAAGCGCATTACGGGCGTGGTCGTCACCTTCACCGACGTGACGGAGATCCGGCAGGCGCAGGAGCGCGCGGAAGCGGCCAGCGAGCGGCTCACAAATGTGCTGAACAGCCTGCTCGAAGGGTACATTGTGCTCAGCCGTAACTGGCGCATCCTGGAGGTCAACCAGAAGGCCGCAAGCTTGTTCGGGCGCAGCCCGGCCGACCTGGTGGGTCGGAACATGTGGGAGGAGTTCCCTGCCGCGCGGCGCACCCATTTTTATGACAACTACGAGCGCGCCTTTCAGGAGAACCGCCCTACTCACTTCGAGGGGCTGTCCGCGATCACGGGGCGCTGGCACGAGGTGCACGGCTACCCCCACGGGGACCGCATCGAAATCTACTTCCACGACATCACTGACCGGAAGCTGCTCCAGGCCGAGACGCACCGCCAGCGCGAGTTCTACGATGCGCTGCTCCAGGCCGCGCCCGCGGGCATTTGCGTGCTGGACGGCGCGGAGTTGCGCGTGAAGTATGCGAACGCGGCGTATCTCCAGTTCCTCGACGAGCCGTTCCGCTCAGAAGGGCTGGTGGGGCGAACGTTTGAGGAGTTTGTGCCACTGGCGCGCGAGCAGGGGCTGGTCGACGTTTTCAAACGCGTTGCGGAGACGGGCGAACCGTACACGAACCCGGAGTACCGCCACGAGGGGTTCGAGCGCGGGACGACCTACTGGCGCTACTCGCTGCTGCCCTTCTACTTCGGGCAGGCCTCCCCCAGTGACGCGCTGGCGTCGGAGCGCGACCTGATGATCGTCGCGATCGAGGTGACGGAGCAGGTGCGCAACCGGCAGCAGGTCGAGGCGCTGCTGGCGCGCGCGGAGGACCAGGCCACCGAGCTTCAAGCGCAGGCGGACGAGCTGACGGCAATCTCGCTTGCGTTGGAGGTGGAGCGCACACGGCTCGCCGCGGTCATCGAGAACATGCCCGTTGCGGTGATCCTGGCAGAGGCGCCGAGCGGCCGGCTGGTGTTGAGCAACCGCCGCGTGGAGGAGATCTGGCGTCAGCCGTTCATCGCGTCGCCACACGTTGAAGAGTATCGCGCGTACATCGGCTTCCACCCGGACGGCCGCCTGTACGAGCCGCACGAGTGGCCGATCGCGCGGGCAATGACGACCGGCGAGACGATCCACAGCGAGGAGATAGAAGTGTTGCGCGGGGACGGCACGCGGGGCTTCATCTCAGCCAGCGCCGCGCCAATTCGCGACCGCGAGGGGCGGATCGTGGCTGCGGTGGTTTCGTTCGCTGACATTACCGAATTGAAGGAGGCCGCGCAACAGGCGCAGACGCTTGCCGTGCTGGAGGAGCGCCAGCGGCTGGCGCGCGATCTGCACGACTCGGTGTCGCAGGCGCTGTTCGGCGTGGCGCTGGCGACGCACAACGCGCTGACCAACTGGGAGAAGAAGCCGGAGCTGGCGCGCGAGCGCATCCGCAACGCGCACCAGCTCGCCAAAGCCGCGCAGGCGGAGATGCGCGCGCTGATCTTCGAGCTGCGGCCGGATCAGCTTGCGACGGACGGCCTGGTGAAGGCCATCGAGTTGCAGACCAACGCGCTGGTTGAGCGCCGCGCGTTCGACGTGGACGTCAGCCTGGGCGAGGAGCCGGACGTGCCGTTGCCCGTGAAGGAGACGTTCTACCGCATCGCGCAGGAAGCGAT
>CAZPTI010000235.1:0-7942 GCA_964588925.1 uncultured Anaerolineales bacterium | reverse complement strand
TACTACGAACCGGCGGGCACTGCCACCTGCTCCACGCGCAGGGGCGCGGCGATGGGCGGGATCGGGCGGGCCATGTGGGCCTGGTAGCGGTCGACGAGGGGCGTGCGCGCGCGGCGGAGGATGCCGTCCGCGTCGAACGCGGCGTCGTACAGCCCCAGGTGAATCAGATAGCTCGCCAGCGGGCGGCGGCCTTTGCGGTAGGCCCAGTCGATCATGGTGAACATCGGGAACCAGGTGTAGCCGATGACGGGCACGCCCTGCTGGCGCAGGGAGAACATGCCGTTGATCGTGCCGTCCATCCACTTTTCGCGCGCCTGGAGGCCGCCGAGGGACGAGGTCTCTGTGACCATGACGGGCTTGCCGTAGCGGTGGTAAAGCTCGGCGACGGCTGCGGCGACGTGGCCGCCGTGGGTGCGGATGGGGACGGCGCGCATTTCGCCGTCGAGCCGCGGGGCCATTTCCTTAGCGGACCACGGGTAGAAGTTGGCGCCGAGGACATCGTAGGTGATGGTGTTGTCGCGATGCCACGCGAGGTCGCTGTCGGTGACGCCGTTCTTGCGGAGGCGCGCGTAGAGCGGGTGCGCGGGGTCGACGCGGCCCATCGTGAGATCGAGGGCGATGTATTGCAGCTCGTTGCTCAGGCGGACGCGCTCTTGCAGGGCGTCGACGCGCGTGGTGTTGCGCCAGAGGGCTTCGACCTGGACGGTGCGCCAGCCGGGCGCGGCGGACGCGATGGCCTTGACCGTGGCGACGATGCCGCGGGAGAGGGCCATGATCATCTTGAAATAGCCGTCGTCGCCGCGCAGGTAGGGGGGCCACAGCCCTTCGTAGCCGCACATGGACGCGTTGACAAGCGGCTCATTCAGCGGGGTGTACCACTGGATGAGCGAGCTGTAACGCTCGGCGACTCTGGCGGCGTACTCGGCGACCGCGTCGGGGTAGCAGCAGTTGATGAAGCTGTTTTCCATCCACAGCGGCGTGCCGTAGTGCATGATGTCGAGGATGGGGGTGATGCGCTTGACGTTGACGAGGTAGTCGAGGCACGCGTCGGTCCAGGCCCAGTCCCAGACGTTGGGTTTGGGCTGGACTTTGTACCACGGGATGCCCCAGCGGAGCGCGTGGACGCCGGTTTCGGCGACGAGGTCGAAGTCGGACTGCCACTGCGCGTAGTGCTGCGTCAGGTCGTATTCGTCTAAGGCCCGCAGGCCGGGGCGGGCGTGCGGGATGAAGGTGTCCTCGATGCCGGTGGCCCAGGTGAAGGGGCGACCGAACATTTCCGTGCCGGCGTCTTTGCCGGGGTCGTCGAAGTGGGGGAGGGTTGCGTCCATGTAAGGTTGTTGCACCTGCCTCAAGTGAGTTGAGTTGGATTATGTCTGGCGTTCCGGCGCGCCGCCGTCAACGGCGTGGGGTTGCGCGCCTTTAGGACGTCGAGACTGGTTGATTGGTTCAATGATTGGGGGGAAGAGGCGCGCGGCCATCTCGAATAATCGAATAGCGGATCGAATAAACGAATCGCGTGCGCAATTCGCTTATTCGATCATCATTCGATTGTTCGAGATGGCCGCGCGCTTCCCACGCGCACTACACATCTCCACAAACGCTTACGGCGCGGGCTGCGCGGTTACGGTTGGGCCGCGGACGACGGGTTTGCCGTCGACCCAGTCGAGCCGGTCGAGCCACATTTGACGGCGGTCGCCGCGGCGGCCTCCGCCGACAACTTCCCAGACGTGATAGACGAGCCAGTCCTGGCCGTCGACGGTGATGATGGTCTGATGGCCGGGGCCGATGACCATGTCCGGCGGTTTGGCGAGGACGCTTTTCAGGATGGGATTCTCCGGCGCGTCCTGGCATGGGCCGAGGGGCGAGTCGCAGACGGCGTAACCGACCGCGTATTCGACGCCCGCGTAGTTGTTGGCCGAGAAGAACAGGTAGTACTTGCCGTCGCGCTTGAGCATGGTGGGCGCTTCGACGACGCCGCCTTCCCACTTCTGGTCGTTGCGGACGAGGCGGGCCGGCTCGCCGACGAGGGTCAGTCCGTCGGGCGAGAGCTCCTGGCTGTAGATGTACGTGGGGATGCCGCAGCAGTTGCCGTCGTTTTTGTACAGCAGATAGAGCTTGTCGCCGTCCTGGAAGGGGCTGGCGTCGATTGTGCCGCCTTCTTTGACCTGACAGACGAGGGGTTGGGCGGAAGCGTCCTTGAATTTGCCCTCGGGCTTGTCCGCAGTGGCGACGCCGACGCACTGCTTATTGGATGTTTTGTCACGCGCAGTATAGTACAAGACATATTTCGATGCAACTTTATGGACTTCCGGCGCCCAGGTGTTGCCCGGCTTGACCCATGCGCCGAGCGCGGGCATGGCGTCGGTGGAGATGGTCCAGGTGACGAGGTCGGTCGATTTGGAGACGGGCACGTTTTTGCTGGCGGAGTTGGTGGCGTAGGCGTACCACGTGTCGCCTTCCTGGAGGAGGAAGGGGTCGGCGAAGTTGTCGCGGATGACGGGGTTGGTGAAGGTGGGGCCGGAAGGCGTCTCAGTCGCGGCAGGCGCGACCGGCGTCGTCGGCGGGGCAGTCGGCTGCGCAGGCGCGGTCGTCGGAGCGACCGTTGCGGCGGGCTGCTGTGTTGCGGGCGCGTTGCAGGCGGTGAGAAGGAAGATGCTCGCAAAGATGGCGAGCAACCTGAGTTTTAGAATCATAGGGCTTGTCTCATAATTCGAGGGCTGAGGTCTGCGCGGCCATCTCGAATAAGCGAATGCGCGCCTTTTTCGCCCGCAGGCGCGCATTCGCTTATTCGAGATGGCCGCGGGCATGTCCTCATTACCCCTTCAGCCCGCTCGTCGCGACCGACTGCACGACGTAGCGTTGCAGGAAGATGTACACCAGCAGCACGGGCACCGCGACGATGACCGCGCCGGCCATCATCAGGCCGTACTCGGAGGTGTAGGCGCCCTGCAAGGTGCGCAGGCCGGGTTGGAGGGTCTGCACGGCGCGGTCTTTGAGCACGAGCAGGGCCCAGAGGAAGTCGTTCCACGAGGCCAGGAAGGTGATGACGGCGAGCGTGGCGAGCGCGCCTTTGGTCAGCGGGAGGACGACCTGCAGGAAGGTCTGGAAGGTGCCGGCGCCGTCGATGTAGGCGGCCTCTTCGAGCTCTTTAGGAATCGTTTCGTAGAACTGGCGCATGAAGTAGACGCCGAAGACGCCGGCAAGCGCGGGAATGATGACGCCGGTGAACCGGTTCAACATGCCAAGCTGCGCCACGGTGACGAAGTTGGGCACGAGGAACATGACGCCGGGCAGGAAGAGCGTGGCGAGCAGCAGGGCGAAGAGCACGCGCTTGCCCGGAAAGTCGAGGCGGGCGTAGGCGTAGGCGGCGAGCGAGTCGACAAAGAGGACGAGCGCGGTGGTGATGGTGGAGACGATGAGCGTGTTGAGGAACCACCGGCCGATGGGCGTCGACGGGTTGCCGAGGATGCGCTCGTAGTTATCCAGCGTGATGACGCGGGGGATCCAGTGGATTGTCTGCGAGAATAGCTGCGATTTGAGCTTGAAGGACGTGGAGAACATCCACAGGATCGGGATGACGATGATGATCGCGACGAGGATCATCAGCAAGTAGATGAGCACGCGGTTCAGGGTTTTGCGCGCGCGATAGCTGAGGAAGCGCGGTTCCTGGATAGTGGCGGTTGATGTTGCCATGCTGCTCCTCCTATGCTTCCCGCCGGCGCAGGACGAGGTTGTTGATGTACGAGAAGGCGATCATGATGGCCGCGGTGATGAAGGACATGGCCGCGGCGCTGCCCTGGAAGGGACGGACGAAGCCTTCGTCGAAGATGCGGTACATGATCGGCTGGGTTGCGCCGCCGCCGGTGGAGAGGCGCGGATCGCCGCGGGTCATCATCATGGGCTGCGCAAGTAAGTTAAAGGAAGCGATGATGGTCATGGTCAGGATGAAGACCATGACGGGGCGCAGCATGGGCATGGTGATGGAGCGGAAAACGGACCAGCGGCCCGCGCCGTCGATGGCCGCGGCCTCGTAAAGCTCGGGCGGAATCTCTTGCAGCGCCGCGAGCAGGATAATCATGTTATAGCCCATCGTCCACCACACCGTTGCGATGACGATGGTCCACATGGCGAAGGGCATGGTGGACAACCAGCGCGGGGTGGGGAGGCCGAGTTGTTTAAGGTAGAAGTTGAGCAGGCCGCCCTGGCTCTGGAAAATCCACCACCAGATGAGGGAGATGACGGCGGCGGAGAGCACCCACGGCGCGAAGTAGATGGCGCGGAAGGCGTTGGCGCCCTTGACGCGGGTGTTGAGCAGGAGCGCGAGGCCGAGCGGGATGAGCACGAGGAGGGGCACGCTGAGCAGGACGAACTGCACGGTGACCCGCATGGCGTTCCAGAATTCGTTGAACTTGGTGCTGCCCGGCCGGAAGAGGGCCAGGTAATTGTCGAGGCCGATGAATTGCGCCTGTTCAGGGCGCAGGAAGTCATAGTTTTGGAAGCTGATCCAAAGGCCCTTGAAGAAGGGGTAAAACACAAAGACGGCGAAAAAGATGAGGTGGGGCAGGATGAACAGGTAGGGCGTCAGACTGACGCGCCGGCGCCCGCCCGCCGCGGACGCGCCTTTCCGGGTTGCTGTCGCTGCCATTGGATGATTCTCCTCAGATGCGGGCCGTTTGGAACACGGAGACACGGAGCGCCGCGGAGATAGGGAGCACGGAGCCGCGGAGCGCGGAGACCCTCGCCGCGGCAGAATGCTCCGCGCTCTGGCCTCTGCGCTCCGTGTCTCCGCTACACTCCGCGCCTCCGTGTTCCAAACTACACCACTAACACACTAACCGCTACGGACTACCAACACTCACTGCGTCTTCGGCGCGTCGCCGTAGGTGGCCTTGTTTTCCTCGAGGATCTGCGTCGCGCGCTGCGCGGCGTTGTCGAGGGCGGCCTTGATGTCGGTTTCGGTGCCGTTCATGATGGCGCCGACGGCCTCACCCAGCGGGCCGAAGGCATCGGTGATGCCGGGGACCGAGGGCGGGAAGATGGCGTTCTCGACGGACGGCGCGATGCTGACCTGCGGCTCGACGGCCTGGAACTCGGCGCTGGCGCGGACCTTGTTGCTGGCCGGAATCTGGCCGGCCTTGGCCCACGTGACGGAGTTGTCGACCAGGTACTTGATGAACATAGCCGCCGCGGCGTCCTTGCACGGATCAGGGTTGGCCCTGGCGGGCAGGGTGAGCTGGTGCGAGCCGGCCCACACCGCGGGGTTGGGGCCGATCTGCGGCACGGCGGTGGCCTGGCCGTCGAACTCGACGCCTTCGCCCGTGACGTTGGTGGTCTGCCAGATGCCGTTCCAGATCATGCCGACGGCGCCGGACTTGAAGGCGGCGAGCTCGGCGTCAACTTCCAGGTTCGGATGGGAGTATTTGCTCTGGACGTCCTTCATCCACTGGAGGGCCTGCACGCCCGCGTCGCTGTTCCACGTGACTTCGGTGCCTTCCTCGTTGAACTCGGAGCCGCCGAACTGGTGGAGCATCTGCTGGAAGATCTGCTGGACCGGGAAGCCGCCGGTGATGTCAAAGCCCTTGTTGTCGCCCTGGGTGACGGCCTGGGCCGCGGCCTCGAACTCCTCGGCGGTCTTCGGCGCGGCGTTGATGCCCGCGGCCTTGAGCAGGTCCATGTTGACGAACATGGTCATCGGGTGAATGTCGAGCGGGATGGCGTAGCGCTTGCCCGCCACTTCGCCTGCGGCCCAGACGGCCTCGGGGTAGTCGTCACCGGAGATGCCCATCGTACCGATGAGGTCGTCAATGGGGCGGAGCACGCCGCGGAACGCCTGCGTGGCAACCTGGTCGGCGTGGACAATCGCCACGTCGGGCAGGGTGTCGGCGGCGGCGGCGGTGGTCAACTGCGTGTAATACTCGGCCTGGGAGGTCATGGTGACGCGGATATTCGGGTTAGCTGCGTTGAACGCGTCGACCATCTGGCCCATGAAGGGGCCGTCCGGGCCGGTGAAGGGATTCCAGTATTGCAGCTCGACCGTGCCGGCGCACTCGGCGGGCAGGGTCATGGCGCCGCCGGTCTCGCCGCCGGTGGCCGCGGTGGCCTCGGGCGTGGTCCCACCGGTGGTGGCCGCCTCGGTCGGGGCGGCAGCCTGAGTCGGCGCGGCCTCGGTCGTCGTGGAGCCTTGCCCGGCGCCGGTGGTGGGGGCCGGAGTGGACTGGGCGCCGCCGCCACCGCAGGCGGACAGCAGCATGCTGAGGACGACCAGAACTGGTACGACGGTGATCAGGAACTTCTTCATGGTTTTGCATCTCCTCCCTGGAGTAGCTGGTCTTACGACATTACAGTCGCTTACGTTGATGGTCGATACGTTGCCGGTACGTTGATGCGCTTTGCTTATGGGGCACCTCCTGTTAGTAGTGCGCTTGTTTGCGCTTTTTGCGCCAGGCATATGCGTATCGCGTATGTTGTTTTGGAAGGGGAAAGGCGAAAGCCGGGGAAACCCCGAAAGTTGAAAAGCGAAAGGGCGAAACCCGCAGGCGGAAGTTGCATCGCGGGCAAAGTGACGAGCGGCCACCTGGGTACCGCAGGGTTGGCGCTTCCGCGCACCTGTTTGCGCGAGGCGTTTCGCTTTTTTCGCTTTTCGATTTTCGCCTTTTTCTCCAGCTTTCGCCTTTCCCCTTCCAAACCTCCCGGCGCGCACGCGCGCTCATCCCTTCCGAAACCGATACCTCAGCAGCAGGTCCTGCGGGTAGTTCCCGAACCGGCTGCCGAAGAGGTTGATGCCGCCGATGTTGGCGGCGTCTTCCTTGATGCCGATGCGCACGGTCAGGGTGCCGCCGACGCCGAGCTTGAGGCTGTCGATGGACACGTCGGAGACGCGCACGCCGTCGACGAAGCTGCCGTTGGGGGTGACTTTCCACACCTTGAGCAGCCCGTATTGCGAATTGTCGCCGTCCCACCATTCGGGGGTGAGGACGCCGCGGTTGCCGCCGAAGTCGGCGGGGCTGGTCCACGTGCCGATTTCCACGCCGTTGATCCAGACGGTGATGTCGGAGGGCCAGTCGGCGTGGTGGAGCGGGGCTTCCGAGCACGCCTCGAAGCTCAGCTCGACCGCGTCAAGGCTGACGTTGGGCGGGAGGCGGTTGGGGAAGCGGTACTCGATGTAGCCTTTGTGGAACCAGAGCAGTTGCGCGGTGAGGCGGTCCGGCTCGAAGAAGGTGGCCGGGTCGTCAAGATGGCCGATGATGCCGGTGGCGCTGACCAGCCCGCAGGTGGGGATGGCCTTTGCGTCGACGTAGGCGCCGAGCGGCATGGCGACGTCGACCGTCAACTCCTCCTGGAGGCGTTCAAAAGGGAGCTGGATGGTGACGCGATCGTACATGCGCGCGCAGACTTTCTGCAGGCCGCGCGAGGCGGGGCGGATCTCCGTGCGGATCAGGCCGGCGTGTTCCAGGATGTTGACGTGGAGGGTGACGGTGGAGGGGGGCCAGCCGAGGGCGTCGGCGATTTCGAGCACGGAGCAGGTGTGCCCGCCGAGGTACTGGAGGATGGCGAGGCGCTTGTCGGAGCCGAGCGCCTTGAGCACTTCCTCGAAAGCGGCGAGATTAGAGCCGGTGGGCGCGAGATGCAGCACGCGACCGGTCTTTGGTTCGAGCTGGGCCGGCTCTGTCACCATTCCGCCACCTCTTTCCGCAGTAATGCGGAAGTTACTGTTTCAAAACGCACATATCGTCATAATGACGTAGCGTAGTACGTTTTGCGTAGGCTTTCCGTCCATCTTTAGGCCGAAAAGCGGCGATTGACACAGGTTGTTCTGTTTAGCTGTGGGAGAATATATAGCATTATGCGGGGTTTGTCAAGGGGTTTGACGCGGGAATTTTCGCGCGAAGTAGCAGAAATGTGGGAGAGGAAGCGCATGGGGGGTGGGGCGGCCATCTCGAAT
>CAZPTI010000234.1:3322-7950 GCA_964588925.1 uncultured Anaerolineales bacterium | reverse complement strand
CGCTTCGAGTATCGCCGCGCGGGCAGCATCGCGGAGGCTGTGCGGCTGCTGAACGAGCCGGGGGTGCGGGCGCGCGTGCTGGCCGGCGGCACGGACCTCGTGCTGCTGATGAAGGAGGAGCGCGACCTGTGTGACCGGGTGGTCGACATCACGCTTATCCCGGAACTGCACCAAATTCGCCGCGAGGGCGACCGTGTGGTCATCGGCGCGGGCGCGAACTTCTGCGAGATTGTCGAATCGCCGCTGGTCAACGAGACTGCCCCTGCGCTGGCGGACGCGTGTCACTCCGTCGGCGCGACGCAAATCCGCAATATGGGCACGCTCGGCGGAAACGTGGCGAATGCGGCCGCATGCGCGGACTCGCTGCCTGCGCTGGTGTGCTTCGATGCGATCGCGCACGCGCTCACGCCGGAAGGGCCGCTGACGTGGCAGGTCGCGGATCTCGTCATTCGCCCGAACCAGACGAAGCTGCCTGCCGGCGCGCTGCTGGTGGCGCTCAGTTATCAGATTCCCGCCGCAGGCAGCCGGAGCGTCTTCCTCAAACTGGGACGGCGCAACGCGATGGCAATTTCACGGCTGACCGTGGCCGCGCTCGGCCGCGTGAACGAGGCGGGCAAGGTGGCAGAGGCGCGGCTGGTCCCCGGTTCCGCCACGCCGCAAATCCGCCGCTTCCCGAAGGCGGAGGCCATCTTGCTCGGCCAGGTTCCAACGCTGGCGCTTTGCCAGGAGGCCGCGCGCGTCGCGGTTGCGGAAATGACGGAGATCACGGGCAAGCGGTGGTCGAGCGAGTTTAAGGAGCCTGCGCTGGAGTCGATGGTGACGCGCGCGCTGGCGCAGGTGTTTGAGGCGCGAGGGACGGCATGAAGATTGAGTTTACGCTAAACGGCAAGCCTTGCAGCGTCGAGGCGCCCGCGCAGATCAGTCTGCTCCACCTGTTGCGCGACTACGTCGGGCTAACCGGAACGAAGGAAGGGTGCGGCGTGGGCGAGTGCGGCGCGTGCAGCGTGCTGCTGGACGGCAAGCTGGTTAACTCGTGCCTGGTGCTGGCGCCGCAGGCCGGCGGGCGCGAAGTGGTCACGATTGAGGGCGTGCGCGGCGCGGACGGTGGGCCGAACGACCTGCAAAAGAACTTCATCGACCACGGCGCGGTGCAGTGCGGGTATTGCATTCCGGGCATGGTGCTGGCGGGCGAGGCGCTGCTGGCGAAGAAGCTGGACCCGACCCGCGCGGACATCCGTGAGGCGATTGCGGGAAACCTGTGCCGATGCACCGGGTACCAGCAGATCGTGGACGCGATTGAGGCGACTGCGACGGCGCGGCGGACCGCGGCGGAGAGCGTCGTAGCGGAGGTGGTCCGTGGCTGAGTTGAAGTATGTGGGCAAGCCCGCGCAACGGGTCGACGCGCTGGAGAAGGTGCTGGGGACGGCAAAGTACGCGGGCGACCTGCGGATACCGGGGATGCTGTACGCGCGCGCGTTGCGCAGCGAACTGCCCCATGCGCGCATTGTCAAGGTCGACGTTTCGCCTGCGCTGAAGGCGCCCGGTGTGCTGGCCGCGATCACCAGTGAGGATTTTGTCGACCACGGACGGTTCGGCTATCCGGTGGCCGACATGTATATGCTGGCCTGGGAGCGCGTGCGCTACGTGGGCGACGGCATCGCGGCGGTCGCGGCGGAGACGGAAGAGGCGCTGGCCGCGGGACTTGCCGCGATTGTGTGTGAGCTGGAACCGCTGCCCGCGGTGTTCGACCCGGAGCAGGCCTTGCGCGAGGATGCGCCGCTCGTGGGCGAGCAGCCGTGGGATTCGCCGACCGAGCCGCGCGGCAACCTGCTCGTGAGGCACATCGTCCGCAACGGTGAGCCGGACCCCCTGATCGACGCGTCGCCGGTCATTCTTGACGAGCATTACAGCACCGCGCACCAGGAGCACGCGTACATCGAGACGGAAGCTGTGGTGGCCGTGCCGTGGCCGGGGGCAACCGGGGTCACGGTCTATTCCTCGAACCAAAGCCCCTTTGTCAACAAGGACAACCTCAAGAAGACGCTGGGGCTGGACGGCGAGAATGTGCGCGTCATTCAGCCGCCGGTGGGCGGCGCGTTCGGGGGCAAGGACGATCAGCTTTACCAAATGTCGGGCATCGTGGCAAAGCTGGCGCTGCTGACCGGGCGGCCGGTGCGCATGACGATGGGCCGCGAAGAGTCGATGATCGCGTCGTACAAGCGGAATCCCATGCGCGTGCATCTCCGGCTTGGCGCGAACGAGGACGGGACACTGCGCGCGAGCAAGGTGAATCTCGTGGTGGACTCGGGCGCGTATGCGGCCATCACGCCGTTCGTGGCGTGGCGCGGGAACATCCATGCGATGGGGCCCTACCGCTACCAGGCGTGCCATGTGGACACGCACGTCGCCTACACGAACAACGGTTATACGGGCGCGTTCCGCGGGTTCGGCAACACGGAAACGACCACCTGCATCGAGCAGGCGATGGACGAGCTGGCCGGCCGGCTGAACATCGACCCGATGGAACTGCGGCTGAAGAACTGCCTGCGGCCGGGCGACTGCACTGCGCACGGGCAGCAGCTGGGCGAGGATGTGGCGCTGGTGGAGTGCCTGCAACAGGTGCGGAAGGACTCGGACTGGGATCGCAAGCGCCGCGAGTTTGACGCGCATAACAAGAGCGCTGGCCTCGCACCCCGGCGCGGCATCGGCGTCGCGTGCTTCTTCCACGGCCTCTCGCTCGGTGCGGAGGGCGACGACTTTGCGGTTAGCACGATCCAGGTCAACAATGACTACACGCTGACGATGACCTCGGGCCTGACCGACTACGGCACCGGCTCGCGCACCGTTTACACCCTGATCGCGGCGGAAGTGCTCGGGGTGAAGCCGGAGCGCATCACGATGCACCGGCCTGACACGGACACAGCGGTCGCCAGCGGCCCGACGGTGGCTTCACGGGCGACGGTGCTCGGCGGCAACGCAGCGCGCGTCGCGGCGGAGCGGCTGAACAGCCTGCTCCTCGCCACCGCGGCCGAAATGTTCGGCTGCGATCCGGTGCAGGTGTTGCGCGACGGTGAACTATACATCGGCCCGAACGAGGAGCCGGTGACGTTCGAGAATATCGTCGATTATGCGAAGCGGTGCGGGCTCACGCTGTCGGCGCACGGCAAGTGGAGCGCGCCGCATATTCACTGGTCGATGGAGAGCGGCGAGGGCAAACCGTATTTCGCGTATCACTTCGGCGCGCAGGTGGCCGAGGTGGCGGTCGATCCGGGCACGGGCAAGGTAGACGTGACGGGCTTCTGGGCCAGCCACAACACCGGCACCGTGATCTTTCCGCAGGGCATCATCGGCCAGCTTTACGGCGGCATCACTCAGGGCATCGGCTATGCGCTGATGGAGCGCGTCGACTTCGACCAGGGGTACATCCAGGGCACGAACTTCGACGCTTACCTGATCCCGACTGCGCTGGACGTGCCAGACTTCGTCGGCAAGTTCGTCGAGAAGCCGTTCAAGGACGGGCCGTTTGGCGCGAAGAACATCGGCGAGCCGGGCATGGTGCCGACTGCGGGCGCGATCCTGAACGCGATCACGCACGCAACGGGTAAGCGGGTGCGCGACCTGCCGGCGAACCTGGAGCGCGTGCTGCTGGGGCATGATCTGCGGCAGAAGGGGTCGGATCGCGCGTGCAAGTTGGGGTTGAAGGCGGGGTAAGGTCTGCGCATTGAGCAAAACACATCGGTTGACCGGCAATCCTGCCGGTGCTATCATCTATCCAGTAAGGCCGGAGGTGATGGCAATGGAGACGGATGTGACGCGACTGAAAGAAGAAACGATACGATTGTTGGACGAAGTCCCGGAAGAACGAATGCAACAGGTTCGAGATTTCGTTCTGTTTGTGACGGGGCAGTCTAACCGAAGAACACCGTTGGAACTCAAGACTATTCCCGCCAAGGATCTGCTGCCTCTAGTCGGGATTGCATCATTTGGCGGGGATGCGTTGGAAGACTCTGAACGAATATGGGATGAGAGTGAGTAGCACGGTTCTGATCGACACCAGTGTTCTGGTGGCGCTAATCGACAAGCAGGACAAGTGGCACGCGCAGGCAAAGGCGCTCGAAATGGCCTTCGCCGCAGGTGAGTACGAGTTGGTCTATGCAGACTGCGTCTTTGCCGAAGCTGTCAGCGTGATGGGGCGAAGAGCCGAAGAACAAAAACGCAGCAGTGAGTTCGACCCCATCCTCGCCGTGTTGTTGGAGCAGGCGCCGCCGCACCGCCTGCTCTGGTTGCTTGCAGAGGCGGAACGACTCGTTGAGCCGATTCTGACATTGGTTCGGTCTACAGCCGGCCAGTTGGGTTTTAATGATGCGCTCATTGCGCTGGTTTGTCAGGAGCTTGGCATTTCGCTTATCGCCAGTTATGACAAAGATTTCGATCGTATTCCGTGGTTCCACCGAATATCGCATGTTTCCGAACTTCACTAAAACAGCGCAACAGCATAAGCTAGACTTGCCGGTTTTGAGAAACTGCTTATAATGGAGTTGTCAGACATCTGACATCATCCTCCCTGCGGTTTCTCGAACCATTCACATGACCAACGCCACTGAGGTCCGCCTGCGGGCAGACGACCG
>CAZPTI010000234.1:0-3222 GCA_964588925.1 uncultured Anaerolineales bacterium | reverse complement strand
GAGCACATGGCGAAGCGCGGCGGCCTGCACGTCGATATGGGCGAGGTGGTCATTGCAGAGCGGCTGACGACGGAAGACGAGACCGAGGGGCTGGGCCTGAGCGAGCCGGAACTGGCGGTCAGCGTGACCCGCGTGATCCTGGCGGAAGGCAAGCGGGGCCTGGAGCCGGTCGCTCACCTGACCGACGTGCTGCCGCAACGGTACCTGCGGCAGGCCGATCTCGGCCCGGGGTTTCATGGCTCTGTGTTGGACACCCTTGTTGCGAGAGGCTGGCCTGCCCTGTCTCATTCGCGCACGGAGCTGCTCTCCGAAGCGGCCGGCCCGGAGCTGGCCCATGCGTTGCGTATCCCGCGCGGCGCGCCGTTGATGAAACTGGTGGCGCAGTTGTACGCGGCTGACGGACAGATTGTTGACTACTCGATCAGCTATTTCGCGCCGGGCTCGTTCCGGTTCCACGTTGTAAGACGCATCGCGGGCGCCTGACGCGACCCTCAATCGAAACCGCAGCGTCCAAGAGTATCATCACCAGTAGGAGTTCTTCATGCAACCTGTAGCGGAAATCCAGAAGCGCGTGAGCGAACGCCGCGACGACATCCTCCAGTTCCTGCGCGACATTTGCGCGATCCCCTCGATGAATTCGGAGATCGGGCCGGTCGGTGAGCGCATCCAGCAGGAAATGCGCAAGCTGGGCTGGGATGAAGTGCGCTTCGATAAGATGGGCAACACGGTCGGCCGCATTGGCGACGGGCCGAAGGTCATCGTCTACGACTCGCACATCGACACGGTCGGCATCGGCGATCCAAATGAATGGCCGTGGGACCCATTCGTCGGCAAGATCGAGGACGGCCGGCTGTGGGCGCGCGGCGCGGTGGATGAGAAGGGCAGCACGCCCGGCATGGTGCACGGCCTCGCGATTGCGCGCGACCTGGGCCTGCTCGATGGCTACACCATCTACTACTTCGGCAACATGGAAGAGTGGTGCGACGGCATCGCGCCCAACACGTTCGTCGAGGTCGACCCGAAGGTCAAACCCGATTACGTGGTGATCGGCGAGCCGACGAAGATGAACGTGTATCGCGGGCATAAGGGCCGCATCGAGCTCAAGATCACGGCTTCGGGCCGCTCGGCGCACGCGGCGTCGCACTACCTTGGCGATAACGCGGTGTACAAGATGATGGCCGTCATCACGCAGATCCGAGAGCTGGATCGGCGCATGCGCTTCGGCATGGGCTCGCACCCGCTGCAGGGGAACCCGTCGATTGCGGTCACGAACGTGGAAGCGCGCACCGCCTCGCTGAACGCGGTGCCCGACCAGTTCACCATCTACATCGACCGCCGCATTACGAGCAACGAACCGCACGACGAGGTCATCAGCGTCATTAAGGGGTTGATCCCTGACTACCTGCAGGACGAAATTCACGTCGAGGAGTTGTTCTACGACACGCCGTCCTACACCGGCTTCGTCTTCCCGGTGTCCAAGTACTACCCGGCATGGGTGCTCAACGACCATCATCCGCTGGTGCAGGCCGGGCAACTGGCCGGGCAGCAGGTGTGGGGCGCGGCGCCGGCGCTGGGGAGCTGGGACTTCTCGACGAACGGCACCTACTGGGCCGGCAAGGCGGGCATCCCGTCGATCGGCATGGGGCCGGGCGACGAGAAGACCGCGCACATGATGAACGAGAACGTGCCGCTCGACGAGGTGGTGAAGTGCGCCGAGTGGTACGCGGCGCTGCCGCAGGCCATTCGGGAGTGCGGCGCATAAGGGTGTTCAACACATAAACACGAAGACAACGGCGTCGGCGTGTCGACCGGGCCGGTGTCTCCGTGCCGCAGTGTTAAGGTTTATCCGCTCCCACATCCATTCATGGAGGCATGCAACGATGCGTAGCTTTGCTGGTCGAGACATTCTGTCGCTCAAGGATTTCGAACGCCAAGAGTTCTTCCGCGTGTTCGACACCGCCGCACTGCTCGAGCCAATTGCCCGGGACCGACACACGACGGACATGCTGAAGAACAAGGTGCTCGTCACCGCCTTCTACCAGCCATCCACCCGCACCCGCCTGGCGCACGAAGCTGCGATGCTTCGTCTCGGCGGCCACGTGACAGGGTTCTCCGACGCCAAAATGACGCGGGCCGGCGACTGGTACCAAGAATCGATCAAAGACACCGTTAAGATGCTGGAGTTCTACGGCGACGTGATCGTGATGCGCCACTTCCAGAAGGGCGCGCCGGCCGAAGCCGCGAAGTGGTCCTCCATCCCCATCATCAACGGCGGCGACGGCTGGGGCGAGCATCCCACGCAGATTCTCACCGACCTGTACACCGTGCTGGTGGCGCGCAAGCGCATCGACGGGTTGAAGTGGGTGGCGGTGGGCGACATGCGTATGCGCACCATGCACTCGCTGGGCTACGCGCTCACGCAGTTTGATTGCCCGGTCACGTTCGTAGGCCCCGGTCCGGATGCGCTCTTCCCCGGCTCGCCCGATATGCGGATGCCGGAGGAATACAAGGACGATTTCAAGCAGTACTCGCTCAACTACCGCGAAGCGGAGTCGATCGAGGAGGTCATCTCGGACGCGGACGTGATCCTGGTGGAGCCGGTGATCCAGCCGGACTACACGCAAGCCCGGCAAGAGGCGTCGAAGGACAAGAGCCTGACCCCCAAGGAGTTCAAGATCACGCGCGAGCTGCTGGCGACGAAGGCGAAGTCGGACGCGATCCTGCTGCACTCGCTGCCGCGCATGGACGAAATCCCGCTCGACGTGGACATTACGAAGTGGTCGCGATACTGGCAGGAGGCATTCAACGGCGTCGTGATGCGCATGGCGCTGCTGGCGCTGGTGTTGGGCAAGACCGAATAGACTTGTTAACAACGTAGGGGCGGGGTCACCTCGCCCCTACAGACCCGATATAAGCACCCACTACAGGAGAAGTATCTTATGCAGACGTATCTTCACGGCCGTGACTTCATTGGCGACCTGGATTTTTCGAAGGAAGAGGTCGAGACTGTCCTCGACGTCGCGTTTGATCTCAAGCGCAAGCTGGCGCTGCGCGAGCCGCACGCGTACCTGCGCGACAAGGTGTTGGCGATGCTGTTCTTCTTCAGCAGCACCCGCACCCGCGGCTCGTTCGAGGCGGGCATGGCCCAACTCGGCGGGCACGGCGCATTCATCGAGAGCAGCACGACGCAGATTTCGCACGGCGACACCCCGAAGGAAATCG
>CAZPTI010000233.1:0-7976 GCA_964588925.1 uncultured Anaerolineales bacterium | reverse complement strand
ACGTCTGATCTTACCTTGCGGCCGAAGGAAGTCGAAACCCCCCTGGCGGCCGCGCACTGCCGGGAGCTGACCGAGACGATCGGCCTGGTGCCCGTCCTGCGCGCCGGTCTCGGCATGGTCGAAGGCATCTGGGAGATGATGCCCGGCGCCGAAGTGTGGCACATCGGCCTGTTCCGCGACGAGCGCACCCTGCGCCCCGTCCAGTATTACAACAAGCTGCCGATCAACCCCACCGTGCAAGTCTGCCTGATCCTCGATCCCATGCTCGCCACCGGCGGCTCGGCCACGGCCACGGTCGACATCCTCAAGCACTGGGGCGCGGAGCGGATCAAGTACGTCGGCATCATCGGCGCGCCCGAAGGCGTCAACCGCCTCCGCACCGCCCACCCCGACGTGCCGATCCACCTGGCCGCGCTCGACGAGCGGCTGAACGACATCGGCTACATCGTGCCGGGCCTCGGCGACGCGGGCGACCGGCAGTTCGGCACCGGCTGATGGACGCTCACGCTCAGCGCCCCTCGTGGGACGACTACTTCATGGGCATCACGTTCCAGGTTGCCAGGCGCAGCACCTGCGACCGGGCGCACGTCGGCTCGACCATCGTGCGCGACCGCCGCATCCTGACGACCGGCTACAACGGCGCGCCGGCCGGCCTGCCCCACTGCGACGAAATCGGCCATCTGATGATCGGCGGCCACTGCGTGCGCACGCTCCACGCGGAGCAAAACGCCATCATCCAGGCCGCCCTGCACGGCGTCAGTTCAGCCGGGGCCACCATCTACGTCACGCACCAGCCGTGTCTCACCTGCGCCAAGATGATCATCAACGCGGGCATCAAGCGCGTCGTCTACGCAGGCCACTATCCCGACGAAAACGCCGTCGCCTTCCTGCGCGACGCCGGCGTGGAGCTGCAACACTGGTCCGGCCCTGCGCAGGACGAGATCACGGACAACGAGAGTCCAAACTAAACATAACTATGACTGACATCCTCCGTTTTCCCGAAGGTTTCCGCTGGGGCGCCGCCACGGCCGCGCACCAGAACGAGGGCGACAACACCGGCAACAACTGGCACCTGTGGGAGCAGCAGCCGGGCCGCATCTACGCGGGGCAGCGTTGCGAGAAGGCCGCCGGCTGGTGGGACCTCGACCTCGCCGCCGCCGACTTCGACCGGGCCGCCGAGATGGGGCTGAACGCGCTGCGCCTCTCCGTTGAATGGA
Organism: uncultured Anaerolineales bacterium; assembly: GCA_964588925.1. GTDB lineage: Bacteria > Chloroflexota > Anaerolineae > CG2-30-64-16 > CG2-30-64-16 > JALOOB01. The sequence continues at coordinate 6,759 of CAZPTI010000233.1, read as the reverse complement.
GCCGCATCGAACCCACGCCCGGCGAGTTCAGTCGCGACGCGCTCGCGCAATACGCGCGCATGGTCCGCCTGCTGCGCGAGCGGGGCCTGGAGCCGATGGTCACGCTGCACCACTTCACCGACCCCGTGTGGCTGGGCGAGGTGGGCGGCTGGGAAAATCCGCTCATCACCGACTACTTCTCGCGCTTCACCGAGAAGGTCGTCGACGCGCTCGGCGATCAGGTGACGCTCTGGTGCACGGTCAACGAGCCCATCGTGTACGCGTTCTACGGCTTCCACCAGGGGCTCTTCCCACCGGGCGGCGCCAGCCTGCCGCGCGCGATCACCGTGCTCCGCAACATGCTGCTCGCCCACGGTCGCGCCTATCGCACCATCCACCGCATCCAGAACGACGCGCAGGTCGGCCTCGCGCACCACATGCGCTACTTCCTGCCCGCCAACCCCCGCAGCCCGCTCGACCGCCGTCTGACCGTCTTCTTCGACCAGATCGCCAACAAGTCCACGCTCGATGCGGTGACAAAGGGCAAGCTCGGCCCGCTGGTCGGCGTCGGCCAGACCGTCCCGCAGCTCATCGACACGAGCGACTACATCGGCCTGAACTACTACTCCACCGCGCGCATCAGCTTCGACGCGTCGCAGCCGGGCATGCTCTTCGCGAAGCAGTATCACGACCCGGACATCGCCTCCTGCGAGTGCACGTCCGACGGCCAGCCCTTCTGCGAGATCAACCCGCCGGGCATGTACCTCGCGCTCAAGGCGCTCCAACCCTACGGCAAGCCCGTCCTCATCACCGAAAACGGCCTGCCCGACAAGGAGGACAAGCAGCGCCCCTACGTGCTGACGACCTACCTGTCCGAGGTGTGGAAGGCGATCCGCGACGGCGTGGACGTGCGGGGGTACTATCACTGGACGCTCGTCGACAACTTCGAGTGGGCGGAAGGGTGGAACCTGCGCTTCGGCCTGATCGAGCTCGACCCCGCCACCGGCGCGCGCACACCCCGCACGAGCGCGGCCATCTACAGCCGCATCGCGCAGAGCAACGGCGTGCCGAAGAGCCTGCTGGAGCAGTGGGCGCCGGGGGATGTGGGGAAGTACTTCGATTAACTTAAGACCCGACGGGTGCGTCACTACGTGACGGCAAAAACCCGTCGGGTCTCCTTTTGCCCGCGCGCCCCGGCTGTGCTATGATCGGTTCATCCGGGCGCGTAGCTCAATTGGCAGAGCAGCGGCCTTTTAAGCCGCGGGTTTAGGGTTCGATTCCCTACGCGCTCACTTTTGTACTACCTGTAGTGTTCCTCTCAGTCGTGACCCCTGGATATTGTGGCTCGCATGGTCTTCGTGACCGGAGAGCTACAATATGCGTGACCCGCGGTTTAACCTTAAAGTTTTCCAACTCGCATCGGAATCCCCGTTGGCGCGCGCAGTTAACTTGTTCCTGCTGGACTGCGAAGCGCGCAACCTGACGCCCGCGTCTCTGCGCTACTATTGGCAGCGGCTCGGCTTGTTCGTGTCCTTCCTCGAAAGTCACAACGTCACTGCTCCGACCGCTATCACTCCCGCCCACTTGCGCGCCTACTTCCTGAGCTTTCAGGAACGCGAGCTTTCCGCCGACTACTTGCACGCCGCGGCGCGGACGGCGAAGACTTTCCTGCGCTTTTGCGAAATGGAGGGGCTGATTGACGTTTCGCCGATGCGACGGGTGAAGATGCCGCGCTTGCCGAAAGCGGCGCTTCCGCCCTTCTCAGCCGGCGAAGTCATCGCGCTGCTGGACGCCTGCGATTGTGACCGTGACCGCGCGCTGATCCTGACCCTGCTTGACAGCGGTGTGCGAGCGCGGGAGTTGTGTAATCTGGACGTGGTCGACGTTGACCTGACTACGGGTCGCGTTCAGGTGCGAGCGGGGAAAGGTCGGAAGGACAGGACAACGTTTGTCGGCGCGCGCACCAGAAAGGCTCTCGCAAGGTATCTGGCCGGTCGGAAGGACGGGCCGCTATTCGCAACGCTGGCCGACAGCGAACGCCTGACGTTCTACGGGCTGCAATCGCTCATTCGCCGCATCGCGCAACGGGCGGCCGTGCAGGATCACGGTTTGCACAAGTTCCGCCGAACGTTTGCGATTGAGAGCTTGCGGGCCGGTATGCCGATTATGCAACTGGCGGCCATGATGGGGCACGGCTCGCTGCCTGTCCTACAGCGGTATCTCTGCTTCCTCTCCGCTGACCTACAGGCCGCGCATCGGGAGCATGGGCCGGTGGCGAGCTTACTGCAAGGAGGGAAGCGGTAATGGCTGCCTACCGTTTGGGGAACGGTTGTCTTTGGGAAGAATCGGTGATCGTCACCGGTGAAAATCGGGTGAGGGTTGCAAAGGGCGCGACGCGCTCCCGCAAACCCCTGACGCCTGTCACCGGTGATTGTCACCGTTCTGATACATCTACTTGAAGGAGAGTCACCAATGCGTTTCGTATCGTATTCACCTGTCGGCGCGCAGGCGGAGCTTTCGGCTTTCGACCTGGCGCTGCTGGCCGAAGCTATCGCTAAGTCCGACCCGATGCAGTATGAGGATGAGGCTAAAGGCGGGGCGCTAGAGGCGCTGCAAGCGGCGTTTGAGGCTGCGGCGCGGCTGCTGGCGCAACAGACAGTTTAGCAATAGCAAGACACCGGGGATGGAAACGGTTGGAAGAACTTAGTTTTCCAGCCGTTTCTTTTTGTCGAATTGTTAAGAAAGCTTAACATGTCTAAATGCGGTAGCGACCTGTGAAACGTTTAAGTTACCCTGCCAGTTTCAACGCGCTCCTTCCGCAATGTGTATACTCTCTGTGCAGCGCAATATCAATTTGGAGGGTTACGGCAAATGACTAGAAAAACTGTAGTGACGTTGACGTTTGACAAAGGCTCGTTGGCGCTACTCGAAGCTATCGCCACGCAAGAGACCGAAGGCAATCGCTCGCTGACGGTGCGTAAGCTGATTCGCGCAGCGGCCAAAGAACGCGGGGTGACTGTGCCGGTTGCGGAAGAAGCGGCGGCGGAAGGGGGCCGGTAAGCATGACACAAGAAACGCTCGCGCCCACGGTCGCGGGGGCAACCAATGGGCGCAACGACGAGGATGATAACCGGCTGCTTCGGGCAAATAATACTACAAGAAATCGGTTTGAGGAACTCGATGCAAAGATAGAGCAAAGAGCAGCCGAAGTTGCGGTGCCGGCTGTGCCAGACGAACCGCCAAGCGATTTGACGGAACCTGACACCCGACCGGCTGAAAACACCGATCTTGGCAATGCGTTGCGTTTGGCGCGAGAGTACGGGCAGGATGCACGCCATGTGACAGGGTGGGGCTGGCTAACCTGGGACGGCGCGCGCTGGATTCGTGACGACAAGCCGGTTTACAACATGGCGAAAGAAACAGCCCTGAATATCTATGGCGAGGTCGCGAAGCATGATGAAGCTGCGAAGCGCTATGTTGACGGGGCGCAACGCGCAGCAATGGCGGGTGACAGCGAGAAAGAAACGACGCTCAACAATAAGGCGAAAATCAGTCGGGGGAAAGCTGCGTCAACAGCAGCCTGGGCTAAAGACTCGCAGTCTGCGGCGCGTATCGCCGCGATGATTAAGCTGGCGGAATCTGAACCTACGGTTACGGCGCGAGTTGACCAATTCGACGCCGATCAGTGGCTCTTGAATTGCGCTAACGGAACAGTTGACCTTCGCACCGGAACTTTGTCACCGCATAGGCGACAGGATTTGCTCACGAAGTTAGCGCCCGTCACGTATGATCCCGATGCAACCTGCCCGACCTGGGAAGCGTTTCTGTCGCGCATCATGGGGGGCAATGTTGAGTTGATTGACTTCCTGCAACGGGCAGTCGGTTACAGCCTGACGGGCAGCGTTGTCGAGCAGGCATTGTTGTTCCTATATGGCAATGGGGCCAACGGCAAAAGCACGTTTCTGAAGGCGATCTTGAGCATGTTGGGGAAGGACTACGCCAAGCAAGCTGCGCCTGAACTGCTTACCCTCAGTGGTGGCGACCGACACCCAACGGAATTGGCTGACCTGGCAGGAGTGCGTTTTGTGGCATCCGTCGAAGTGACGGAAGGTCGGCGTATGGCGGAAACGCTCGTTAAGCAGCTAACGGGCGGCGATCCCGTCAAGGCGCGCTTGATGCGCCAAGACTTTTTCGAGTACGACCCGACGTTCAAGATTTGGCTGGCGGCTAACCACAAGCCGATTATCAAGGGCACTGACGACGGTATATGGCGACGGATTAAGCTCGTGCCGTTCACCGTGACAATTCCAGAAGCTGAACGCGATCAACACTTAGGTGAGAAACTTGAAGCAGAGTACCCTGGGATTCTGGCGTGGGCGGTGCGCGGCTGCCTGCGCTGGCAACGTGAAGGACTCAAATACCCGCAAGCTGTGAAGGAGGCGACAAATACATATCGGGCCGAAAGCGATGCGTTGGCCGCATTTCTGGCTGATCGCACAGTTACCGGCGCTGACAAACAGGTATCAGCCGGCGACGCATACAAGGCTTATCAGGAGTGGGCGGTCGCGAACGGTCTAGCTCCGCGCGACATCCTTAGCAACGTGATGTTTTCTCGCAGCATGGATGAACGCGGCTTTGATTCGTATAAGGACAACCGTACGCGTCAGAAGCTATACATCGGGCTAGGATTGCTACAGTAAGTTGCGAAGGGGTGCGAAGGGGTTTACATCGGTTTTTCTATTATCGGCCTATAGGAAAAAACAAAAAGCCTATATAGCCGTATATGGCGAAAACTACTGCAAACTCCTTCGCACCCCTTCGCACCCGATTCCAAGCAAGAGGGAGAGGACATGAAAACTTATCAAGTGCATCGACTGAATGAATTGTTGGAGTTGGTCAAGAGTGGACAACCCGTTCCTAAGCGGCTCTTGGCCGACTGTGAGGCTTGCGTTGCGCGTGAGCTTGAGATTAAGCGGCGTGCTGGACGCCGACAAGCCGCTTTTTTCCAGCATCTACACACGAGTCAACAGAACGACGTAGCTTTATCGAGCAAGCAGATTCACGAGCGCATTACACGCGAAGAACGCGAGGACGCAGAATGGCTGGAACAGTATCACGCTCGCGGCGGCTTACCCACAGCCGACGATCTTCGCTCGCTGCTAGAGAATGTTGATCTTGATGCAAAGGGAGAGTAAGATGAACAAACGAATTTACAAACCCGACCCGAACTGCCCGATTTGCCAGCACCCACAGCGGGAGGAAGTCGACGGCTGGTTAGCCCGGCAGTCTGAGGGTTATCCGCCTGGTATGGCTTTTGCGTGGATTGCATCGCAATTTGAGGACATGCGCGCATTGGACGTGATATACCATGAGCGCAATCATCGCAACCCCCACGTATAAGCATAGGGGCGGTTATGCTGGCTTCTGCGCGCGGTGTTTTTGCCAAAGGGTATCGCCAGTACTGTTTGGGGAAATGCCGCGCGCACAGGCGATAGCACGAAATAAAGAATAATTTCACAGGGAAGATCATGGCAAACAGCACGGTAATCAGGCAGCATCGCGTGATGTTTTGCGAAAAGTGCGGTGAGACGTTCAAGCTGGCGCATCGGGCCGCCGGCGAGGAAGTCGACGGTGTGTTGCGGCTGGCGTTGGCGTCGCCCTGTCCGCGCTGCGGGCATGTCGCGCGGCACGCAGTGGCGGGCGCGTGGGGCTGGGCCGGCTCGCGCAACGGCGATCAAGGTGGGCGGCCTTACGCTGGCAAGGGCGACCGCGTGCAGTCCACGATGCGGTGGGACGCTGAGAATCACAAGTTCCTCAACGACCTGTCGCACGATAGCGGCTTGTCGGTGGCCGATTTGGTCAACGAGTTTGTGCGCTTCTTCAGGATCAACAAGGCCATGACTGACGAGGTTATCAGTTCGCTGGAAGAAATCGAAACGAAAGGAGCATAACATGGCAAGCGCGAAGGTTCAGAACAATCTGAGTCGGGGCCTTTTCTACGAGGAATACTCGACTGAGGGCCTGCAACTGGTATGGGCCGAAATGACTCCTGACGAGGGTCATGAGATCAAGTATCAGGATTTCGAGACGGCAGACGCATTGGAGGCTCGGCTGCGCGAGATTCAGCCTGATCTGCGGAAGTGGCGCAAGAGGCCGGTGAAGTAGGCCAGATGAACGTTTCCGACTTAGCCGACACACTCGCAACGCTGCCCCTCGCGCAGCAACGCGGCTTTCTGCTCGATTTGCTTCAGGCGCTAGAGCGGCGTACACTTGACCCTGAAGCGTTCGCGCGGCTGCTTCAGGAGTTGGAAACCGACCTGAAACAACATCGGGCGGTCGGGCGCTGGCCGGGCAGCAGCTACCCGCGCCGAGGTTCGCAATGGCTCTAAGTTGCCAAACTTCGCAACTCCTGTGGCATTTCCCCAAACGGTATCGTCATTGCGCGCCACGTTGCCATTGTTGCGGACGGTTGACAATTCGGCGCGCAAATCACCCCTTATCACCCGCAAAACTATCGACATAACGGTTATAGTGTGAACATCACCCGTGATGCTGCGCAAGTTTTGCAAACTGGATTGCAGAATCGTAGAGTTATGCGGCTCGCACTTCGGTTTGGCAAAGGCAAAGGAAGGTGGGTGGGCCTGAAAAAGGGGCATGGGTTCGCGCAAAACACGCATCCTCGCTCCGACCGATATACCCGATTTTTCCAAACCAGACTTCACAATTTCACGCTCCTGAGCAGTTTACGTTTTTTGACACGAAAGCGCAGTCTGTGTTAGT
>CAZPTI010000232.1:3989-8005 GCA_964588925.1 uncultured Anaerolineales bacterium | reverse complement strand
CGGTGTCGGGTGGCTGGTTTTTATAGGGGGGGCGCGCGTGAGACCCGACGGGAGCGCCACTGCGTGGCGGTCGAAACCTATCGGGTCGGCGGCGAGGCTCACCGTCGGTTGGGCGCTGCTGGCCGTGGCGATTGTGATGCTGCCGGCGCTGCTGAGCTTTGCGCTCAACGGGCCGCTGATCTCGTGGACGCTGCCCGACTTCCCCACGTTCTTCCTGGGCTTCCTCGCGACGCTCCAGGCGCTGTTTATCGCCGTGTTCGGCCTGTTGTTCGCCGGCATCGCCGCTCTCATTGCCCTGGCGCGCCGTTCTCGTGAGCGCCGCCCACTGCCGAGGACCGTTTGACCACTTCCAAACCCAGTTACCTGATCGCCGTCACCTGTGGCTCACTGGCGCAGCACGGCATCGTCATGCTCCTGGCGGGCGCGCTCCTTCCCGCCATGATGGAGACGTTCGGCATCCGTGAAGGCTCGGCCGGCCTGCTGCTCGGCGCAGGGTCGATCGGCTTTATTCTCGGCCCGATGCTCTCCGGCCTGCTCTCCGACAAGGCGGGGGTCCGCTCGGCGTTTATCGTGGGCTTCGGCGGGGAGATTGCCGGGCTGGTGTTCATGGGCCTCGCCCCGACCTTTGCCGTGGCGGTTATCGCGTTCTTCCTGTTGCAGCTTGCGGCGGGGTTCATCGAGACGACCGTTAACATCGTGCCTGCGCTTGTCGGCAACGGCAACAGCGGCTCGCTGATGAACCTCGTGCACATGTTCTTCAGCGTGGGCGCGTTCATCAGCCCGCTCTTTGCGGGGATCGTGCTGCAAACGACGGGCAGTTGGCGGCCGGCGTGGCTCATCAGCATCATTCCGACCGCAGCCCTGTTGATCGCCGTGCTGGCGCTGCGCTTCCCGATTGTGCGCGCTCAACAGGGGGCCGCGCCGAAGCCGGGCAAGCTGACCGTGCTGCGCGACCGGGCCATCGTGATGGGCGCGATTGCGATGATGCTGTACATTGCGGCCGAACTCGGCGCGTCGAACTGGATCACGCTCTATCTGGATAAGCAGCTCGGCTTTGCCACGCTCGCTGCCACGTCGGGGCTGTCCGTACTGTGGGTCGGGCTGTTCGTGGGGCGATTCATCAACAGCCGCCTGGCGCACGCGCGCGCATCGGGCGAGCTGGTGTGGTGGAGCGGGTTGCTCGGCCTCGCGACCGGCCTGCTGCTGCTGACTGCGACCACGCCTGTCATGGCGTATGTGTGGCTGTTCGGCCTGGGGCTGGCGATGTCGGGCATCTACCCGAACATCATGGCGGAACTCAACGGGCGCAACCCGGAGCGCACGGGCCTCATCACCGGCTTCCTCGCGCAGTCAGCGGGGATCGGCTCGGCCATCGCGCAGCCGACCATCGGCGTGGTGGGCGAACGGTTCGGGCTGACCGTCGGCTTCTCGCTGGTGGCGGTTTTCATGGGGCTGGTGTCGCTGGTGACGTTCCTCGGCGCAGGGAGCTTTCGCGCGTTGCGGCATCAGGCGCCGCCCGTGAAGGCGGAATCGCAGGCATGAGCGCTCACGGGGCGAGCGGTTACGGGCCGTCCGACCTGGCCGCCTTCATCGCCGGGCGGGGCATCGCTGCGGAGATCGTCCCGATGACGATGGAGACGCCCACCGTGGCAGCGGCGGCGCAGGCGCTCGGCGTGGACGCGCGCCAGATCATCAAGAGCGTGCTCTTTCTGGTCAAGGAGGCGCCGGTGCTGGTGATCGCGTGCGGCGAGGAGAACGTCGACCGGCGGCCGGTGGCGGATGCGTACGGGGTGGGCAGGAAGCAGGTGAAGCTGGCGGATCGGGAGACCGTGCTGGCCGTGACGGGATACGCTGCGGGGGGCGTGCCGCCGTTCGGGCACCTTCAACCGCTGCCCACGCTGATCGACTGGCGGATTCGCGAGATGGCGGTGGTGTATGGCGGCGGCGGGGATGACCGGACGCTGCTGCGGGTGACGCCGGAGGAGCTGGGCCGCGCGACCGGCGGCAAGTGGATCGCGCTGTCATAGCGTCGGACAACCGCAGATTACGCAGATTCTCGCAGATTATCGTCGATTGACCGTTGACAATATACGCTCTCTGCGAGAATCTGCGTAATCTGCGGTTGATTCATATCCACCTCACTGGAACCTGCCCAAATTGCCTGCCGTCTCCCTGTTGAGAGCGGGCGCTACGCGCTCTCCTCTTCCACCATTCAGGAGCCGTCTCCATGTCCTATCTCGAAACCGTCCGCAACCTGTCCGCCGACCCGGAAGGGCTTGAACGGGCCTACGGGCAGGCGGTCAAGAGCGGCGCAGAAGCTGCGTTCGCCGAAGCGATTGACGGACAGTACGCGCAATCGGGCGAGAATTTGCTGCTGGCCGCATGGCACTACCGCCTCGCGACTGCCGCAAGGCAGGTGAAGGGACGCGTCATCCAGTGGGGGTGGGCGCTGCCGGTCGGGTTGCTGAACGGGCTGCTGCTGTGGCTGCTGTCCGACGGCGAACGCTTCACCCTGCAAACCGTCGTGCCGCAGTCGGGCGACGACTTCTTTCTGCTGCCCCTGATCACGCTGCTGGCCGCGCCGGTCACGGCCCTGGCAATGGCGCTGTTCCTCACGCTGGCGGGCAAACGCTCGTGGGTGCGCGTGGCGGGTGTAGCGGTCGGACTGGCGCTGGCAATCGGCTACGTGCTGCTGGCCTTCCGACAAATCCTGCCGATCCCGTTTCAGCAGCAGTACGTGGGCCTGATGGCGCTGCACATCGGGCTGCTGAGCTGGGCCGCCGCCGGGCTGGTGGCGCTGGGGGGCGAGCGGGATGCGGCCAGCCGCTTTGCCGTGCTGCTCAAATCGCTGGAGACCGCTGTCGTGGCCGGATTGCTTGGCGGCGCGTGGGGCATCTTCACGGCGATCACGTTCGGGCTGTTCGCTGCGCTGGATATCGAGGTGTCGCAGGGGGTGATGCGGCTGTTGATTGCCGGGGGCGGCGGCGTGGCGGCCATCGTCGCGCTGGCGCTGACCTACGATCCGCTGCGCAAACCGGTCGAGCAGCCGTTCGACGAGGGGCTGAGCAGGCTGGTCGCGCTGCTGCTGGGCCTGCTGCTGCCGCTGGCCGTGGTGATGCTGGCCGTGTATCTCTGCTTCATCCCGTTCAACTGGCGCGCGCCGCTCTATAATCGCGAGGTGCTGATCACGTTCAACGCGCTGCTGTTTGCGGTGATCGGCCTGCTGCTCGGCGCGACGCCCGTGCGCGACGGCGAGTTGGGCGAGACGGGGCGGCTGTGGCTGCGGCGGGGGGTGATCGCGCTGGCGGCGCTGGCGCTGGTCATCAGCCTGTACGCGCTGGCGGCGATCCTCTACCGCACGCTGAATGACCGCCTCACGCCAAATCGGCTGGTGTTCGTCGGGTGGAACGTGGTCAACATCGTCATTCTGGCTGCGCTCTTGATCGGACAGGCGCGTGTCGAGAGGACGCGCTGGGTGGCGGCGGTTCATCGCGCGTTCGCCTGGGGCGCTGTGCTCTACATCGCCTGGTCGCTGCTGGCGCTGGTTGCGCTGCCGTGGCTCTTCCGGGGCGACTTTGCGGGGATGAGCAAGCTGCCGCTGAGCATACAGGGCGTGGTGGCGTATTACGCGCCGCCCGTGCTGCTGAAGTGCGACGGGAGCCCGCACGTGTACCTGCTGGACGGCGGCGAGAAGCGGTGGGTGAAGGACATTCCCACCTTCACGGCAGAGGGGTTCACGTGGGACATGGTGCGGCGCGTGCCGTGCAGTGAGCTGGATGCGGTGCCGGTGGGTGAGCCGATTCCGGCAGATGCGGGGGCGCCGCCAGATTCGGAGTAAGCCGGGGGGGTGTTTGGAAGGGGAAAGGCGAAAGCGGGGGAAAGTAACGAAAACCGAAAGGCGAAAGGCCGAAATGCGCTGCTCCCCTTCCAGACTTACACGGGGGAGGTGAGTTTTCGCTTTTTCGCTTTTCGACTTTCGCCCGTTTCCCTCGCTTTCGCCTTTCCCCTTCCAAACT
>CAZPTI010000232.1:0-3889 GCA_964588925.1 uncultured Anaerolineales bacterium | reverse complement strand
TTCGCTTTTCGACTTTCGCCCGTTTCCCTCGCTTTCGCCTTTCCCCTTCCAAACTTACTCCAGGCAGACGCCTTTTTCGCTTTTCGACTTTCGCCCGTTTCCCTCGCTTTCGCCTTTCCCCTTCCAAACTGACTAACCCACTTCAACCCTGTTCAGCGCAACCCTAGAACTGCCCCTGCATCGTCCCCGCATACCCCGTCAGCTCCACATACCCGTTCCCCGTCACGCGCTGCCCCGCTGCCGTCCCCTCCACACGCACCGCCCCTTCCCAGTACACATACGACACCTGCATCTCCTGATCCTTGATATGCGGCGTGATGGTCAGGTCGAGTTGCGCGCGTGGCACTTGCAGCCGCCAGCCGGACGGATACTCGCCGCCGGAGCGGGGGCTGCGCCACGTGTCGGTGACTTCGAGCGAGAAGTCGTTCGGGCCGAGGGGCGTCGTGGCGCCGTCTGCGGCGATGAGCGCACCGCTGGAGAAGGCGTCGATGCTGCCGTCAGAGCGCCGCAACTGGAAGACCATCAGCTCCGTGTCGTTGTCGAGCTGGATGCTGAACCAGTCCCAGCCGGTTTGCTCGGGGCCGAGCGCGCTCGTGCTGTATTCGTGATCCATCCAGCTATAGCCGCTGACCTGATGCGTCTTGCCGCCGACTGTGACCGTGCCCGTCGTTTCGATGCGCGTGAGGCTGTAGTAGTAGGACGCGTTGCCCGGCTCCGGCCCCTTCTGCGAGTAGCCCCGGTCGCCCTGCAGGATGGGGCCTTTCGCGTCGATCAGGCGCAGGTTCAGCGCGATGTCGCCCGCTGCGGCCTTGAGCGATTCGGGCGCTTTGCGGTAGGGCTGCCCGCCGGAAGCTGCTTCGCCCGTCACCGACCAGTCCTCCAGCCACACCCGGAACGGATCGGCCTGCGCGCCGGCCACGCCGCCCGCCCCACGGCCAAGCTTCTCAAAGGAGACATGCCGGTTGCCGTTCACGTCGGTGAGCGCAAAGTGCGCCATGTAGACCTGCTCGGCGGCCCAGTCGGAGGTTCGCTCGGCGCGCTGGTCGGGCGGGGTGAGCGCGCGCCGGAAGAAGGTGAGCTGGTAGCCGAAGCGCTCGCCGGTTTCGCTCACGAGGTTGCCGGTGTAGTACCACCACTCGGTTTGATAGTCGTCGTGCGGGCCGTGATCGAGCGGGAAGGTCAGCGGGCGGCCGGGTTGCGCGCGCGCGAAGCCTGTGGCATCGGCGGGAGCGGCCTGCGCAACGAGGCTGGCGCGCAACTCGCCCGGCTGCCGGGGCCAGAACGCTACGGCCAGCGCCGCAATCAGCACAATAAGCAACACGATCAGCAAGCGTTTCATTCGCCCCTCAATGCCTCCGCCGCCGCCATGCGCCCCATGCGGATGGCCGGGTACACGCCCGCCAGCAGCGCAGCGATAATTGCCAGCGCCAACGCCTGCGCGAAGACGAGCGGATCGGGGAAAAGCTGCATGGTCCAGCCGAACGAGCGGCGGTTGATGATGAAGATGAGCACGATGGCGAGCGCGAGGCCGGTGGGCAGGGCGAGCAGCCCGGCGACCGCGCCCATCAGGCCGGTTTCGAGGAACACCAGCCCTCGCAGTTGCTCCACGGTGAGGCCGACCGCCCGCATCAGCCCCATCTCGCGCGCCCGCTCCAGTTGCAGCGAGAGCAGCGCCGCCAGCACGCCGATGAACGCGACGATGGCCGCCAGCAGTTGCAGCGCGCCCGTAATCGCAAAGGCCCGGTCGAACACGACGAGCGCATCGTTGCGGAGCGCCGCATTCGGGCGGACGACGACCTCCTGCACCCCGGCCAGTTGCTGGCGAAGGGCGCGCACCGTGGCGTCCACGTCCTCCCCCGGCCTGAGCACGAGCAGCGCCGCCGTGATCGTGTCGTCGTTCCAGTTCTGCCGGTACAGGTCCAGCCCCATCATCACCGTGCCCTGGCTGCTGGAGTAGTCGCGATAGATGCCCGCCACCGGGAACTCCTTCGGGCCGTGATCGGTGAAGAGGGTAACGGTCGCATTGCGCGCCGGGAGGGACAGCCGGTTTGCGAGCGGTTCGCTGGCGAGGACTGCGCCGTTCTTCACTGCCTGCCGCACCTCTTCGCGCGTGCCGTCGGTGGAGACGAAGATGCGGGGGGCGGTGAAGTCCTCGTCGGAGACGGCGGTGATCGCAATCGGGCCGCCCGGCGAGGATACGTCCGTGGAGCGCAGCACGTCATGGCGGAGCGCGCCCGGCCAGTTGGCGACGATCTCGCCTACCCGTGGGTCGAGCGGCTCAGGGGAGCGCGTGGCGGTGATCGAGGGGGCCGAGACGTACACGTCGCCCCACAGGGTTTGACCGAGCCAGTCCACAACCGTCGTGCGGAAGCTGCCGACCATCAGCCCGACGCCGACTGTCACCGAAACGGCCACCATGAGCGCCGCAATCGCGACCGCCGTGCGACTCAATGCGCCGGTCACGCTGCGGGGCGCCATCCGGCCGGGCGCGCCGAACAGCCGGTTTGCAAGGGGCAGGGCGGCGCGACTGATGAGCACGGTCGTGATGGGCGCAAGGAGCGCAAAGCCCACGGTCAGGCCGAACAGCCCGGCGAAGCTGACTTCGAGCGAGCGGGTGGGGACGAGCAGCAGGCCGATGCCGAACGCAATGCCGCCGAAACCGGCCAGCGTCAGGGCGGGCAGCAGCCTGCGCGCGCGATCTTCCAGCCCGGAGCGCGAGAGGGCCATGCGGGGCGGGATCGAGGCGGCTTCCCACGCCGGAGCCAGCGCAGCGGAGACGGTCGCGAGGATGCCCGCCAGCGCGCCCTTGAGCAGGCTTTCGGGCGGGATCACGATGCCCCGGACGGTGACGACGAAATAGAGGTCGTTGATGGTCTGTGTCACCAGGCGGACTGCGCCCTGGCCGAGCAGCACGCCGAGGCCGATGCCGAGCGCCGAGCCGACCAGCCCCACAAGCGCCGCTTCGCCGAGCACCATGCGCGCCACTTCGCCACGGGTGACGCCGAGACAGCGCAACGTGCCGAAGAGGGGCCGTCGCTGCACGACCGAGAAGGTCATGCTGTTGTAGATGAGGAACGTGCCGACCACGAGGGCGAGCAGCGAGAGCGCCGTGAGATTCGTGCGGAAGGCGGCGGTCATCTGCTCGACTGCGCCGGTGCGGGCGGCGACGGGCAGCGCGCGCGCATCGGCGGGCAGCAGGTCACGGACCCGTTGCAAAGCGGCCGGATCGCTTTCCGGCAGGATCAGGTCGATGTGGCCGAGCTTGCCCACCGAACCGAGCGCTTCCTGCGCCGTGGCAATGTCGGCGAGCATTACGCCGTCGAGCGCGCGCTGCGCGAGGCGGTCTTCCGGTCGCAGCAGTCCCGCCACGAAGCCGTCAGACATGCGGCCCGACGCGTTCAACGCAACCCGGTCGCCCACCTTCAGCCCGTACTCCTCCGCAATCTGCTCGCTGATGAGCAGCGCGCCGGGGCGGGTGAGGAAGGCCACAAGCTGCCCCACATCGACCGGATTGCTCACCGAGCCTGCGCCTTCCGCCACAAGATACGAGCGGAACGGGGCTTCAGCGAAGGGGTCCACACCGAGCAGTTGCAAGGGACGGTCGCCCAGTTGCGGCGAGGTCACGGTGTCGGCCACGACCGGCGCGCTCGCCACCTGCGGCAGGGTCGTCTTGAGCGCTGCATACACGCCTTCATCCAGCCCGCCCGGCCCGCCGACCACCTGATGCGTGGCCTTGCCCGTGATCGACTCCGTGCTGAGGTCGAACGCGCGCCCGGCCGCGCTGTTGGCAAGGTCAATCGCCACCATCACCGCCACGCCGAGCATGATGCCGACGATCATCAGGGCGGTCTGCCACGGATGGCGCAGGTGGTAGCGCCGCCCGACGTTG
>CAZPTI010000231.1:0-8008 GCA_964588925.1 uncultured Anaerolineales bacterium | reverse complement strand
GCGCCGGCCCGACGGCGGCTACGAGCTGCTGCGCGCCTACCGCAGGCCGGAGGCCCCGATGCCCGTCGTGCCGCCGCCCGTGACCGAGCTTTGCGTGCGCGCGGGTGAGGTGGGCGGGCCGGTCGGCGCGCGGCTCGAAGGCCCGGTCATCGTCCTCGGCCCGGAGAGCTTCAACGAGGCGCGGGGCTTCCGCTCCTTCGGCGCGCCGCTCAAGAGCAAGGATCGCACCTTCGGCAGCCTGGCGCTCTCCTCCGTGGAGAACGAGGAGCCGCTCGGCCCCGACGACCTGCGCATGCTGACCGCGTTCGGCCAGCAGTTTGCCACGGCCATTGACAACATCCGCCTCTATGAGATCGTGCAGGAGCGCGAGACGCAGTTGGAGGGCCTGGTCGCAAAGCTGGTGCATGCGCAGGAGGACGAGCGCAAGCGCATCGCGCGCGAGCTGCACGACGACACCGGGCAGAAGCTGACGGCCATCGGCATGGGGCTTGCCGCGCTGGAGGCCGCGCTGGCGTCAGGCGAGCCGACCCGCGCCGCGGGCGTGCTGCGCAACCTGCGCGAGATGAACGACCAGGCCATCAGCGAGCTGCGCAACATCATGGCCGACCTCCGCCCCGCGCAGTTGGACGACCTCGGCCTCGTCCCCGCGCTCAAGTGGTACATCAGCCAGTACCAGGCGCGCAACCCCCTGCCGCAAGTCAGGCTGAGCGTCGAGCGCGCGCCGGGCCGCCTGCCGCCGGAGCATGAAACCGTCCTCTTCCGCGTGGCGCAGGAGGCGCTGACCAACGCCCGGCGCCATGCGCGCGCCAACGAGGTGGCGCTGCGCCTGTCGCAGCCCGACTCCGGCATCGTGCTTGAGATTCAAGACGATGGCGTTGGCTTCGACCCGCGCCAGCCGCCGCGCCACGAGCCGGGGTCCGGGCTGGGGCTGCCGGGGATGCGCGAGCGGGTGAGCCTGGTCAACGGCACACTGCTGATCGAGTCCGCGCCCGGACATGGCACCTGCATCCGAGTGACTTTGCCGCTGTCGGGAAAGGGTGAGTAGAGGCATGGCGCAAACGCGACTCCTGCTCGTGGATGACCACGCCGTCGTGCGCGGCGGGCTCAAAATGCTGCTGGCCGCGGACCCGGAGATCGAGATCGTGGGCGAGGCGGAGACCGGCGCGGAGGGCGTACGATTGGCGGACGAGTTGCGCCCCGACGTCATCCTGATGGACATCTCCATGCCCGATATGAACGGCATCGAGGCGACGCGGCGCATCAAGGCCGAGCACCCGGAAATCGCGGTGCTGGCGCTGACCATGCACGAGGACGACCAGTATTTCTATGAGATGCTGGCCGCGGGCGCATCCGGCTACGTGCCCAAGCGCGCCGCGCCCAACGACCTCATCAGCGCGATTCACGCGGTCCGGGGCGGCGGCATGTTCCTCTTCCCCACCCTCGCCCGCACCCTCGTGCAAGACTTCCTCCAGCGCCGAGAGCACGGCCCATCTGCCCCCACACGCGAAGGGCTCGACGACCTGACCGAGCGCGAGCGCGAAGTGCTCACCCTCATCGCCGAAGGCCGCAGCAACCAGGAGATCGCCGACGCGCTGGTCATCAGCATCAAGACGGTCAACCGGCACCGCGAGAACATCATGGCGAAGCTCAACCTGCACACGCGGGTGGAGTTGGTGCGGTATGCCATCGAGAAAGGATTGATCGAGCTCAAGTGAACGTGACGCAAGTCGCCTGACCTGCGCCTATGGGTAAACCACCCCACCCCAAAGATGGGTTCCTCACCCGATTTATTCTCTCCTCCTAAAGTGCTAATCTCTAAGCAGATCGTGAAAAAGGAAACATGCGAACTCCTCGGTGAGGTTCGCGTTAGGAGGAGGACACCATGATCGATTTCGTTGACATCGCAGTCGTCGCCGGAATGATGTTCCTGCGGTTCGGCGTCCCCTTGCTGATCGTGCTGGCAATCGGGTACGGCCTGAAGCGGCTCGACCGGCGGTGGGAGGCGGAAGCCCGCGCGCACGAGGCGAAGATGGCCGCGGAGCAGCCCGCGGTTCAGCCGGAAATCCCTGCGCCGCAGCCCACCGTCCCGGCCCGCCGCCCCGGCAAGCAGCCCGTCGTCCCGCAGCCGCTGCCCTTTGTCCCGCCCGCGGCCATCAACAAGGATGCGCCTCGCCCGGCCATGTATGCGCAGGCCGGTCTGAGCGCATCGGGCAAGCATTGCTGGGACGAGAAGGGGTGCAGCGAGAGCAAGCGGCAGGCGTGCGCGGCCTCCACGCACCCCGAGCAGCCCTGCTGGCAGGCCCGTTTCAATGCCGAGGGCCATATCCCGGAAGAGTGCGTCCACTGCGACATCTTCCAGCGCTATCCATCGATGTAACGCAAACAGAGGAGGATGCGAATCATGATGCGTCGTTTTTCGACCCGGGACTGGCTCGCCCTTTTGCCGGTCGCCATTATCCTGGTGCTGGTCCTGGCCTTCACCGGCACCGCCAGCGCGGAGTCGGCGGCCACCACGGCCGCTCAGACCGACGGGCCTACCTGCGCCACCTGCCACGTGGAAGAAAGCGCCGCCTGGCAGGCCAGCTCGCACGGCAAGGCCGGGGCCACCTGCGAATCGTGCCACGGGGAGTACAAAGAAGGCCACCCCGCCAACGGCACGATGACGCTGCCGATGGAGTCGGAGGCGTGCCAGACGTGCCATGCGGACACGTTCGCGGACTGGGAGAACAGCAGCCACGGCCAGAAGGACGTGGACTGCTACGACTGCCACAAGGCGCACGACCAGGGCCTGCGGATTGAGCCGCAGGAGAAGCTCTGCTCCGCCTGCCACACGAAGGAAGAGACGCAGATCGCGCACAACGTCCACGGCATCAGCGGCATCAACTGCGTGTCGTGCCACATGGCGCCGATGACCACGAAGGCCGCGGACGGCTCGACCAAATCGGCCAGCAGCCACCAGTTCACCGTGGCGTCCAACATCTGCGCCGGCTGCCATTCAGGCGAGGTGCACGGCGAGGCGAGCGCCAAGGCCGCGCAGAAGTCGATCCAGGCCGAAGACGCGGCCAAGATCGCGGCCGAGCAGGGCAAGCGCATCGGCGAACTTGAGGCGCAGGTGAACGCGGACCAGCAGCAGATTAAGAACCTCCGCAACCTGGGCGTGGTTGCGATGGGTCTCACGCTCGGCGTGGGCGGGGCGATGGGTCTGATCGTCGGCATCGCTGCGGCGACGCTGGTCAGCAGGAGGAAGCAGCAATGACCGCGAAGGTTTCCCGCCGACAGTTCCTGAAGCTGTCCGCGGCGGCCCTGGGCGGCGCAACGCTGATCACCAATGCCAAGGGGGTCGGGGCGTCGTCCGGCGTAGATCCGGCTGCCGCACCCTCCATGCTGATCGACGTGAGCCGGTGCGTCGGCTGCGGCAACTGCCAGCGGTCGTGCATCGAGGCGAACAACCTGCATCCGACCACGGAGCAGATGAAGAAGTTCCATTCGGAGAACTTCACCTACCTGCAGGAAGTGAAGCTCGAAGGCGGCAAGACGCGGTTTGTCAAGCGCCAGTGCATGCACTGCCTGGATGCCGCGTGCGCATCCGCGTGCCCGGTCTCGGCTCTGCACCAGACCAAAGAGGGGCCGATTGCTTACAAGGTGGATCGCTGCCTGGGCTGCCGCTACTGCATGGTGGCCTGCCCGTTCGACGTGCCGACCTTCCAGTGGGAAGACGGCGTGACGCCGGAAATCCGCAAGTGCATGTTCTGCATCGAGCGCCAGCGCAACGGCGAACTGCCGGCCTGCGCCAGCAACTGCCCGTCGGGCGCGCTCAAGCTGGGCACGCGCGACGAACTGCTCAAGGAAGCGCACGCGCGCATCGCCGCAAGCGACGGCCGCCTGGTCGACCACGTTTTCGGCGAGCATGAGGCCGGCGGCACGGCCATGCTGTACATCTCGGACACGCCGTTCGAGCTGCTCGGCTTCCGCACGGACGTGACCAAGCGACCGGTCCCCGACTACACCTGGGACATCATGACGAAACTGCCGCCCGTGATCGGGAGCATGGCCGTCGTGCTGACCGGCGCGGCGCTGTGGACCCGCAAGCGGGGCGGCCACCATGACGACACGCCGCCGTGGGAGCGCGCTACGCGCGAGACCGAACACGGCCATGTCGTGATCGACCCGCCCGGCTCGGACGAGCCAAAGTAAGCGCAGGAGCGTAACGATGTTTCAAGATATCCTGATGCTGGCAGCCCTGTTCATCCTGCGCATCGTCGCGCCGCTGCTGCTGGTCGGCGGCATCGGCTACTACCTGGCGCAACGCTGGACGGGCGCGCAATTCCAGTTCTCGCCCAAGTTCGTGACCGGCGTCGGGCTGGTGCTCTGCCTGTGGGCCGTGGCGGCCATTGCGCTGATCCTGCGCCTGACCAACGGCATCGGCGCTGTGACCAACCTGTCCGACGAGTTCCCGCTGGGCATGTGGATCGGCTTCGACGTGATGGCGGGCGCGATGCTTGGCGGCGGCGCATTCGTGCTGGCCGGCCTGGTGTACGTGTTCGGCCTCGAACGCTACCGGCCGATCCTCCGCTCGACCATCCTGACCGCGTTCCTCGGCTACGCGCTGCTGATCGTGGCCCTGCTGATCGACGTGGGCCGGCCGCAGAACATTATGCTGGCGAAGCCCGTGTACTTCCCGAACATCCACTCGGTGCTGTGGGAAGTGGCGATCTGCGTGCTGTGCTACACGACCGTGCTGGCGCTGGAGTTTGCGCCCGCCGTGTTCGAGCGGCTGCACTGGCGCCGCGCGTGGATCATCACGCACAAGATTACCCTGCCGCTGGTCATCGTGGGCATCCTGCTCTCGACCATGCACCAGTCGTCGCTCGGCTCGCTGTGGATTATCGCGCCGGGCAAGCTGCACCCGCTGTGGTACACGCCCTTCCTGCCGGTGTTCTTCTGGATCTCGGCAATCGCCGTGGGCCTCAACATGGTCGTGGTGGAGTCCAACCTGAGCTCGCGCGGCCTCAAGCGCGGCCTGGAGCAGGACCTGCTGGCGAGTCTGGCGAAAGCCGCTTCCTGGCTGCTGGCCTTCTACGTGATCGCCAAGCTGGCCGACCTCGTGTGGCGCGGGCAGGCGTATCAGTTGACGCAGCCGACCCTGCAGGCCGTGCTCTTCTGGCTCGAGCTGTTCGTGGGCGCCCTGATCCCGGCGATCCTGCTCTCACGGCCTGCGGTGCGGGAGAACAGGAACGCCCTGTTCGCCATCGCGACGGTGGTCGTGACCGGCGGCATCCTGAACCGGCTGAACGTGAACATGTTCGGCATGTACAGCTACACCGGGCCGGTGTACATCCCGTCGCTGTTCGAGATCATCATCACCGCGGCGATGTTCACCTTCGGCGCGGCGGTCTTCGCCCTCGCGGCGAAGTTCCTGCCGGTGTTCCCACCCGCTGCGGCGGGCGAGGAACCGGTGAAGGAGACGGCGCAGTCGTAAGCGTCTGCTGCCGGTCGGGACGCGCCCGCTCCGCCTGCGTAAGTGGAGCGGGCGTGTCTTGTTAACCAGCAGAATTTGTATTAATTTTGCTGGTTTGATATGCTGTACTTATGATTATTCAGCGTCTTCTCCTGCCGCATTTGCTTCGTTCGCTTCAGCCGGGCCGGGTCTCCATCCTGTATGGGCCGCGCCAGGCTGGAAAGACCACTCTGGTTCGCGCCCTTGTCAAAGAAGCAGGCCAGCCATGTCGCTACATCAACGCCGACGAACTGCCTTATCGAGAAGCGTTAGCAAGCCAGGACCGGCGAGTACTTGGAGATTTGATCGAAGGCAACAGCCTTTTCGTTGTGGATGAAGCGCAGCGTGTTCCTGATATTGGCCTTAACCTTAAAATCATTGTCGATTCATTTCCAGAGGTCGCCGTACTGGCGACCGGCTCGGCGTCCTTTGACCTCGCAAACAAGATTAATGAGCCCCTTACAGGCCGAAAGCTAACGTTTACGCTTTACCCTGTTAGCTACAACGAGTTGGTCGCAACTTACGGCGCATTTGAAGCGCGCGCGGAGCTGGAACGATGGCTGGTGTGGGGCGGTTATCCGGCTATTGTGATTGCGGAAGCGACGTTAAGGGAGCGCCTTCTGGGAGAACTGGTCGGCTCCTACCTGTATCGCGATATTCTCGAGCTCGACGGGATTCGCCGCTCCGGCAAGATTGTCGACCTGCTGCGACTTCTTGCCTTCCAGATCGGACAGGAAGTGTCGCTTAATGAGCTTGCGACCACCCTGGGCATCACCCGACAGACAGTTGAAAGGTATCTCGACCTCCTGGAAAAGGTGTTTGTCATCTTTCGTGTTGGCGCGCTTTCACGAAACCTGCGAAAAGAGATCAGTAAGACGGTCCGCTACTACTTCTACGATAACGGCGTCCGCAACAGCCTGATCCAGAACTTCAACCGGCTCTCCTTGCGGAACGACGTGGGCCAGTTGTGGGAGAACTACCTGATGGTGGAGCGGCGCAAGGCGAACGAGTATGCGGGCCGGCAGGCGAACGTCTATTTCTGGCGAACCTACGACCAGAAGGAGCTGGATTACGTAGAGGAGCGCGGCGGGATGTTGCGCGGGTACGAGTTCAAGTGGCAGGGCGGCGTGCGCGCGGCGGTGCGGCGGGAGTTTGAGGCCGCGTATCCGGGCGCGGAGATAGAGACGATTACGCCGGAGAATTTTGCGAATTTCCTGCAAGTCTAAATTGCCCAGGCCGGGATGCTCTGCGCCGTCGCTGTTAACGGCAGTGACTGCGCCGCAAGACAGATCACACCCCCCGGCCCCACCTGCAAGCCGAGCTTTTCCAGCATGGAGAAGTGCCGCGTGTCCTCGCGGCCAGGTGAGGCTGTCTTCTTGATCTCCAACGGATAGGCGACCCCATCCTGCAAAATCAACAGATCAATCTCGCGACCTTCTTTGTCGCGGTAGAAGTAAAATGGCGGGGTCCGACCGTTGTGAAGATAGCTCTTCAGTAGCTCCGCCACCACCCACGTCTCGAAGATCGCGCCGGACATTGCGCCCGCTTCCAGCGTCTGTGGCGCCCCCCATTGCGTCAGGTAGGCAACCAGGCCGGTGTCCAGGAAGTACAGCTTCGGCGTCTTGACGAGCCGCTGAGTCACGTTGCTGTAGTAGGGTTCAAGCAGATACACGATGCCCGACGCCTGCAGGATCGACAGCCAGCTTCTTGCGGTGTTCGGCGCAACGTCTGCGTCGCGGGCCAGGTCGGTGATGTTGAGGAGTTGCGCGGTGCGTGCTGCGGCAGCGCGCAGGAAGCGCAGGAAGGCGAGCTCATCGCCCACCCGCGCGAGGTCGCGCACGTCGCGTTGCAGGTAAGTTTGGACGTAGGAGCTATAGAAGAGCTCGGGCGCAATCTCCTGATTCAACGCAATTCGGGGCAGACTGCCGCGCCAGATGATTTCGTACAGTTCCAGGAGCCCGAGAGGCTTCCTGTCGCGACTGCGCTCCACGATTTGGTCGGGAGTTGGCAGAAATGGCGCTACGCTTGTCACTCCCTGCCCAACCATCTCTTGCCGGGACAGGCCGAGCAGTTGGAGGATGGCAACCCGGCCGGCCAACGATTCGGAAATGCCGCGCATGAGGTGAAACTGTTGCGAGCCAGTCAACCAGAACGAGCCTGGTTGATCGGACTGGTCAACAGTCATTTTGATGTAAGGTAAAAGTTCCGACGCATATTGGATTTCGTCGATCAGCACGGGCGGGGGAAAGCGCTGTATAAAGAGGGCGGGGTCTGTTTTCGCCAGGCTTAAGGTGAGAGGATCATCAAGTGTCACGAACGAGCGTGACTTTCCGCTAAGATGTCGAAGAAGCGAAGTCTTGCCGACCTGCCTTGCGCCCGTAAGGAGGACGACGGGGAACTGAGTTGAAGCAGCTTTGATGACCGGTTCGAGTGTCCGTGTGACGTACATCGCAACTCCACGAGCAAGGCCGACTATTATGCAGTTTGACCGCATAATAGTCGGCCTTGCTC
>CAZPTI010000230.1:0-8030 GCA_964588925.1 uncultured Anaerolineales bacterium | reverse complement strand
TATGGCATTTTTTGGTAGAACCAATTTGCCACAGAGGACACAGAGAGATCAGAGATGTCTCTGTGTCCTCTGTGGCTAAGTCAGTCAGGCAATGACACCAAGCGCCTTGCCGACCTTTGCGAAGGCGGCGAGGCCCTGGTCGAGGTCGTCGCGGCTGTGGGCGGCGGTGTTCATGACGCGGATGCGCGCCAGGCCGCGCGGGACGGTCGGGAAGCCGATGGACATGGCGAAGACGCCGGCCTCGAATAGCTCGCGGCTGAACTGCTTCGCCAGGCCCGCATCGCCGAGCATGACGGGCACGATGGGCGTTTCGCTGCGGCCGGTGTCGAAGCCGAGCTTCTTCATCTCGCCCTTGAAGTAGGCCGCGTTGTCCCACAACCGGCGGACGCGCTCTTCGGATTCCTCCAGCAGGTCGACCGCGGCGAGGCAGGCTGCCGTGTCGGCGGGCGTAGTGGCGCTGGAGAAGAGGAAGGGGCGGGCTTTCTGGCGGATGTAGTCCACGATGGTCTTTTTGCCTGCGATGACGCCGCCGACGACGCCGAACGCCTTGCTCAGGGTGCCGATCTCCACGTCGAAGACGCCCTGCAGGCCGAAATGATCGACCACGCCGCGACCGCCGCGGCCAAGCACGCCCTCGCCGTGCGCATCGTCGACCATCGTCAGGACGCCGTAGCGATTCGCGACCTCGGTCAACTTGTCGAGCGGGGCCACGTCGCCGTCCATGCTGAACACGCCGTCGGTGACGAGCAGGCCGCGGCGGTACTGAGGCAGATGCTCCCGGATCTTCGCATCCGCATCCGCCGGGTCATTGTGCTCGTACACGATGATCCTGGCGCCGCTGAGCCGCGCGCCGTCGATGATGGAAGCATGGTTGAGGCGGTCGGAGAAGATGACGTCTTCCTTGCCGACGAGGGGCGGGATGGCGGCCTGGTTGGCGACGAAGCCACTCTGGACGAAGAGCGCGGCTTCGACGCCCTTGAACCCCGCGAGGCGTTGCTCAAGCTCAAGATGGAGCCCCTGAGTGCCCGCGATGCTGCGGACCGCGGCCGGGCCGACGCCCCATTTTTCAATAGCAGCCTGCGCAGCGGCCTTCATCTGCGGATGGTTGGCGAGGCCGAGGTAGTTGTTAGTGCAGAAGTTGAGCACGCGGCGGCCGTCGACCTCCATCCAGGCGTCAGCGGGCGAGCCCATCGTGCGAATGTTGATGAGCAGGTTGTTCTCGCGGAGCTGGTCCATCTCCGCGCGGATGAAGTCGAGCTTGTCGGCAGTGGCGGTGGTCATGGGAGAGCATCTCCTCGTTGGAATGCTGGATGGGCGCAGGAGGACAGCGACGTCCTCGCGTCGATGGCGAGTATAGCACCGGCGGGAACGGTGCGCAACGCGCCCAGGCAGCCAAACCGTAACAAATCGCGATGATCCGTAACAATATTGAGTTTTCGCAAACCGAATCGATGCACCGAATCAATGCAGAAGTGCCGTCCGGCATGGCCGACGGCACTCTAATAGAACATCTGTATTATCTCACACTGACAAGGCGATGTCAAGCATTTTTCGGGCGAGTTTAGCCCCAATTTGACAGCACAATTAGCTCCTTGAGCGGCTCATCCGGGTCGTTAGTCCGCACCTTGACGCGGAAGTCGTGCGGGCCTTCCATGCCGGCGTGCATCGTGAATTCCATCGAGAGCTTTGTGGACTGACCGGGTTGCAGAGTCGTCGAACCGACGACGGCGCGAGGCGGTCAACAGCCCTCGCGGACTTCGACCTGCGGCACGCCGAGGATTTGCAGCGGCTGGTCGCCGGTGTTGCTCAGCTCGAACTCGGCCTTGACCATCTGCTCGACCGGCACCTTGCCGAAGTCGATCTGCCCGCGGTCAACCGCGAGATTGGGCTGGCCGGCCACCTCAATGGGCCTGGCCGGTTCGCTACTGCCGCGGCTGAACAGGAAGAATGCGCCGATTGTCACGAGCGCAAGGGCGATGACGCCGAGAATGACGGGGAACCCGCTTCGAGAAGGGGGCGGATTCTTAATCTGGGAATAGGGCTTGTGAGCCACCTAACGCCTCCGCACAATGAATTTAAGAGTCAGGCAATCGGATCGATTTTAGCGCAGTCTCCGGCGCACAAGACGCGCCAGAGAACGTGTCTACGGATGCGCCAAATGACCTACCCGTGGGTTCTGGCGCGACTGAGGACTAACAGGGCTTCTTCGTATTCCGCGCGATCGATCTCCCCAACCGCGTGACGCTGCCGCAAGCGCGCGATCGCAGCGCCTTCGTGGGGCCGAGGGGCGGCGGGGGGCGACGGCTTCTCGCTTGCCGGAAACAGACGCGCGACCAGCCAAATCCCCAGGGCGGACAGCAACGTCCAGAAGAGGATCATGGACAACATCATCGCCAGGCCGAAGTGGTTCATCTCTGTCACGCGCAAAAGCCTTTCTCATGGGCAGCATAGCGCGCCTGTGTGACGCGCAGCGCAAGACTATGTGACAATTGTGTGAAGACTGGGGGTCAGGCAAGCGGGAGGGTGAAGTAGAAGCCGGCGCCGCGGCCCGGGCCGTCGCTTGTCGCCCAGATGCGGCCGCCGTGCGCCTGCACGAGGTGACGGGAGATGGTTAGCCCGATGCCGCTTCCGCCCGCAACGCGTGAGCGCGACTTGTCGACCCGGTAGAAACGTTCAAAGACATGGGGCAGATGCCGGGGCGCGATGCCTGCGCCGGTGTCGACCACGGAGACGACGGCGAACGCGGCCTCGCGGCGACCCGCCAGCGTCACGCGTCCTCCCGGTGGGGTGTGCTGTAGAGCATTGCCGAGCAGGTTGGTCAGCACCTGCAGGATACGGTGAAAGTCGACATTAACAGCAAGATCGGGATCCGGCCTCTGCACCATAAGCGCGATGCCCTTGTCGTCGTACTGACCTTGCAGGCGCGCGGCAGCGGCTTCAAGAAGCTCCGCGAGCGGAAGGCGCTGGATCTCCAGCGGCGTCTGACCGGCCTCGGCTTGCGAAAGATCCTCAAGATCGCGCACGAGGCGCTGGAGGCGAGAGGCCTCCCGCTCGATCCCGGCGTAGGTTTCCGGGTCAGGGGGCAGGACGCCGTCGATCAACCCTTCCATGCTCGAACGAATCGCGGCGAGGGGCGTGCGCAGCTCGTGCGCGACGTCGCCAATCAGGTCGAGACGCCGGCGTTCGGTGTGGTCGAGCGCTTCGGCCATGCGATTAAAGGACTGCGCCAGCGCGCTCAATTCATCCTCGCCGACGACGGGCACACGCTGACCGTAGTCGCCGTTCGCGATCCACTGACTCGCGGCCGTCATGGTGCGAATGGGCGTGACGATACGTCGGGCTGTAAAGACGCTCACAAGCAACGCAGCGAGCACTGCCGCTACCGCAGCTATGGCAAGCACTTCCATGACACCCTCGTTAAAGGCGCGGTATACATCGGCGATCAGGCGGGGATCGTTACTGACTGTCGCGCGCATGGCGTCGGCATGTCGACTGACGGAGGCGGGCGCGATGAGCCAGGCGGTGCCCATCAGCACTGTGACGCCGACGAGGACGATCACCAGATAAGAGAGAAAGAGCCGCCAACCGAGACGCCGACGGAGGAGGGCGGGGTTCATGAGGGGGCTCCCTCGAAACGATAACCGACACCCCGCACCGTTACGACGAGCCGGGGTTGCTCAGGGTCATCTTCCAGCTTCTTCCGCAGCCGGGCCAGATGCGTATCAACCACCCGCTCATCGCCATAGTAATCGTAGCCCCACACTTGCTCGATCAACTGCTCGCGATTCAAGACGCGCCCCTGGTGACGGGCGAGCGCATAGAGCAGGCTGAACTCGATGGCCGTGAGATCGATGGGAACTTCAGCTTTCCAAACCTGGTGCGCGGCCGGATCGATACGCAAAGCGCCGAAGTTCAGAGTGACGGCAGCGTCTGCGGCCCCCCGGCCGCGGCGAAGAATCGCCTTAATGCGGGCGACAAGCTCGCGAGGGCTAAAGGGCTTGGTAAGATAATCGTCGGCGCCCACGGTCAAGCCGACTACTTTGTCCGTCTCATCGGCACGCGCGGTGAGCAGGAGGACGTAAACTTCCGAATCCTGACGCAGCCGGCGGAGCACTTCAAGCCCGTCGAGGCCCGGAAGCATGATGTCCAGCACGACCAGGTCGGGCGCGAAGCTGCGCGCCAGACGGAGCGCGATTTGCCCGTCCTGCGCAGACTGGACGAGGTAGCCCTCACGCTCCAGATAGGCGCGGACATTGTTCACGATGCCAGGCTCGTCATCCACGATCAGAATTTTCGTTTCGCTCATGCGCACCTCATGTCGGAGGGAGCCAACGCGTCGGCGCAGCTTGCTCCACGGCCATTAAACGCGCAAACGGGGCCACTGCCAGTGACCCCGCTTGCGAATACGCAACGTCGGCGCGATTATCCCGCGCGGACCTCGCCGAGGCGAAGCCCACGCAGCAATTGAGCGTTAAGCGCGACGATGATAGTGCTTACCGACATAAAGACTGCGCCGAGCGCGGGCGAGAGGATGACGCCGATGGGCGCAAGGACGCCAGCGGCCAACGGCAAGGCGACGACGTTGTACCCGGTGGCCCAAATGAGGTTCTGAATCATCTTGCGATAGCTGGCGCGGCTGAGTTCGATGACCTTGACCGCATCGAGCGGGTTGCTCTTGACGAGGATAATGCCGGCGGACTGGACGGCGACGTCCGTGCCGCTGCCGATGGCGATGCCGACGTCGGCGCGGGTAAGGGCGGGCGCATCGTTCACCCCGTCGCCGACCATTGCGACCTTGCGGCCCTGCCCCTGCAACTCCATGACCTTCTGGTCCTTATTCTCGGGCAACACCTGCGCGAAGACCTGGTCGATGCCCAGTTCTTCGGCCACGGCGCGCGCAACCGCTTCGGCGTCACCGGTCAACATGGCAACCTGCACGCCCATCTCATGGAGGCGCTGCACGGCGGCTTTGCTTTCGGGGCGGATGACGTCGGCGAGGGCAAACGCGGCGACGACCTGCCTGTCGGACAGCAGATAGACGGTGGACTGTCCTCTACCGCTCGCGGCCGCTTCAAAGGCAACGATTTCGGGCGGCGCGGCAGCCTGGACGGATTCGAGCAGGCGGGGACCGCCTACATAGACGGTGCGTCCCTGGGATTGCGCGCGCACGCCGCGGCCTTTCAGCGCCTCGAAATCTGTCACGGCGGGGAGGGCGAGTCCGCGCTGCTCGGCTGCCGAACGAATGCCGCGCGCGATTGTATGCTCAGAATCGCCCTCGATGGCTGCGGCGAGCGCCAGCGCGCGATCTTCGTCCATGCCGGGGGCCACGGCTATGCCGACCACACCGAAGCGACCCTCGGTCAGCGTGCCAGTCTTGTCGAAGATGATCGTATCGATCAGGCGGGCGCGTTCGAGCGCGAGCCGGTCGCGCACGAGAATGCCGTTGTTAGCGCCCTTGGCCGTCGTGATGGCGACCACGAGCGGAATGGCGAGGCCCAGCGCATGAGGGCAGGCGATCACGAGCACGGTGGCGACGCGGGCGATGACCTCCACGTTGAAGCCGATCGCAATGGTCCAGGCGATTGCGGTAATGAGCGCGACGCCGAGCGCGATATAGAAGAGCCAGGCGGCGGCCTTGTCGGCCAGCACCTGTGTGCGCGACTTGCTAGTCTGCGCCTCTTTGACAAGGCGCATGATGCCGGCCAGCGCAGTCTGCTCACCGGTGGCGGTGACGCGCACGCGCAAGCTGCCGTCACCATTGATCGTGCCGGCGACAACCTTTGCGCCCGGCGTCTTCTTGACCGGCCGGGATTCGCCCGTGATCATGGCTTCGTTGACGTCCGACTCGCCGCGTTCGACCTCGCCGTCGGCCGGCACGCTGGCGCCGGGGCGGACGAGGAGCATATCGCCGACGCGCAACTGACTGACAGGCACTTCCTCGGTCGCGCCATCGGACCGCTCGCGCTCCGCGGTATCAGGCATGAGCTTTGCCAGCGCATCCAGCGCGCCGGACGCCTGCCGCACGCTGCGCATCTCCAGCCAGTGGCCGAGGAGCATGATGTCGATGAGCGTGACCAGCTCCCAGAAGAAGGTCTCGCCCTCGAGCAGAAACTGCGCCGCGAGGCTATAGACGAAGGCAACCGTGATCGCGAGGGAGATGAGGGTCATCATGCCGGGCTGGCGGTTGCGCAGTTCGGGGACGGCCATTTGGAGGAAGGGCAGGCCGCCGTAGGCGAAGATCACGATCGAGAGGACGGGCACGAGCCACTGGCTGCCGGGGAAGGCGGGCATGGTGAAACCAAGCCAGTGCTGGATCATGGGGCTGTAGAGCAGGACCGGGATGGAGAGGATCAGCGACACCCAGAAGCGGCGGCGGAACATCTCCTCGTGGCCGCTATGATCGACGTGACCTGTATGCCCTTCGCCCGCCGCGGGATGACCCTTATGAGACATGGGCATGGCGTGTCCCGCGTGCGGATCGCGAACCGCCTGACCCGGCTCCGGGTTCAGCGGCTCGACAGCGGCGTCGCGCGGCGCGTGGTCGACGTCGCGGCCATGCGTTGCCTTGTCCATTGCTTCGTGTCGCAGCGACTCGGCCTCATGATGCGCGTCCTGCGCATGGCCGGAGTGATCCGGCACCGGTCGCGCGCTTGCCTCCTGCTCCCATGATTCCCCGCCCGCCTTCGATCCATTGCTTTCCACGTTCAACTCCTCACCAGTTCATACACGCCGATTTGTCCATTAGCTTGTTTAGACTGACCCTTCCACTCGATAGTTCCGCATCATTCCCTGATCTTCGTGCTCGAGGTTGTGGCAGTGGTAGATGAAAAGACCGGGATGCGTGAACTTCATCAGCATGCGGACACGCTCCCCCGGCATCACTACGACAGTGTCCTTCCAGCCCTCGTCAAGGTAACCCTCGCGGACCGAATCGAAACCCGCTTTGAGTTCAGGCACGAGGACGTCGCGGCCCACCACCTGAAACTGGACGCCGTGAATGTGCATCGGGTGCGCCATACCCATGCGGTCCATCATCTCATTCGGGTTTAGCTCGTTGATGAACTCCCACGCCTCCAGCGCGCCCAGTTGAACGATCTCGTTCTGCGCCACCCCTTCCATCTCAAACACCCGGCCGTTGAGCAGCCACTGCATATTTCGCAACGACATGCCGAAGGCGCGCGGCTGCGCGCGGTTCGCGGCGTCCTCGATGCGATAGCGTTCGAATGCGGAGAGCTTTGCAGGGAGTTGGAGAGTCTCCGCCTCGGCGCGTTCGATGCGCACGGTCAGGATGGGGAAAAGCGCGCCGTTTGCCGGCGCGCTCCCGACCGCGCCCGGCGCAGCAGTCGTTTCGGGCGCGGGGGAATTATGGTGCTCCCCGCGCATGCCCATGCCGCCCATCCCACCCATCATACCGCCGCCCGTAAGCGTATCGCCCTCGGCGCCGAGAAACTCGCGGCTCATCAGCGTGAGCTCGTCGCCGACCTGGCGGCCTGAAAAATCGGCCCACAACTCGACGCGCTCACCGGGGCCTAACGTCACATACGGCTTCTGAACCGGCGTTTCCAGCAACCCGCCGTCGGTCGCGATGACGGTCATAGGGGTATCGTCACCCCAGGCGAGCTTGTAGATGCGAGAGTTTGAGCCGTTGAGGATGCGCAGGCGATAGGCGCGGGTGGCAAGGGAGAAAACAGCGTCCGGCTTCCCGTTGACCAGAATGCGCTCGCCGAGGAACCCCATCATGCGGTCCATCATCCCGTTCATCATGCCGCCCATGCCCCCTTCACCCGTCCCACCGATGTAGACGAGCTGGTTATCGGCGTCGAACGTACGATCCTGGATGATCACAGGTAGATCTTGCGCACCAGACGGCAGACCGGCGGCCGCCTCCTCATCGTCGGAGACGATCAGCAAGCCAGCCAGGCCGATTCCGGCAGCACGAGCCAGTCTCAACAGGGAGCGAATGCGCTTGGAGCAGGAGAAGGTCAAGGCGGTGAAGGCTCCGATACGACGACCGGCGCGCCCAATGCGCA
>CAZPTI010000229.1:7176-8063 GCA_964588925.1 uncultured Anaerolineales bacterium | reverse complement strand
AGAAGCACCTCCGCGCACAACAGGTGGCGGAGCAGAATCACCTCCCCTGCATCTACCTCGTCGACTCCGGCGGCGCATACCTGCCCATGCAGGACGAAGTCTTCCCCGACGAGCGCCACTTTGGCCGCATCTTCTACAACCAGGCGCGCATGAGCAGCCTCGGCATCCCGCAAGTTGCCTGCGTGATGGGCTCCTGCACGGCCGGCGGCGCGTACGTGCCGGCCATGAGCGACGAGGCGATCATCGTCAAGGGGACCGGCACGATCTTTCTCGCAGGCCCGCCGCTGGTCAAGGCTGCGACGGGCGAAGATGTGAGCGCAGAGGACCTCGGCGGCGCGGACGTTCACACGCGCAAGTCGGGCGTGGCGGACCACTTTGCGGAGGACGACGAGCACGCGCTGGAGATTTGCCGCAGCATCGTCGCCACTCTGCCAAGTCGCCGGACGGTCGGGCCCACCTGGCTCGACAGGCTTGACCTCGCGCTGCCCGAAGAGCCGCTCTACCCTGTCGAAGAGCTGTACGGCGTGCTCCCGCGCACGTTCAAGGAAGCCTATGACGTGCGGGAGGTGATCGCGCGCCTGGTCGATGGCAGTCGGTTGCGCGAGTTCAAGGCGCGCTACGGGACCACGCTCGTCTGCGGCTTCGCGCGCATTCACGGCTACCCGGTCGGCATCATTGCGAACAACGGCGTGCTCTTCAGTGAGAGCAGCCTGAAGGGCGCGCACTTCATCGAGCTGTGCCAGCAACGCGGCGTCCCGCTGCTCTTCCTGCAAAACATCACCGGCTTCATGGTGGGACAGGCGTACGAAAACGCGGGCATCGCGCGCGACGGCGCGAAGCTGGTGCACGCCGTGGCAAACGCGACCGTGCCGAAGCTGACGCTCATC
>CAZPTI010000229.1:0-7166 GCA_964588925.1 uncultured Anaerolineales bacterium | reverse complement strand
CCGGCCGCGCGTACAACCCGCGCTTCCTGTGGATGTGGCCGAACGCGCGCATCAGCGTCATGGGCGGCGAGCAGGCGTCAAACGTGCTGCTGACCATCAAGCAGGATCAGCTTGGCCGAGAGGGCAAGCCGCCCTTCACGCCGGAGGAAGCGGACGAGTTCCGGCGGCCCACGCTGGAGAAGTACGAGCGCGAGGGGCATCCGTACTATTCGAGCGCGCGGCTGTGGGACGACGGCATCCTCGACCCTGCGGAGACGCGCACCGTGCTGGCGTTGGCGCTGTCGGTCGTGCTGAACGCGCCGCGCGAAGAGGGCCGGTTCGGCGTGTTCAGGATGTAAGGAGCGCGGACGTGTTCTCGAAGATCCTCATTGCCAACCGGGGTGAAATTGCGGTGCGCGTGATTCGCGCATGCAGGGAGCTGGGCATCTCGACTGTAGCGGTCTTTTCCGAGGCCGACCGGCGCAGCCTGCACGTTCGCATGGCGGACGAGGCGGTGGAGATCGGCCCGGCGCAAGCGCGCGAGTCGTATCTGCGCGGGGAGCGCGTGATTGCCGCGGCAAAGGCGACTGGCGCGCAGGCGATTCACCCCGGCTACGGCTTTCTCTCTGAGAATGCGGCCTTTGCCCAGGCGGTTGCAGCGGCGGGATTGGTTTTCATTGGCCCGCCAGCTTCCGCGATCCGCGCGATGGGCGACAAGGCTGCCGCGCGCGAGCGTATGCAAGCTGCGGGCGTGCCGGTTGTCCCCGGCTGGCAGGGCGAAGAGAGCGACGACGCCACGCTTACCGCGCGCGCGGAAAAAATCGGCTACCCCATTATGGTCAAGGCTGCGGCGGGTGGCGGCGGCAAGGGGATGCGCATCGTCGAGCGGCCGGCGGATTTCCTGGAATCGGTTGCCGCCGCGCGACGCGAGGCGCTGGCCGCGTTCGGCGACGACCGGCTCATCCTCGAACGCTACGTTACGCGGGCGCATCACATCGAGTTTCAGGTGCTGGCCGACAACACCGGCAAGGCGCTGCACCTGTTCGAGCGCGAGTGCTCGGTGCAGCGGCGGCACCAGAAGATTATCGAGGAGACGCCCTCACCCCTGCTCGATCCCGCCCTTCGCGCGCGCATGGGAGAGGCTGCGGCAGAGGCTGCGCGCGCGGTCGGCTATCGAAACGCGGGCACAGTCGAGTTTATCGTCGACCCCCTCACGCGCGAGTTCTTCTTCCTCGAAATGAACACGCGGCTCCAGGTGGAGCACCCGATCACGGAGCAGGTGGTGGGGCTGGACCTCGCGCAGTGGCAGATACGCGTCGCGGCGGGCGAGCCGCTGCCGTTTGAGCAGGGGGACTTACGTCAGCGGGGGCATGCCATCGAGTGCCGCCTGTATGCAGAAGACCCGGCCAATCGCTTCCTGCCCGCGACCGGCAAGCTGATCCGCTTCGTGGAGCCAAAAGGACCGGGCATCCGCGTCGATACGGGCGTGACGACCGGCGACGAGGTGTCGGTTTACTACGATCCACTCATCGCCAAGCTCATTGCGCACGGCGAAGACCGCGATGCCGCCATCCGCCGAATGCTTGCCGCGCTGCAAGACACGGTGCTGCTCGGCGTGACGACGAACTGGCGCTTCCTGCAGGACGTGTTGACGCATCCCGCGTTTCGCGAGGGCAAGATCGACACGGGATGGATCGACCGCGAATTTGCCGCGTGGGAGGCGCCGCAGTGCGACCTGCCGCCGGAGGTGCTGGTGGCGGCGGCGTTGGCCGAGGCGCAAATACTCCACGCAGGCGGCGCGAAGATCACGCCCGCAGCGGGGGAGGTTGCGACAGGCGACCGCTTCAGCCCGTGGCGCGCGCCGAACGCTTTTCGCGTGGGGGAAGGCTGACCGCGATGAAATACCGCTACCAGTCGGGCGAGACGGTGTACGAAGTGCTGCTGGAAGGGCGCGGTGACGGCTACCGCGTGACGATCAACGGCGAGCGCTACGAGGTCGAGGTGCTCGACGCGCAAGGGGGCGCGTTCACGCTGCGCTTCGGCGGGGGCGAGACGGTGCGGCCGCGCGTGGTCCACTGGGGCGCGGACGGCGACGCGAAGTGGCTGTCGTCCGGCGGGTGCGCGTACCGGCTGGAGCGCCCGCGCGAGCGACGCCGGGGAAGCGCAGGGGGCAGCGCGGGCGACAACACGCTTCGCGCGCCCATGCCCGCGCAGGTGCGCGCCGTGCAGGTGGGCGACGGTGACGAGGTTGCCGCAGGGCAAACGCTACTGCTGCTGGAAGCAATGAAGATGGAGATTAAGCTTAGCAGCCCGCGCGAGGGGAAGGTGGCGCGGGTTCTGGCGAAGCAGGGGCAGACGGTCGAGAAGGATCAGGTGTTGGTGGAGTTGGAATAGAAGTTCCGGGAATATCGCGGTTTCGAGGCGGGCAGGATTACCAGGGTGCGAGCGGAAAACGGCATGACGCAGGATCAAGACGACATTTGGAGCGAGTGGCTGTTGCGCGCGCGGTTCGGCGGCGATCCAGCCTGCGCGCAAGCCGTGTTCGAGTACCTGCACCCGGTTCGTGAACGGGTGCTGGACAATGCTGGCCTGGCCGAAAATGCAACCCTGCTCGACGTGGGCTGCGGTGACGGTTTGATTGCGTTCGGCGCGTTGCGGCGCTGGCCGTCAGTTCGGGTTATCTTCAGCGACATTTCGCGCCCGCTGCTTGACCAGGCGCGCCAGCTTGCCGAACAGGCCGGCTATCTCGACCGCTGCGAGTTCCACGTAGCCGGAGCGGATGACCTGGCTCAAATCCCCAACGACAGCGTAGATGCGGTAACAACGCGCTCCGTGCTGATTTACGTGAAAGACAAGCGCCGCGCCTTCAAAGAATTCCACCGGGTGCTCAGGGCGGGCGGACGGCTGTCGATCTTTGAGCCGATCAATCGCTTTAGCCATCCTGAGCCGCGCGAGCGGTTCTGCGGCCTCGACGTGACGCCAGTGATCGACCTCGCCGCGCAAGTGAAAGCGGTGTTCGAGACGCTGCAACCGGTGGACGACGACCCCATGCTTGACTTCGACGAGCGCGACCTGCTTGCGCTGGCAGAGGCGGCCGGCTTTCGTTCGGCGCATTTGACCCTCGAAGCCAGCATCGAACCCGGCGCTCCGGTCACGTGGGACGCGTTCGTCAACACGCCGGGCAACCCGAAGATCCCTTCGCTGGCCGAAGCGGTGAAGCAGTCGCTCACACCAGAGGAAGGGGAACGTTTGATGGGGCATCTGCGGGGCCAATTCGAGGCAGGGCGGGGCGTCACGCGGCGCGCCGTCGCCTATCTCTGGGCGGAAAAATAGCGAGAGGAGCGAGCATGCCCGGACGATATTATGACGACCTGGAGGTCGGCCAGCGCATCCGGCACAGCGTGGGCCGCACGATCACCGAGATGGATAACGTCCTCTTCTGCGCGCTGACCATGAACACACAGCCGCTGCACCTCGACGAGAACTATGCGGCAAAGACGCAGTTCGGGCAACGCATCGTGAACGGTTTATTCACGCTGGGGCTGGCGGTGGGGTTGAGCGTGGCCGAGTTGACCGAGGGAACGATTGTCGCGAATCTTGGTTATGATCGGATCGTCCACCCGAATCCGGTCTTTCACGGCGACACGTTGTACGTTGAAAGCGAAGTGCTGGAAAAGCGACCCTCGAAGTCGCGGCCCGATGTGGGGATCGTGCGGCTGAAGCACGTGGGGCGCAAACAGGACGGGACCGTGGTCGTGGAGTTCGAGCGGACGGCGATGTTTCTGAAGCGACCGGACGGGCCGATTTCGCCCCTGCAGGAGGCATGATGCGCGCGCGACGGGCATTGTTATACATGCCGGGCGATGACGAGCGGAAGATTCGCAAGGCGACATCGCTGGACGCGGATTGCGTGTGCCTTGACATGGAGGACGGCGTCGCGCTGAGCCGCAAGGACGAGGCACGCGCGCTGATCCCGCGCATGTTGCGCGAGCTGGATTTCGGGCGCTCCGAGCGATTGGCGCGCATCAATCCGGTCGGGTCGGGCATGGAGGCGGACGATCTGACCGCGGCGCTGGAGGGCCGGCCGGACGGCGTGGTGATCCCGAAGGTGGAGACGGGCGACGCAATCCGCTGGGCGAGCAGCCGGATCGCCGGGGCGGAGCGCAAGAACGGCTGGCCCGCAGGCGGCATCGTACTGATCGTGCTGGTCGAAACGGCGCTTGGGATTGTCAACCTGAAGGACATCGCGAGCAGCGATCCCCGGTTGCAGGCGCTCATCTTCGGGGCGGAGGACCTGGCAGGGGACATCGGCGCGGTGCGCACGCGCGAGGCGTGGGAGGTGTTCTACGCGCGCAGCGCGGTGGTGACGCACGCGGCGGCGTTCGGCTTGCAGGCGATCGACATGGTTTTCATCGACTACAAGGACACGGACGGGCTGGTGCGCGAGTCGCAGGAGGCGGCGCGCATGGGGTATGCGGGGAAGCAGGTGATCCACCCGAACCAGATCGCGCCTGCGCAGGAGGCGTTTACACCGGACGACGCGGCTGTTGCCCACGCGCTGAGCGTGATGGATGCGATGCGGGAGCATCAGAAGGCGGGGAAGGGCGCGTTCAGCCTGGACGGCAAGATGATCGACATGCCGCTGGTGAAGGCGGCGGAGCGGGTGCTGGCGCGTGCGAAGGCGGCGGGGAGAATTGCCTGATGCGACGCATTACCGGCTACTTCTTCTGAAAATGACGCACATCGGGCAGGCCCGCGAAGTGCTGGTCTTGTGTCCAGAGAGTTGCTTCAAAGCGACGCGCCGTGGCAAGAATGACGCTATCGGCCATCGCAAGCTGATACTGAGATGATAATCGCGCGGCTTCGACGGCCAGGCTCGAATCGAGTTCGATAACCCTTCCTTGATGCAAAGCAATCAGCGCGTCGGTCGCTACCTGCTCGCCCTGCTGTTGCAACAACCGTTTGTAGGTCTCGTAAACAACAATCGTCGGCACGATCAAGGATTCGGTCTGCTCAATCGGCTCTGTAAACGGCTCTGCATTAGGGGTGTCAGCGAAATACTCGAGCCACCCTGACGAGTCGACAACGTTCACAACCTATCCTCTTCGTCCCGCTCGACATCGGTGTTGATGCCGCGCGCAATTCCCCTGTATTCTCGCATCGGGCGCACCGGAACAAACTGCATCGTATTTCCAACGATTAGCACCTGCATACGTTGCCCCGGCTGGATATTCAGCTTCTCCCGAATCTTAAGCGGTATTACAACTTGATACTTCGGTGAAACGATTGTCGTTTCCACTCCATTCTCTCCTTCAGCAACCATCGATATGATGATAGCACAATCCGTAATACGTTTCAAGATCGACGTCTAGGCGCGCTAACTCGCGTCTCTAATCGCCTCCACCGCCCCAACATCCTCCAGCGACGACACATCCCCCGCGTCCTTCCCAAGATACGCGGCGCGAATCACCCGGTGCATGATCTTCGCGTTGCGCGTGCGCGGGAGGGCGGATGCAAACTTGATCTCGCGCGGCTTCAGCGGCTTGCCCAGCTCCTCCACGACCAGTGCCATCAGTTGCGAGCGCAGTTCTTCGCTTGGCTGCCGGCCGGGCGCGAGGGTGACGAAGCAGACGATCTCCTCGCCCTTCACCTCGTCCGGCGCGCCGATCACTGCGGCGAGCGTCACCGCCGGGTGGCTGCACAGGATCGCCTCGACCTCCGCCGGCCCGACGCGCTTGCCCGCCACCTTGATCGTATCGTCCGAGCGGCCGAGGATGTACCACTGCCCGTCCGCGTCGACCATCGCCCAGTCGCCGTGCACCCACACGCCAGAGAAGCGGGACCAGTACGCCTCGATGTAGCGCTGCGGGTCGCGCCAGAAGCCGCGCGTCATGCCGATCCACGGCTGGCGGATCGCCAGCTCGCCCACTTCGCCGGGCCGGTCGCGCACGCTGTTTCCCTCTGCGTCCAGCACGTCCGCCGCCATGCCGGAGGCCGGGCCGGAGAAGGCAGCGGGCTTGAGCGGCGTGAGCAGGTTGCCGAGCAGGATGCCGCCGGAGATTTCCGTGCCGCCGGAGTAGTTCAGGATGGGGATGCGCCTGCCGCCGACGACCTCGAACAGCCACGACCACGATTCGGGGTCCCAGGGGGAGCCGGTAGAGCCGAACCAGCGCAGCGAAGAGAGGTTATGTCGCTTCACCGGCCCCTCCCCGTGCGGGCGCAGGCTGCGGATCAGCGTCGGGGAGACGCCCAGGCCGGTGACGCCGTGCCGCTCGACCAGCGCCCACTGCCGATCGACGTCGGGATAATCCGGCGCGCCGTCGTAGAGCAGCACGCTGGCGCCGAGCAGCAGCGCGCCCCACACCTCCCACGGCCCCATCATCCAACCCATGTCGGTGATCCAGTACAGCACGTCGGAGGGCTTCAGGTCGAACCCGTGCGACAGGTCCTGCGCGGCCTTAATCGGAAATCCGCAGTGGGTGTGGACTGCGCCCTTTGGCTTGCCGGTGGTGCCGGAGGTGTAAATGATCATCACAGGGTCTTCGGCGCTGGTGCGTTCGGTTTCCGCTTCAGACGGCTGTCGCGCCACCAGTTCATGCCACCAGTGGTCGCGGCCAGGGGTCATCGCCACTTCCTCGCCGTTGCGCTGAACCACCAGCATATGGCGCAGCGTGGGAACCTGCGCAGCGGCTGCATCCGCAATCGGTTTCATCTGATAGCACTTGCTGCGGCGACAGATGCCGTCCGCCGTGACCAGCGCCACCGCGCCCGCATCGTTCAGCCGCGACGCGACCGCGCCCTCGCCGTAGCCGGAGAAGAGCGGCACGATGACGCCGCCGATCTTGCAGATGGCGAGCAGGCTGATCGCGATCTCGGGGATCATCGGCATGAAGAGGCCGATGGCGTCCCCCTTGCCCAGGCCGAGCGCCCGGAACGCGTTCGCCGCACGGCAGACCTCGGCGTTGAGCCCGGCATAGGTCAGGACACGCGTTGCGCCTTCCTCGCCCTCCCACCGCAGCGCGACCGCATCCCCGCGCCCGGCCGCAATCCACTTGTCGAGACAGTTATGCGCGATGTTCATCATCCCGTCGACGCACCACTGCGGCCACTCGATGCCACGGCTGAAGTCGGCCACCTGCGTGTACGGCTCGTAGAACTGAATGTCGAGGTCAGCGAGGACCGCGTCC
>CAZPTI010000228.1:0-8074 GCA_964588925.1 uncultured Anaerolineales bacterium | reverse complement strand
TCTCCCCCATATAGGTTCGTAGTAGGCGCTTTAGCGCCCCGTGAGTAGGGCGCTGAAGCGCCTGCTGCGAACGGTCTTACGCCACCGACACCGTCGCGCCACCGACTTCCGGCTGCGCTTCCAGTCCCGCTACTTGCCCCCGCCGCGTCCGCACCCAGATTCCCGGCAGCCTGCGCAACTTCCCCACCGTGCTCACGTGCGCCCGCCGGCTGAACACGTCATATTCATGCTTCTCGATGTCCGCGAGGATCGCCCGGTACAACTCCGCGGCTGCGCCAATCGCGAACCGTCCGCCCCGATGCAAATAGGCGATTCCCGGCATCGCCTCCCGATACAACTGCTTGTTCCGCTCCACCTGGAACCGCATGAACTTCTGCCACCGCTGAGTACTCCTGCCCGCCGCAATATCCTCGTCGCTCAACCCGAACTCCCGCAGCTCCGCCTGCGGCAGGTACACCCTGCCCGCCTCCCAATCCTCCCGCACGTCCCGCAATATGTTCGTCACTTGCATCGCCACGCCCAGCTTCACCGCATACGGAATCGCCTCTCGCTCACTAAAACCGATAATATGCATCGACATCAATCCAACCGTCGATGCCACCCCGTAACAGTACACCGCCAGCTCGTCGAACGTCTCATACCGTTTCTTGCTTAAATCCGCGGCCACGCCCTGCACCAGTTGCTCGGCGTAACGTGTGGGGATGCGATAACGCGCGCGCGTGTCACCCCACGCAACCGCAACCGGGTTCTCGCAGGGCGGCGGCCACGCCATCGCGCACTCGCGCCACGCGGCCAGCCCCTCGGCAAGATTTCCGTTTGATCGGTCAATCAGGTCGTCGGTGATTCGGCAGAAGGCGTAGAGCGAGCGCACTGCCTTCCGCTTTGGCTCAGGCAGCGGCCTTGAGGCCATGTAGAACGTGTGGCTGTGCTCGTTGGCGATTTGGTCGCACGCAACGTACGCCTGCTGCAACTCGTCGGACCGCTCGTCCATCGGATCTGGCATCGGTTCGTTTTCGAGACCCTGCTGTGCCATTGCCAACAGCGTATGCTCCCACGCGCCACCGGTCTTGCTCATACCTGGCTCCTTACCCTATCGGCCGGGCCAGAGGAATTGGCGCTCTGGCCGCGCTGGCTTTGTTCAATGAGGGGACTATAACACGTTATACAAAGTTTGTCAATACCTTGTATAGGATATGTTTACATATCTTAAGATAGTTGGTTTTGCCGGAATCGCGCGCCAGCAGTACAATTTAGTTGCCAGGTTTTCTGACCCCCTCGACCAGGAGAAACTATGTCCCGTCATCGTCGTTTTCTGCCTGCCTGGGTCCTTCTCGTTGCGATCCTCGCCCTGTCCACTGCCCTCCCGGCAGCCGCCCAAACCGAGCCGCAAACGCTTGTCCCGATCAGCGTCAATGGCTTTGTTTTCGATCCCATCCTGCAAGGCGAGCCGGACCTGCCATCCGCATCGGCCCCGACGGAGTCTGATGCTCCCGCCTTGTGCCTCGTGCAGTTTTCCGGCCGCGTGCGCGATGCGTGGCTGGCTGCCTTGCCGCAAGTAGGCATCCGCGCGCTGCAATACTACCCTCAGGACACATTCCTTGTGTGGGCCGACCGCGCGGCGCTTGAGCGGGCCCGTGAGCGAGAGTTTGTGCGGTGGGCCGGGGATTTTCACCCGGAGTACAAGATCAGCGGAGATCTGAGCGGCCGCCAGGGGCAAATCGACAACGTTGCCGTGCTATTCTACAACGACGGCAACGTTGGCGGTACGGTCGTTAAGCTAGTCTCGGCCGGCGCGACCGTCCTGCGCCACTACCCCGCGCAGCCCGATCGTCTCTTCTACGAAGCCATCGTCTCGCTGCCCGCCGAATCCATTTCCTCGGTCGCGGCCGTTCCGACCGTCTGGTTCCTTTCCTACAGCAGCCCGGTTCCCGGCTTCGATGACGAAATGTCGGACCAAATCCTTGCGGGCAATCACCCTGGCGGCGTGCCGGTTACGGGCTACAACCCGCACCTCGCCGGCCTCGGCTACAAGGGCGCGGGCATCACCTGGGCCATCATCGACACGGGCGTCGACTACGACCATCCCGACCTCGGTCCGCACATCGTCGGCGGCTACAACTTCCCCGGCGCCTGCTCCATCGCAGGACAGCCCGGCACCGACTGCTCAAACGGCGGCCACGGCACGCACGTTGCTGGCATCGTCGGCGGGACGGCCAGCCTGGGGACAACCGATGCCAACGGCTTCCTCTACGGCCTTGGCGTCGCGCCCGAAGTGGGCCTCTTTGCGATGAACTCGCTCTCCGCGCCCGACTGGCCGCCATCGGGCGGCTGGCAGGAACACTCGAAGCGCGCCGTGCTCGGCGGCGCGATCGGCGGCAACAACTCGTGGACCACAGGCGAAGGCTCCAACCACGGCTACCAGTCCTCCGAGCGCACGCACGACCTGATGGTGCGCGACGGCAATTTCGACACAACCGCCGTGGCGGAGCCGTTCATCGAGGTCTTCTCCGCAGGCAACTCCGGCCCTGGTAGCAACACGCTGACCGCGCCGAAGGAAGCCAAAAACCTGATTGTCACCGCCAGCAGCATGAACTACCGCGCGGGCGCCATCGACAACATCTCGAGCTTCAGCAGCCGCGGCCCGGCGAAGGACGGCCGCATCGTTCCGACGATCACCACGCCGGGCGAGGACATTGCCTCCACAGCCAACGACACCGGCGGCGACTGCTCCACGCCGATCAGCGGCACCAACGGCAAGTACGCGCTGTGCAGCGGCACCAGCATGGCTTCGCCGCACACCTCCGGCGCGGTCGCGCTGATCGCGGACAAATGGGCTGACGATCACGCGGGCGCGATCCTTAGCCCCGCAATGGCGAAAGCCATCCTCGTCAACAGCGCGGTCGATATGGGGACTGCGGACATCCCAAACTTCGTCGAGGGGTGGGGACGGGTCAACATCACGAAGGCGCTGGCGCCTGACACTGACGTGCGCTATTTCGATCAGGAGACGGTGTTCGGCGCGGTCGGCGAGCAGTGGACGTTGCAAGCCGCGATCAAAGATCCGAGCAAGCCAGTAAAGGTGACGCTGGCCTGGACGGACGCGGCAGGCGCCGCGGGCGCTAATCCGGCGCTGGTCAATGACCTTGACCTGACCGTGACTGTTGGCGGG
Organism: uncultured Anaerolineales bacterium; assembly: GCA_964588925.1. GTDB lineage: Bacteria > Chloroflexota > Anaerolineae > CG2-30-64-16 > CG2-30-64-16 > JALOOB01. Next base: position 4,905 of record CAZPTI010000228.1, on the reverse strand, counting down.
ACCGCCTACAAGGGCAACGTGTTCAGCGGCGGCTGGTCGGTCACGGGCGGCAGCGCGGACACGCTCAACAACCTCGAAAACGTGTACGTCCAGAATCCATCCGGCGACGTCAATATCACCGTTATAGCCAGCAACCTCCCCGGCGACGGCATCCCGTACAACGCCGACGCCACCGACCAGGACTTCGCTCTCGTCTGCTACAACTGCGCCCTCGGCCCCGATTTCACGTTGACCGCCGCGCCAACCGCGCAAGCCGTCTGCGCGCCGCAGTCCGCCGCGTTCAACCTGTCCGTCGGACAGATTGCCGGCTTCAATGAGACGGTGACGCTTAGCGCGACTGGCGCGCCTGCGGGAGCGTTGGCCGCGTTCAGCGTGAACCCGGTAACGCCCCCCAGCAGCAGCGTCTACACGGTGAGCAACACGGCCGCCGCAGCCGCGGGGACCTACCCAATCGACATCACCGGAACGTCCGCCACCAAGACGCACACGACGAAGGTCACGCTCACCATCGACAAGACGCCGCCCGCCGCGCCCGCGCTGCTCGATCCGCCGATGAATGCAACTGAGGTCGCGCTGACTCCAACACTGACCTGGGCTGCGGTCCCCGGCATTTCAAGCTACACGGTCGAAGTAGCCGCCGACCCCGCATTCGCATCCGTCGTCCACAGCGCAACAGTCAACTCGACGAGCTATACGCTGCCCGTCTCGCTCACGCCCGACGCGCAATACTACTGGCGCGTCCGCCTCAGTAACGCGTGCGGCGAGACGGTTTCCCCGGCATCGCGCTTCCATACGCAGGGCATCGCCTGCACCACCTACGCCAGCTCGGACGTGCCCAAATCCATCCCGCGCAACGGCAGCGTCACGTCGAATCTCAATATCACCGGCAGCAGCGCGATCAAAGATCTGAACGTGGTCAACATCACCGGCAACCATGCCAGCATCGGCGACATCGCGTTCAGCCTGAAAAGCCCGGCCAACACCAGCGTAACCATCATGTCGCAGCAGTCGTGTTCGGGCAACGTCAACTTCAACCTGAGCCTCGACGACGAGGCGGCGAATGCGATTCCCTGCCCGCCCACCGGCGGCGGCCCGTTCAAGCCCAGCAACCCGCTCTCCGCGTACGACAACCAGAGCGCAAACGGAACGTGGGTGCTGACGGTCAGTGACAACCGGCCCGGCAACAGCGGCACGCTCAGTACGTGGGGCTTGAATGTTTGCACGGCGTCCTGCTCCCCGGCCAACCCGCCGTCCGGCCTTGGCATCGGCAAGCTGGACGCCTCCACGGTGCGGCTTGGGTGGGCCGAAGCGGGCGCAGCCACCTACGAGGTCTGGTATGCGCCGAACGATCCTTACTTCGATCCGTCCGGCAAAACCTGCGCCAACCCTGCGCCCTACGCCTGCTCGGTCACGTCCGCCTTGACCTACGACCATGCGGGCCTCGGCAGCGTGGGCAGCAGCTATGCCTATTTGCTCCGCGCCGCGAACGGGTGCGGCGAAGTGACCGCGACGCTTTCCAACCGCGTTGCGGAGTTCGAGTTCGCGCTGACGCCCGGAACGAACTGAACCACCAGGAATTAAAGAAGCAAAGTTACACGAAGCCTTTGTGTAACTTTGCTTCTTCGTTTCTTCGTGGTAGGGTCGACAATCATGAACCGCGTCATTTGGGATGAACTTGAAGCGCGCGTCGTCAACTGCCGCCTCTGCCCGCGGCTGGTCGAGTGGCGCGAGGAGACCGCGCGCGTCAAGCGCCGCGCGTACCGCGACGAGGAGTACTGGGGCCGGCCCGTCCCCGGCTGGGGTGATCGGAACGCGCAATTGCTCATCGTCGGCCTCGCGCCTGCCGCGCACGGCGGCAACCGCACCGGCCGCGTCTTCACCGGCGACAGCTCCGGCGATTTCCTCTACGGCGCGCTACACCGCGCCGGCTTCGCCAACCAGCCGCACGCGGTGCGCATCGGCGACGGTCTCGCGCTGACGAACGCCTATATCGCCGCAGCCGCGCGCTGCGCGCCGCCCGACAACAAGCCCACGCCGGAAGAACTTGCCACCTGCCGCCCCTACCTCGAACAGGAAATTGCCCTGCTCAATCGTCTCAAGGTGATCGTGGCGCTCGGCCGCATCGGCTACGAGGCGGCGCTGAAAGTCTACGAGGGGCGACCGGGTTTCCTCGGCCGCGCCGCGCTCCTGCCGCAGTTCGCCCACGCCGCAGTGATCCCGCTCGGTGCGAGCCTCCCCACCGTAGTCACGTCCTATCACCCATCGCGCCAGAACACGCAGACTGGCCGCCTGACCGCTGTCATGTTCGACGAGGTGTGGCGAAAGGCCGCCGAGCTACTGAAGTAGGGTATAATTCAGGCCCGTCGGGTATCCGAAAACGCGACGGGTCTCAGTCTCATCACCTGCGAGGCATTCATGCGCCGACTCACCGAAATCCAATCCGCCCTCCGCGACGAGCGTCTCGACGGCTGGCTCCTCTACGACTTCAAAGGCATCAACCCGCTCGCGCGCAGCGTCACCGGACTGCCCGCCGACCGCTTCCTGAGCCGCCGCTGGGCGTGTTACATTCCGGCACAAGGCGAACCGCGTTGGCTATTCCATGCCATTGAAGCAGGCGGCATGAAAGACCTTGCGCCCGACGCTGCCACCTACGTCTCGTGGCCCGCGTGGACCGAGGCGCTCCGCGCGCTGACCCGCCGCGCACAGCGCGTAGCGATGGAGGTTTCCCCTGGCTGCGCGATCCCCTACGTCAGCCGCGTCGATGCGGGCACGGTGGAACTCGTCCGCAGCCTTGGCCTCGAGATCGTGACCTCCGCCGACCTTGTGCAGGTTGCCGAAGCGGTCTGGTCGCCCGCGCAACTGGAGTCGCACCGGTGGGCCTGCGCGCAACTGCTCGAAGTCAAGGACGCCACCTTCGCGCATGTTCGTGAACGCCTGGCGCGCGGCGAGCCGGTCACAGAGTGCGGCGTGCAGGACTTCATGATGCGCCAGTTTGCCGAGCGTGGGCTGGAAACCGATCACCCGCCCATCGTCGGGGTCAACGCGCACGGTGCAGATCCGCATTTCGCGCCGCGTCGCGATGCGGATACCGAACTGCGCGCAGGTGATTTCCTCTTAATTGATCTGTGGGGCAAGGGTCGTGGGCCGGAAGACATCGTCGGTGACATCACGTGGGTAGCTTATGCGGGCCAGAACGTGCCGATGCTGGCGCAGCAGGTGTTTGACGTGGTGCGGCAGGCGCGCGACCGCGCGGTCGCCTACGCCAATGAGCGCCTTGCTTCCGGCGGGCCGGTCTACGGCTACGAGGTCGACGACGCGTGCCGCAAGGTCATCGTAGACGCGGGCTACGGCGACTACTTCATCCATCGCACCGGCCATAGCATCGGAACCGCAGGCCACGGCAACGGCGTCAATATAGACAATCTGGAGACCCAGGATCGCCGCCGGTTGATCCCCGGCGTGGGGTTCTCGATCGAGCCGGGCATCTACCTGCCCCACAAAGGCTTCGGCGTGCGGCTCGAAATCAACTGCTATGTGGCAGGGAACTCGGTCGAGGTAACGACCCTGCCGCTGCAAGATGAGTGGGTGTTGTTTGCATGAGGAAACTTGCGATTCTTGTGGTGATGCTGGCCGTTTTTTCCGTGGCGCTGACCGGGTGCGCGCGCCGCGATAATCGCCGCGAGTCCGCCTGGACGCCGCAGCCCGTTACCGGCGCAATGGAGATCGGCACGCGCGCGCCGGACCTGCAACCGACCCTTCCGCCGCCGACGCGCGTCGTTCAGCCGACCGCCCCGCTGGCGACTGTCGCCGTTGCGACCGCGATTCCCACGCCGACGCGTGATCCGAACCTCGTGCTTATCACGGAAGAGGATGTGCTGCGCGCAGTGACCAGCGGCGCGACCGAGCAGAGCGGCGCGACGCTCGAAAACGTGGGTGTGCAGTTCACCGCGGACGGCAAGATGATCCTGACTGCGGGCCGAGTGGGCTACGGCTTCATCAATGCCGACAACGTCACCCTTGTGGGACGTCTGATCGCGGTCGACGGCCGCCTTGAGTTGGAGACTGAATCGATCACCCCGCGCGGCATGGTCACGTCGCTCATCCCGACCTTTGCGAACCAGGCTTTGCAACAGTACACCTCCCGGTGGTACATTGAAGACGTGCGCACGACCGAAGGCCAGATCGAGTTGCGCGTCCGGCCATAACACAAACTAAAACCTGACGGGTTCCAAAAACCCGTCAGGTTTTAAAGGAATTCCCTGTTGAACGAAAAGTACGAACGCCTCACCACGCTCATCCGTGACATGGGCCGTGTTGCCGTGGCGTATTCTGGCGGCATCGACAGTACGCTCGTGCTGAAGGTCGCGCATGACGCGCTCGGTGACGACGCGGTTGGTTTGACCGCCGTCTCCGCCTCCATGCCCCACTACGAGCAGGACGGCGCGGCGCAGGTCGCAGCCGAAATCGGCGCGCGCGTCATCTGGGTCAACACGCACGAGGACGAGGACGAGAATTACCTCGCCAACCCTACGAACCGCTGCTATTTCTGCAAAACCAACGTTTACGATGAATTGCTCGAAGTGGCTGCGCGGGAGGGCTTCCCGGTGTTGCTTGACGGCGCGAATGCGGATGACATCGGCGATTGGCGTCCGGGCCGGCAGGCCGCGAAGGAGCATGGCGTCCGCAGCCCGCTCGAAGAAGTCGGTATGACCAAAGCCGAGATTCGCAGCCTGGCGCGTGAGCTGGGGTTGTCGAACTGGGATATGCCCTCCGCGCCGTGCCTCTCATCCCGCGTCCCCTACGGCACACGCATCAGCCCCCAGACGTTGGATCAGATCGGCAGGGGCGAATGGGCGCTGCGCGCGCGCGGCTTCCGCGAAGTGCGCGTGCGTCACCACGGCGACG
>CAZPTI010000227.1:0-8114 GCA_964588925.1 uncultured Anaerolineales bacterium | reverse complement strand
CAGCGACATCGCGCTCGAACCCGCGGTCGCAATGGACCGCGTTGGCGCGACCCCGTTGCGGCTGGACGTGTAGAGGTTCGTAGCAACCGGCGCATGCGCCGGTTACTACGAACCTACTCCGCCGCCACCTTATTCGCCTCCGCGGCAGCAGCCGCCAGCCGATTCTCCGTCATCAGCTCCGACGCCACAAACGCGCGCGCGATATCCGTCCCCTCGCCCACCTGCACGAACGCGCGCGTGTTGCCCGCCAGCGAGCGCGCCACCTGGAGCTTGACCCCCTCCCACTCCCAGCGCGCCGCGTCGGGGAACGCCTCCAGCCGCTCCTGCAGCCGCATCAGCCGCAGCGCCTCGGACGCGGCCTCCTGCTCCACCTTCTGCACCTCGAGCGCCTTCTTCTGCTCCACCTCGGCCTGCTGCACATAGAGCAGTTGGCGCATCTCCTGCGACTTCATAAAGTCCGCGGGCGGAGACGCGTAGGTCACGTTCACGCGGTGCACCGTAATGCCGTAGTCCGCCACGTCCGCCGCGATCCGTTCGCGCAGCCCCGCCGTGTTCTGGTGCGTCAGGTCGAGCACGCGATCCCATGACAGGGTGCGCACGAGCTGGCGCAGCGCGTCCTGGCACACCGCGAGAAACACCTGGTCGAAGTCGTCCGCCGAAATGCTATACACGAACTTGTACGGGTCGGTGATCGCGAACATCACCAGCATGTCCACCGTCGCGGGCACATTATCCACGGTCGGGCTGACGTACGCGGGCACGTCGAACGGGATCACGCGGCGGGTGACGAGGTGCGAAACCGGGTAGAACGGCGGGACGATGTGGAACCCCGCCGGCAGCGTCTTGTAGTACTTGCCCGCGCGCAGCAGGAGCGCGTTCGCCCCCTCCGGCGCCATGACGCGAAAGGACTGGAAAACGCCAAGCGCAATAACGATGATGCCGAGGAGCAAGCCGCCGACGGTCCAAAGCCCGTTGCTCTCCGAGGCGGTCAGGAGGATGCCGCCGACGATCACGGCCACGCCGACCAGCAACAGCGCGAGATTGACCCGGCCGCTGCGTTTGGGGACAATCACAATGGGGATGCGCCCGCTGGCGTCGCGCGTCATCAGCGCATCGCCGGCCTCTTCGAGCGGCACGCGCGCCTGCGTCAGTTGCGGCTGCATATAGGCGCCGTCGACGTTCACATCGTTCTCGTTCATTTATCCTCCATCGAGGGTGTTGCGGCTAACGTCTTCGATAAACTGCGGGCAAGGGCCGCGCAGCCTGCGCGGCCTGCTGCCGCTGCCACGCCGCGCGCTCAGAGGGCAGCACCCCGGCCGGGTAAGAAGGCTCCTTCAGCCGCCCGAAAATGTAGCGCCAGACCTCGCGCGCCACGGCCGCAATCGGCGCGGCGAGGAAGAACCACCCCGGCCCCAACTGGGTGAGCGCCACGATCACCAGCACCAGCACTGCCGGATGCACGTCAGACATAGGCCGGAAACGGTCGGCGAGCAGCCGGCTGATCACCCACTGGATCGCCACGTACAGCGCCAGCACTTGCAGCGCCATAAGCTGCCCGCGCGTCGCCAGCGCCAGCAGCGTCGTGCCGATAATGTTGACGACCGGCCCAACTTCCGGGATCAGTTGCAGCAGCCCGGCCAGCACGGCCAGCGGCAGCTTGTACTGCGTGGCCTGCCCCGAGACGGTCTCCAGGAACGACAGCCCGCCGTACGTCGCCAGCCCCACCACAATCCCGACGATCACCTGCCCGCGAAAGAAGCTGCCAAACGCCCGGTCGACGATGCGGACGAGCGCCCGCGCGTCGCGCCGCATGCCGACCGGCACGATGTTGTTGAGGGTGGGCCACGCGCGCGGCTGATCCTTCAGCAGCACCAGCGCCCACGTCGGCAGCACGATCAGCCCAATGATGTTGCTGAACGTGCTCAGGAGGGTCAGAATGGGCGCGCCGCCGAACAGCGACGGGATGAGGCCCTCTGCGGTGGTGTAGACGCGCGTCAGGCTGGTGGCAATCATCCCGAGCACTTGCCGCTGGACGAGCGGCGGCAGCTCGGCGAAGCGTTCGCCCGCGGCGAGCGCGGTCGTAATCCGGTCGATTTCCGCCGGGCCGGGCAGCACGTCCAGGAGCCGGATCAACTGGACGATGAGCGGGGGCGCGATGACGTAGATCAGCCCCGCCAGCACCGCAATCGCCAGCAGCACGCCGAGCATGGCCGCCAGCAATCGGGGCATCACCCGGTCGAGCGCATCCACCAGCGGGAGCACAGTGTAGGCGATGATCCCGCCGATGAGGAACGGGCGCAGCGCAGGCCACGAGCCGACCGCGATCCACAGGAGCGCGCCGACCGCGATCAGGGCCATGAACAGGCGGCCAACCTGCTTCGGCGTAATGGTCGCCAGCTTCGCCCACAGGTCGCGCCATGCCTGCCTCGACGCGTCGGGCGTGGGGGGAGTGACGTCAGGCATTCGGTCTCACCTCTTCGCGAAATACGCGGTAGGACGGTGAAAACGTTCAGCCACAGAGGACACAGAGGAAGCAGAGATCGCTCTGAGACCTCTGTGTCCTCCGTGGCTAAACCGTTTCATTTTGCGGTTAGTCCAAGCGTGGGCAGAATATCACTAATTGGCGCGTTGCGCACTGTACGAATGGCGGGGATGGAATGAAGTATGCTACAATTAGTTTAACGTCTGCGTACACTGATGTGCGCTACACGAGGTTTCGGTGTATCGTTTTGAGTGGGACCCGCGCAAGGCTGCTGCAAACGCAAGAAAACACGGCATTAGTTTCGACGAAGCCAGTACGGTGTTCGATGATATTTACGCCGTGATTTTTGACGACGAGGGGCATTCGACCGAGGAACCGAGAGAGCTTATCATCGGCCACTCGCTAACGAACCGACTGCTGATCGTTTCATTTGTGGAGCGCGCGAGGAACAGGGTGCGGTTGATCAGCGCGCGAGTGGCGACAAAGCGGGAACGGCAGGAATATGAAGACAACGCCAGAACAAGACAGTGACATGAAAGCAGAATATGCCTTCGACTACCGGCAGGCTCGACCCAACCGGTTCGCGGGCCAGATTGATAAAAGCCAGCTCGTCGTGGTGCTCGACCCGGACGTCTCCGAAGTCTTCACCACACCGGACGAGGTGAACGCCGTCCTGCGCGCGCTCATCGCCACAATGCCCGCGCGCCGCGCGAAGTCGGGGCGTCGCTCAGGAACCAAACCGACCGGCGATTCCAACGGCTGAGCGAGGATTCCCCGCTACCGCGTCTCAATCCCCAACTCACGCAACGCCGCGCGCAGATCGCCCTCTGCCGCATCCAGCCGCGCGGCCACCTCCGCCGCATCCGCGCCGCGCGCGGCCAGCGTCACAAAATCCGCGTCCCCGCCGCCATACACCTGCGCGCGCGACTTGACGTAAACGCCGGGATGCCGCGCCGCAACCCCATCCACCGCCGGCGCCAGGATCGACTCATCCCACGCGTTCGTCTTCACCACGCGCTCGCCGTAGCTCTGCGCGCCGAACAGCGCAGGCAGCCGCGGCAGCAGGCTGTTTGTGAAGATGTCCTTCATTTCGGCAGGCACGCCGGGCATGCAGACAATCGTCGTCTCCCCGCGCGTAATGAGCGCGCCCGGCGCCGCGCCCACCGTATTTGTCAGCGGCTCCGCGCCGACAGGCATCTGCGCCATCTTCGCCCGCGCCGGCAGCATCTCAGCCGTCGTCACATCCCCGCGGCGGAATAACGCCGCATAAAAATCGCGGATCATCCCATACGCCACGGGATTCTCCTCCATCATCAGCCCGAGCGCGTCCGCAATCGCCGCAACCGTCAGGTCATCAGCGGTCGGCCCCAGCCCGCCGCACGTCAAAACCAGCCGCGGCGCCCGATCGAGCGCGCCCAGCAGCCCGTCCGCGATCTGCGCCGGTTCATCCGGCAGCACCGTAATTCGCCGCACCGACGCGCCCAGCGCCGCAAGCTGCTGACACAGCCAGTGCGAGTTCGTGTCAAGCACGTTGCCGGCCAGCACCTCGTTGCCGATAGTGAGGAGTTCGACAGCGGTCAATGGGTCCTCCACAAAGAAAAAACCTGACGGGTCTCCGAGACCTGTCAGGTTTGAGTCGCGCCCCTGATAGTTAGTCCAGCCCCGTCGCCGGCCGGATCCCCATATACACCTGCCCGCTCGCCAGCGTCCGCAGGATCGTCTCCGCGTTCGTCCACGGCATCTGCTGCGCCAGCTCGCGCGGGGTCAGCGGCTGATTGCCGTTGAGCAGGAAGATGCGGAAGATGTTCGACACCGCGCTGTTCCCGTTGCTGATAAACTCCGGCTGCCGCGCGCAGTGGCTCCGCAGCGTTTGCAGCAGGGCGTCCGCGCGCACCACTTCCGCCGTCTCCGGGTCCACCCAGTCCACCGATTCCAGGTTGCGGTGGTCGGGGAAGCGCGCCTGGCAGTCGCGGCACAACTGCCCGCGCACCGACACGCGCAAATCCTTGCCGCTCGTCTTCCACCACTCGTCGTCAATGTGGAATTTCGTGTCCAGCGAGGGCCGCTTCCAACCTACTGGCATCTGTCCCCTCCCGCCTACGCGACCAGCCGGAAATTGCCGTCGGGCAGCCGCTCGAGCCGGTCATCCGCGGCCAGCGCGGCAAACACCGGGTGCGGCGTCACGCGGCGCATCAGGTTGACCGCGCTGTACACCGTCTTCGCATTGACCGTCGTCGAAAGCCCCGCCAGGTCCGAAAAGACCTGGAACACGAGGTCGTCCAGCGGCTTCCCTGCGCTGCGCGCCCGCATCGCGGCGAACTCCGCGCTCTTCTCCGCGCCGATGATGATCTGCTCGTCGTACTCGCAGGAAATCTCCTGTTTGCGCAGTTGGATGTCCAGCTCGCCGTCCCCGGTCAACTGCCCCCACCGCATCCACTCGCGGCGCATCCGCTTCGGCTTGAAGTCGACCACAATGTCGCCGTCCGGCCGCTTCTCCAGCGTGATCAGCGCGCCCGCGGGCAGTTTGTGCTTCTCCATCCACGCCTGCAACCCGGCCACGTAGCGCCCCTTGTGGTTCACCCACGCAGGGAAGCGGTTGCCCCAGCGCCCGTCGACCAGCATCACCATCGTGCGCTCGCTCGCGCCCGCGGGGAAGAACGGCCGCGCGCGGCGGTTCAGCGGCAGCGTGCCCGACGCCGCGTGCGGGTAGGTGAGCAGCAGGGTCGCGGTCTGCGCGCCCTTGCGCTCCTCCGTCGTCTCGCCCTCGTCCGCCCATTCGTCGTCCAGCTCGAACGCCACCTTCTCCAGGTCCGGCGTCAGCGCGTCCTCATCGTAATCGACCGGCTCGTAGCGCAGCAGTTCAGGGATGGCGAACGCCTCGCCCGGCTCCAGCCGTCGCAGGAACCAGCGCCGCTCGCTGCCCGCGCCCACCTGGTCAAACCGCTCATCCGCGGCCAGCGCGGATTCGAGCGAGAACGCGAGGACGTCCGGCGCGATCTCCTTCGGCAGGTCCAGTTCCCGCTGCAACGTTGCGGTGTCGAGGCTGGTCTGGTTCATGTCGATGACCGCTTCCGCGATGTTCAGGTGGCCGACATGCACTTCGGCGAGCAGGTCGCGCGGCATCCAGCGGTCCTCGACCGTGGCGAACGCGTCCTCCGCCCGCAGCGCCTCGCGCAGCAACTCCGGCACGCGCCGCGCGGGGCCGCTCAGCACCGCCGCGGGATCCACCGCTGGCCCGGCGGCCATCGCATCCGGCGCGTCCGCGTTCAGCTTGTGCCCCGCGGACAGGTTCGCCGCAAACGCGCGCTGCCGCCGGTTCGCGCCGAAGTCGACCGTGATCACGTCAAACTCGCCGTACTCCGGGTTCTCCCCCGCGCGCAGGTCGACCACTTCGCCGAGGCGGTAATCCAGTTGCGGGAAGAGCACCTTATCGCCCACCTTGAACTGCTTCTTGGGCTGGTAAATCGCGCCCTTCGACAGTTCGGCGCGCAGCTCCGACTCCTCGCGGCGAATCCGCTCGGCGACCAGCGCCTGGGCCAGTTCACGAGTGGAGAGGGGTCTTTCCGCGTCCAGCAGAAGCGTGCGAAGGAACTCGACATCGGTCGGAGAAAGCGAAAATGACTGCCAGTATTCAGGCGTCAGGGTTTTCCGTTGAATCACGCGAGGCCACTCCTCTTAGCTCAGCCGCTTAGTCAAACCAAGCCGTCAGTATATCAGTCATCACGGGAGAGAACAAATACACCCCGCGATTATGCCTGCTCTTCGACCTCTTCGTCGGACGGCGCGTCATCTTCCTCTTCGTTAATGAGGGCCAGCGCATCCTCCGCGAAGCTTGCCGGCACATGCACCTCCACGCGGCCCAGCCCATCGACCATAATACCGATCACCTGCCCGACCGACTCATATTTCAGCATCGCCGGAACGCCGTTCGCCTCCAGCTTCGCCTTCACCACCTCAGCCGCAAACATCCCCTGCGACTCATAAACCTTCACGAGGCTCTCATCCGTCATGGCGCGCCTCCTTTGAGCGTATTGCGCGAATTATAGCGCGAACGCGCGGATTTGTCAGACGCAGCCGACAGCGCGAGAATTTGCAGCGTGTGGTTCGTAGTAGCCGGCGCGCACGCCGCGGCTTCAGCGCCCGTGGTTCGTAGTAAGCGCTTTAGCGCTCGCAGTTCGTAGTAGCCGGCGTGCGCGTCGGCTACTACGAACCGCCGGAGAGACACTCTATGCCACTCGCCGCACTCAATGGCATCCGCCTGCGCTACGAAACGTGGGGCGTCGGCGCGACGCCGGTCCTCTTCATCCACGGCCTCGGCTCCTGCGCCGAGGACTGGTTCATGCAACTCCCCGCGTTCGCGGCCGACTACCGCTGCGTCGCGGTCGACCTGCGCGGGCACGGCCTGTCAGACAAGCCCGCGGGCGACTATACGGTGCCCCTCTTCGCGACAGACGTCTCGCTCCTGCTGACCCGCCTCAACCTCGCGCCCGCGCACATCGTCGGCCTCAGCCTCGGCGGCATGGTGGCGCAGCAACTCGGCATCGCGCACCCGCACGTCGTCCGCTCGCTGACCCTCCTCAACACCCTCCCCGGCGTCTGGCCGCCCACGCGCGAGTTCGCGCGTCTCGGCGTCACGCGCCTCGCCGCGGGCCGCCGCGCGTCGATGGAGACCCTCGCGGCCAGCGTCGCGGCCTCCCTCTTCCCCGACAAGTCCGACGCCATGCTCCGCCGCATGACCGAGCAGCGCATCCTGGCGAACGATCCGCCCGCCTACCGCCGCGCCACGCTCGCCGTCGCGCGTTACCGCCCCGGCGACGCGCTCCGCAAGATCGCGTGCCCCGTGCTGATCCTCGCCGGCGACTCCGACCGCGTCGTCCCGGCCGAGTACCAGGCGCGGCTGCGCGCGGGCATCCCGCACGCGCGCCACGTCACCATTTGCGGCGGCGGCCACGCATGCAACGTGAATTATGCGGAGCAGGTGAACGCGGCGATACTGGCATTTCTGGCCGAACAAGAGGCAGCAGACCGAACGGAGTAGAGGCAGGCGCATGGCCGACGGCGACGACCTTCAACCGAAAATCACCATCAACGACCGGCTCGCCATCCCGGAGAGCGAGCTAAATTTCCGCTTCAGCCGCTCCAGCGGCCCCGGCGGTCAACACGTTCAGAAGAGCGACACGCGCGTCGAGCTCCTCTTCGACGTAGCGCGCTCGCCCTCCCTCACCGACGAGCAGCGCAGCCGCATCCTCGAACGGCTCGCGACGCAGATCGACGGGGAAGGGGTGCTGCGCGTCGTCAGCTCCGCCACGCGCAGCCAGTTGGAGAACCGCGAGGAAGCCGTCGCGCGCTTTCAGGCGCTCCTTGCCGCCGCGCTCCACGTCCGCAAGCGCCGCAAGCCCACCAAACCGTCCCCCGCCGCGCGCGAGGCGCGGCTGGCCGAGAAAAAGGTGCGCTCGCAGCACAAGGCCGCGCGGCGGAAGGTGGGGCGAGGGGATTACGAGTAGCCTTCACCACACCCACGGCGCCAGCATCTTCGTCCGCCGCTTATAGTCGGCAAACCCCGCATACCTTGCCAGTGACGCATCCTTCCGCCGCATATTCGGCAGCCAGTACACGAGGACGAACGCCAGCA
>CAZPTI010000226.1:0-8118 GCA_964588925.1 uncultured Anaerolineales bacterium | reverse complement strand
AAACAGCGCGCGCGATTATAGCGCACTTCCCTTAAAAGCTGCAACACTCGCGCGCCGCTGAAGCCGAGTCTGCCCGCGGATTGGCGTTTTGGTCCGGGCGTGCTAGAATAACCCTGATGCCTTCCGAAAACATCATCGTTGTCATCCCCACGTATAATGAAGCCGACAACCTGCCCGGGATCGTCGCAGAGCTGACTGCGCTCTGCGTGCCCGGCTTATCCGTGCTTGTCGTGGACGACAACTCGCCCGACGGGACCGGCCAGGTGGCCGATGGCCTGTCTGCGCGGCTGCCAGGCCTCGTCGAGGTGATGCATCGCCAGGCGAAGGACGGGCTCGGCCGCGCTTACGTGGCGGGATTTGAACGCGCGCTGGCCGGGGGTGCGGATTACATCGTGCAGATGGATGCAGACTTCTCGCATCCGCCGGCCGCGATCCCGATCATGCTGGATCTGATGCGCGAGGTCGACGTGGTGGTCGGTTCGCGTTACGTGCCGGGCGGGCAACTCGACGAACGCTGGAACTGGTGGCGGCGCTTCCTGAGCTGGTGGGCGAACGAGGTGTGGTCGCGGCGCATCCTGGGACTGCGGACGCGCGACATCACTGCCGGCTTCAAGTGTTGGCGCCGCGCGGCGCTGGTGGGCATCGGTCTTGACCGCGTCTGCTCGAACGGGTACGCCTTCCAGGTCGAGATGGCGTATCTGACCGAGAAGTTCGGCTTTCGGGTGACGGAAATCCCGATCTACTTCGAGGACCGGCGCATCGGCAAGTCGAAGATGAGCGTGCCCGTGAAGATTCAGGGCGCAGTCGATGTGTTCCGCATCCGCTTCCGGCACCGCCACGCCGCAGCGCGGCCCGCAGGGCATCCGGCACTGTCGTAACTGACCCGCCAACTGAGGAACCTTTGAAGTCTTCACGCCGAGCCGACGCGCTCGTTATCCTCATCCTGTTTTTGCTCCCCCTGCTCTGGTTCGCGCCGCAGGCGCTGGGCAACAAGACGCTCCTCCCTGCTGATAACCTTTACCAGTACCCGCCGTGGTCGGCCTATGCCCAGCAGATGGGCCTGCCGGTGGTCGACGGCAGGGTCGTGCCGTACAACCACCTCATCAGCGACCTCGTGCTGGAGAACATCCAGTGGAAGTCGGTCGTGGTGGACGCGCTCAAGTCGGGCAACATTGGCGACGTGTTGTGGAACCCGCGAGCATTTGCGGGTGTGCCCTTCTTTGCCGCGGGTCAGCATTCGGCCGCGTATCCGCTGAGCCTCCTCTTCTACGTTCTGCCGCTGGCGCGCGCGTACGGCGTCTTCACGTGGCTGCAAGTGGGGCTGGCTGCGGTCGCCATGTACGCGTTCATGCGCGTCCTGCGCGTTCGCCCCATCCCGGCCGCGCTGTCAGGCATCGCGTATGCGTTCTCCGCGTTTTACATCGTCAGCGTCAACTTCACGATGGTCATCGCGGCTGCGGCGTGGCTGCCGCTGCTGCTGACCTGCATCGAGATGATCGTCCGAGGATACCTGACCGGCGCGGGCGGCAAGTCGCACGCGGCGCCGTGGGTGGCGCTCGGCGCGGTCTTTCTTGCCATTCAGATATTCGCGGGGCACGTCGAGATCACGTATTACACGTTGATGGTGGCCGGGTTTTACGCGGCCTGGCGGCTGGCCGGCGTTTTCCTGCGGCTGCGCTCGTGGAAGCGCATGGCGGGCGCGGCCGGCTGGATGCTGGCGATGATCGTCCTGGGCATGACCCTCGGCGGCGCGCAGATTTTGCCGCTGTATGAGCTGGTCACGCAGAGCTTCCGCGAGGGGTCGGCCAGCCTGCAACAGGTGCGCGACTGGGCATGGCCCTCGCGCCAGATTGTCACCTTCCTGCTGCCCGACTTCTACGGCAACCCGACGCACCACGCCTATTTCGACATCTGGCAGCGCGCCTGGGTTCCGGTGACGAAGAACGCGCTCGGCGAGACGCTGACGCGGATCGACTGGGGCGTGAAGAATTACGTCGAGGGTGGGAACTACCTGGGGATCATGACGCTGCTGCTGGCGGTGATCGGCGCGGCGGCGGGGGTACGGCGGTGGGGGTCTCTCCCTGACAGAAGGCAGCACAGCTTTCTCTTTGCGACGCTGGCGGTGTCGTCCTTGCTGTTCGCGTTCGGGACGCCGCTGTATGCGATCCTGTATTACGGGCTGCCGGGGTACAGTCAACTGCATTCGGCCTTCCGGTGGGTGTTCCCATACACGCTGGCAATGGCCGCGCTGGCCGGGTTCGGGCTGGACTGGCTGCTGGCGCGGCCGGACAAGGGGCGCTGGCTGCCGCGGGCGCTCGGCTGGCTGAGCGCGCTGGTCGGGATGGGGAGCCTGCTGCTCGTCGCGGTCAGTGTGGTCATGCCTGCGCCGTTCATCGCGCTGGGCGAGCGGCTGTTGAACTGGGGCTTCTGGGCGGACCTGGCGAAGTCGCAGGGGTTCGCCAACGGCGCGATGTTCTGGAGCTATGAGGTGACGCAGATTGCGCGCTTCGGGCTGATGGCGCTGCTGTCGGGCGTAACGGTTTTGCTTCTGTTGCGCGTATTTCGGGACGCGAGACCTGACGGGTCTTCGAGACCCGTCAGGTCTGTTTCGCTGCTCCCGCTGGTTGTCCTCACGCTCGATCTGTGGCTGATGGGGCATTCGTTCAACCCGGCGGTCGATCCGAAGCTGCTCGACCTTACGCCACCGTCCGTGGCGTTCCTGCAAAGCAAGCTGGACGACGCGCAACCGTGGCGGCTGACCAGCTTCGACGATGCCGAGAACGAGAAGGTGCTGAACGCCAACTCGGTCATGCGATACGGCATCGAGGACATCCGCGGGTACGATTCGATCATCCCGAAACAATATGTCGCCTTCATGAAGCGGATTCACCCGCAGGGCGAGCTGCTGTACAACCGCATTGCGCCGATCTACTCCGAGCTGGGCGGGCAGCGGAACGACGCCGCGCTCGACAACCCGCTGCTGCACCTGCTCGGCGCGCGTTATGTCGTTTCCACGCAGCCCATTTCCAACACGGGCTACAGCCTCGTCTACGATGAGGAAGTTAAGATATACGAGAACGCGAACGCGTTCCCGCGCGCGTTCATCGCGCAGGAGGCCGTGGCCGCCTCGGGTCAGGAAGCCGCGCTCGACCGGTTGCAACAGGTCGACGCGCGCAATGTGGTCGTGGTCGAAGGGCTGGCGGCGAGCGAGTTGCCTCCTCCATCCTCACCGCAGATTCGCGAAGTTCAGTTCAGCCGGCGCGAGAACCGCGAGTTCTTCATCGACGTGAACATTAGCGACCGCGGCTGGCTCGTGGTGACAGACAACTTCTTTGACGGCTGGAAGGCGTACCTGCGGCCATTTGGCGTTAGCGGCGAAGGGGTGGACGAAAGCGGGCAGTCGGTCGAGACGCAACTGCCGATCTACCGCGCGAACGGGACGTTCCGCGCGGTGTACCTGCCCGAAGCGGGCCAGTGGACAGTGCGCTTCGTCTACTCCCCGCGCAGTATGCTGCTCGGCGTGTACCTGTCGTTCCTCTCCGCGATCACGCTGATCCTGCTGCTCGGCTGGTGGGCGTGGGGCCGGTTCTACAAGGGCGAGGGCAGCGAGGTCGGCACGGTGGCGAAGAACAGCGCGGTGCAGGTCGTGATGAGCCTGATGAACCGCGCCATCGACTTCGCGTTCGCCATGATGCGACTGCGGGTGCTCAGCCCCGAAGGCGAAGGCAGCTACGTCACCGCGATCACGTTCTACCTCATTGCGGAGATCGTCACGCGGTTCGGCCTGGGCACGCTGCTGACGCGCGACGTGGCGTTCGACAAGAGCCGGGCGCGCAAGTACCTGTGGAACGTCATCTCGCTGCGCACGCTGCTGTGGCTGGCGAGCCTGCCGGTCATCGCGATCATCCTGTACTTCTTCCAGCACTCGCCCACCCCGCTGACCCCGGCCGAAGCGCAGGCCATCGGCCTGTTCATCGCCGCGCTCTTCTTCGCCAACATCGCGGATGCGCTGTCGTCGGTGTTCATGGCGTTCGAGAAGATGGAGTATCCGGCCGCGAACGCGACCGCGATCACGGTGGCGAAGGTGGCGCTCGGAGGGCTGGTGCTGCTGCCGCCGTTCAATGCCGGGTTCGTCGGGCTGGCCGCGGTCAGCGTGGTAATGAACTTCGTCCAGGTGATCTGGCTGTGGATCACTCTGGAGCAGAAGGTGCTGCGTCCGCATGAGGCGAGTCTCGCCGCAGAGGACACAGAGGTCGCAGAGAGCGCAGCGGTCTCTGCGACCTCTGTGTCCTCTGTGGCAAAGCGGTTCGACTGGCCGCTGCAGAAGTACATGCTGCGCGAGTCCGGGCCGCTGATGATCAATCACCTGCTGGCGACGGTGTTCTGGCGGATCAGCCAGCTTGTGCTGCGCGCGGCGGTGAACCCCGCGGCCGTGGGCATCTTCTCGGCGGGCATCAAGTACGTGGATGGGCTGAACGTCATCCCCGCGTACTTCACCGCGGCGATCTTCCCGCTGATGAGCCGCTACGCGCAGTCGGGGAGCGAAGCGTTCGTCAAGGCATACCGGTTGGCCTTGCAACTGCTCTTCATCGTGGCGCTGCCCATCGCGGTGTTCTTCACCTTCGAGGCAACCGCGCTCATCCGCATCCTCGGCGGCGCAGCGTACCTGCCCGACTCGGCCATTGCCCTGCGCATCATGATCTGGTCCATCCCCATCGGGTTCATCAACTCCGTGACACAGTACGCGCTGATCGCAGTCAACCAGCAGCGGTACCTCACGCGGGCCTTCGTAGTCGGCGTGGCGTTTACCGCGATCAGCAACTGGCTGCTCGTGCCGCGCTACGGCGCGGTGGCAGCCGCGGCGCTGCTGATCCCCGCGGAGCTGTCGCTGTTCGTCCCGTTTGCGTGGGCGGTGCATAAATACATCGCGCCGATGCCGTGGGTCGCGCTGCTGGGCCGGCCGCTCCTTGCCACCGCGATCAATCTCGCTGTAGTATGGGGGTTGGAGCGCGCGGGGCTGCCGACCCTACTGGCTGTAATTGCGGGCTTCGCGGTGTATGCGGGTGTGTTGTTCGTCTTAGGCGCATTTCGGGGCGAAGAATTTGCCGTGCTGCGGAACAGCCTGAATCGACGGCTGCGCCGTCCCGCGCCCGAGCCAAGCGCATGAGCATTTCGGTCCAATCCGTTTCGCTTCCAGAAAGTAGGCGCGCATGACCAGTGAGAACGTGCTGGAGCTCCAGGGCATCACGAAGGCTTACAAGGAGACGGTCGCGCTCAACGACTTGTCGTTTGCGGTGCGACGCGGGGAGATCCACGGGCTGCTGGGGGACAACGGCGCGGGGAAGACGACGATCCTCAAGTTGCTAACCGGGCTGCTGCCGCCGGACTCGTACACGGGGCAAGTGGTGGCGCACGGACAGGCGGTGTTGCTGACGTCGCCCTCGGAGGCGATCAGGCATCACATCGGGATCGTGCCGCGGCGGCCGGGCATCTTCACCGGGCTGACCATTGCCGACAACATCGTCCTGGGCAAAGAGATGCACGGACTGATCGTCAATCAGGCGAAGGTCCGGGATGAAGCGGTCAAACTGATGGAAGTGGTGGGGCTGCGGCTGGAACCGGCGGCCAAGGCGAACAACCTGACCGCCAGCCAGCAGCGGCTGATCATGATCGCGCGCGCGTTGAGCATGGATACGCAGGTCGTGGTGCTTGACGAGCCGGCAGCGTTTCTGACGACCGCGCAGGACTTGAGCCAGTTGTTCCGGGCGCTACGCACCCTGTCGGAGCGCAACATCGCGACGGTGTACATGACGCGACGGCCCGCGGAGGCGATCCAGATTGCGGATCGGATCAGTGTGCTGCGCGACGGCGAGATTGTGGCCGAGTGGAACCGGGTGGATTTCGACGAGACAACGTTGATGAAGCAGATGCAGAGCCAACGGATCGGCGACGCGGGGTATGTGGATCACGACGACTTGAACCAGTCGCGCGGGTGGCTGGACGGGCTGCGGAACCTGTTTAGCGGGAACAGGAGTTGAGACGATGCGGATCGGAATAATCACGAGCGGGGGCGATGCGCCGGGGATGAACGCGGCGATTCGCGGGATCACACGGTGCGCGCTCGACAAGGGCGTCGAGGTGGTGGGCATCCACGAGGGGTGGCAGGGCGTCGTGGACGGCGGCGACAAGTTTGAGCCGTTCAACTGGCGCAGCGTGGGCGGCATCCTGCAACTCGGCGGGACGTGTCTCGGCACCGCGCGCTCGGAGGCATTTCGCACGATCGCAGGGCGCCGACAAGCCGCGCGCAACCTGGTGCAGCATGGCATCGACGGGTTAGTCGTGATCGGGGGCGATGGATCGCTCACTGGCGCGCTGCTGCTCCACGAGGAATGGGCGGAGCACCTTACGGCGCTGGCCGCGGAGGGGTTAATCCCGGCGGAGAAGGCTGAGAATCCCGACGCCTTCCGCATCGTCGGGCTGCCCGGCTCCATCGACAACGACCAGTTCGGCACGGACATGAGCATCGGCGCGGACACCGCGCTGAACACTATCGTGGAGGCGGTCGACCGGCTCAAGTCGACGGCGGACTCGCATCAGCGCACCTTCGTTGTGGAGGTGATGGGGCGGCGGTGCGGCTATCTGGCGCTGATGGGCGCGGTGGCGACCGGCGCGGACTGGGTGCTGATCCCCGAAGAGGAGATGGACGCGCGCTGGCACTACCGCATGGTGGAGGCGCTACGCGCGGGCCGCGAAGCGGGCCGCCGGCATGATGTGATCATCTTTGCGGAAGGCGCGCGCCATTCCGACGGGCTGCCGATCCGCGCGGAGACGATCACTGAAATCCTCAAGAACCGCATGGGCGCGGAGGCCCGCGTCACGGTGTTAGGGCACGTCCAGCGCGGCGGCGCGCCGAGCGCGTTCGACCGCATCCTCGCGTCGCGGCTGGGCGCGGCCGCGGCGGGGTACATTATCGGGCCAAACACCGAGCCGGTGATGATCGGCCTGATTAACAACGAGCCGCACGCGACGCCGCTCAAGGAAGTGGTCGACAAGAGCCGCGAGATCAACGTGCAGATCGACCACGGCAACTTTGAGCAGGCGCTGGCGCTGCGGGGGCGGAGCTTCCTCGACTCGCTCAATATGTTCAAGGCCCTGGCGCGGTCGACGCCGAAAGAGGAGCTGGCCGCGCGCGGTCGCATTGCGATCATGACCGGCGGGCCGGACGCGCCGGGGATGAACAATGTCTTACGCACCGCGCTCCGCATTGCCCGGAATGAAGGGCAGGACGTCATCGGCGCGCGGTACGGCTTCGCCGGGCTGGCGCGGGGGGACGTGTGGGACCTCAACTGGATGGATGTCCAGAACTGGACGAGCCTCGGCGGGAGCGAGCTGGGCGCGGTGCGCCATGAGCTGACCACGGAGGAAATCCGGCAGATTGCGGCGCAGGTCAAGGCGTGGGACATTCGCGGGTTTATTGCGGTCGGCGGATTGGCGACCTACCAGCAGATGATGAAGCTGATGCAGGCGCGCGACGCGTTCCCCGAGCTGCGCATCCCCATGATCTGCGTGCCCGCGACCATCGACAACAATCTGCCCGCGACGGAGATCACGGTGGGCTCTGACACGGCGCTGAACAACATCGTGGACGCGCTGGACAAGATCAAGTACACTGCGGGCGCGGCGCACCGCGCGTTCGTGGTCGAGGTGATGGGGCGGGAGAGCGGCTACCTGGCGCTGGCGTCAGGGCTGGCGAGCGGCGCGGAGATGCAATTGCTGAGCGAGGACGGGATTGACCTGGACACGCTGCAGAAGGACATCGAGCAGCTTAGACAGGGCTTTGCCGGGGGCAAGAAGCTCGGCATCGTGATCATCGCCGAGCAGGCGTCGCCGTATTATGACACCGATTTCGTGCGGCGGATCATGGAGGCCGAGGCGCAGGGCCAGTTCGACGTGCGGCAGATCATCCTGGGACACCTGCAACGCGGCGGCGCACCGACAGCATTCGACCGGGTGCAGGGGAGTCGGCTGGGCGCGCATGCCGCGCGCAAGATTATGGCCGACATCACGGCGGGCAGCGCGGAGGTCAGCGTCATCGGCATCCAGCGGAAGGGGATTGAG
>CAZPTI010000225.1:4032-8136 GCA_964588925.1 uncultured Anaerolineales bacterium | reverse complement strand
GGCTACATGGCGTCAAAGCGAACCGAAGCGGTGATCTTCCCACCTGATAACTCGGCCTCGGCGGAGGCTGTGCCCATCTCGGATGAGTTGGCGCGCCAGTACCGGGATCAGGTGAGCCCCGAGCAGGAGCGATTGCTGGGCCATGATGGCGTGCTCAAGAACGGCCAGCCGGTGTTCTACCTGATGGAGGACGGTCAACTGGTTTTCTTCGGCCACACCATGATGCTGCGCATCCCGTACACGCAGTCGCCGGAGGACATGTTGCCGTCTCAGCTAACCGATGAGACGACGATCGATCTGGCGGAGGCGATCTTCGGATTCACGAAGCGAAAGGGTGAGGGCAAGGCGCGCGCGTATGCGGGGCGTGTCAGCGTGAGCGACGCGGTGTTGGCCGCAAATACGTCAGACGTGTGGTTGATCCCTGACGGCGTGTTGACCGCGCAGATTTTGGGCGGGCCGAAGCCGACGACGTTCCAGCACTACCTCGTTCAGACGCAGCCGGACATGATTGAGGTCGGGCGAACGTCGAAGGGGACGCCACGGATGGAGAAGCCGCTGGCTGATTACGAGGGCGGGCCGGACAAGACGACGCTGCGCGGCCACAAGCTGTACTGGCACAAGGGGCCGCGGTCGGCGGAGGAGCTGCAGGAGCAACCCGAGAAGCTGCGCGACCGGAAGAATCCCGGGCAGGAGGACCCGCATGACACACAGCACACGCAGATGAAGCCGGTGAAGGCGGGCGTGCGTTTCGATTTTACGGTGCGCTTCGAGAACCTCAGCGCGGTGGAGTTGGGAGCCCTGCTGTGGGTGCTTGCGTTGCCAGGCGAGCCGGGCAAGGCATACCGGCAGAGCCTGGGGATGGGCAAGCCCTACGGGATGGGCGCGGTGAAGATCACGCCGACCTTATGGCTGGACGACCGGAAAACGCGCTATGCGGCGCTTTTCGAGAAGGCGGGCGGCTGGCAGACGGGCCGCTGCAAGGCGAAAGATGCGGAGGCGGCTGATTTCATCGCGGCGTTCGACGGGCATGTCCGCAGGGAGATCGGGGCAGGCCATCTGACGTCGCTGGCGCAAGTAGAGCGCATCCGCATGTTGCTGACGTTGCTGGAGTGGCCAGGGCCGGACCCGCGGCTGACGCGCTATCTGGAAATCGAGCGCCGCGAGTACAAGGGGCGGCCGGTGCTGCCGGATCCGCTGGCGGTGCTGGCGCAGCAGGTGCTGGCGTCGAGCGAACCGGCTCCGGCGTCTCGGCCACCGGCTCGGCCGCCGGAGCAACCGCAGTCGAGACCACAGGGGCGCGTGCAGGAACCGGCCGCGCGAAGTGAGCCGCGGCAACAGGCGTCCGCCGAGGAGAGGCCGGGGCCGCGCGAGCTAGTTGCCGACACCCGGAAAACCGCTACCCCGAAAGCGGCGCCGTGGCGGGAGGCGGTGGTGATCGAGATCGCGGCCAGCTACATCCGTGTCCGCCTGGAAGATGAGGAAGTCAATATCCCGCTGGATCAGTTGGCTGAGCGGGGCGCGAGTGACCGCGAGCGTCAGCGGCTTTATCCGGTCGGCAGCGCGCTGAAGGTGCGCGATCTGGGCCTTAGCTCAAAGGGGAAGCGGCGGCTGACGACGAAGTTGGAGTAGATGGCTAGCATTCTCATCAATTTCAGTCACCCCCTGAGCGATGAGCACCTGGCGGCGCTAAGAGCCATGATACAGCAGCCGGTCATTCGGCTGATCGACGCGCCGGCGCAGTTGGATGTGACGCGGCCGTTTGCGGAGCAGGTGCGGGGGTTGGTGGATGGGGTGGGGTTGACGGCGCTGGAGTGGCAGACCGCGGCGATCCTGGTCAACCCGCCGAGCCTTAACGCGATCGCGGTGACGCTGCTGGCGGAGCTGCATGGCCGGATGGGGTACTTCCCGCCGGTGGTGCGACTGCGGCGGGTGGCGGATGCGCTGCCGCCGCGCTTTGAGGTGGCGGAGATTATTAACTTGCAGGCGGTGCGCGAGGCGGCGCGCGGACGCCGATAGCGCCAAACTTGAAAAAGGAGGTGCGCGGGGATGCCTGACTGGATACCCTGACGAACACGCTAACCCCTTCCCGAACCGGCGGGTCTGCCACTGTCCACGTCGCCCATCCTGCGGCGCGCGGATCGTTGCTCGGCTGTCTGACGCTGCTGGCCCTTGTTGCGATTCTGGTGGCGGTGGTGCTGGCGGGTTACTGCGAATTCACTGATGAAACAGCGGTGTGCGTGACGGCGCTGCAGGTTGTGATTGGTTGGGCGCAAGGCATCTTTCTGAGCCTGGCGCGGTTTTTCTCCGACGCGGCGCAGTGGCTTGGGCCACTGGCGGCATATAATGTTTGAGCGTTTCTAGCATGTTCACTGCCTGTGGCTTGCGACAACAGTGGTGTCGGGCGGCGGCGGAAGGTGAGGGGAACACAATGGTGCGCGGATGGGCTATGAGTCGCATTTGGCTTGCCGTGGTGCTGGTGGCGCTTGTGGCGCTGACGGGCAGGGTATCGGCGCGGGTGCTGCCAGCGGGCACGGACGACGCGGGGCCGGTGGTTGAGCGCGTGCTGACGCCGGTGGCGCGGATGGCGTCGACGCTGGAGGGGGTGACGCTGGCGGAGTTGCGGGGGGTGTGGACGGGCGCGGGGCGGTCGGCGGCCTTTAGCCGGATCTATGTGACGGGGGAGACGGCGGGGCTGGTGGCGGGGCTGCTGGGGCCGGCGGGTCCGGCGGTTAAGACGGTGGCGGGGGAGAAGCTGGACGCAGCGGTGTGGGGCGATAAGGCGGGGATCGGCATTGTGCCGTTTGAGGCGCTGACGGTGCGGCTGCGCGCGGTGCGGGTGGACGGGGCAACGCCGGTGGATAACCGGTTTGATGGGGCTAGGTGGCCGCTGACCGCGCGGGTGCCTGCGGAGCCGGGCGCGCCCGCGACGAACCGCGATCCGGGGAAGCTGACGGTGCTGGTGATGACGGGCGTGACGGCGATGGCGCGGCATTCGGCGGTGGCGATCGACAGGTCGGGCGACATGGGGTTTCTGGCGCGCAGGGTGGGGCCGGAGCTGGCCGCGGCGGATATTACGACGATCAGCAACGAGATTCCGTTTGTGGCGGGGTGCGTGGCGAATCCGAGCGCGAATAACCTGGTGTTTTGCTCGAAGCCGGAATACTGGGAGAACCTGGCGCTGTCGGGGGTGGACGCGGTGGGGCTGAGCGGGAATCACCTGCTGGACTTCGGGCGGAAGGGCGCGCTGGAGTCGCTGGCGTTCTACGAGGCGAAGGGGATTCCGGTTTACGGCGGGGGCGCTAACGCCAGGGCCGCGCGGGCGCCGCTGGTGCTGGAGCATAACGGCAACCGGCTCGGCTTTCTGGCAGCGAACCAGCACGGCCCGGCGGTGGCGTGGGCGGGGGCGGATAAGCCGGGGTCGGCGCGGTTCGATCTGCCGACGATGCAGGCGGCGATCCGCGCGCTGAAGCCGCAGGTGGATGTGGTGTTTGCGGAGATGCAGCACCTGGAGACGACCTATCAGGGCGAATACGTGAATGTGCCGAACGACCGCGCGGAGATTGATTTTCGGGGGCTGGCGGCGGCGGGCGCGGATGTGGTGACGGGGGTGATGGCGCATGCGCCGCAGGCGGTGGAGGCGCGCGGGGGGAAGCTGATCCTGTACGGGCTGGGGAATTTGTTTTTTGACCAGACGTGGAGCTGGCCGACGCGGACGGGGCTGGTGGCGCGGCATACGATTTATGATGGGCGGCTGATTAATACGGAGCTGCTGGTGACGGTGATTGAGAAGAATATGCAGGTGCGGTGGGCGACGGCGGGGGAGCGCGCGCAGGTGTTGAAGGGGGTGTTTGCGGTGAGCCGGTGGTGAGTGAAGAAGAGACCTGACGGGTTTCCCAAACCCGTCGGGTCGGCATTATCGGCTTGCGAGACCGGCGGCCTGCTGCCAGAATGATCCATCGATCAATCATTCGGGGAGCTGATGCGGCAGGTGGTGGCGCTCTCGATGGGGGAGTTGGCGGCGTTGACGGCGGAGCGGGGGGACGCGCGGTTGCGGCTGACTGGCGAGTAGCGCGCAGGGACCGCGCCCCTTCGTGTTATAATTCC
>CAZPTI010000225.1:0-4022 GCA_964588925.1 uncultured Anaerolineales bacterium | reverse complement strand
CGGCATATGCCCACCCCCCTCCTTGCCACCAAGTTCTATCTTCCCCCGCGGCGGGCGGACGCGATCCGGCGGGCGCGGTTGGGCGCGCGGTTGGATGCGGGGCTGGATGGGCGGCTGATTCTGGTGGCCGCGGGCGCGGGGTTCGGGAAGACGACGCTGCTGGCGGAGTGGGCCGCGGGGCTGCCGGACGCGCGGGTGGCGTGGCTGTCGCTCGACGAGGGGGACGGCGATCCGGCGGTCTTCCTGGCTTATCTGGTGGCCGCGTTGCGGTCGGCCGCGCCGGAGCTCGGGGAGGCGGCGCAGGCCGCGCTCGACGCGCCGCAGCCGCCGCCCGCGGAAGCCGTCCTCACCCTGCTGCTCAACGACGCGGCGGCCCTGCCCCCCTCGGCGCGCGTGATCCTCGTGCTGGATGATTACCACCTCGTCGACGCGCCCGCGGTCGACGCGTGCCTGCGCTTTCTCATCGACCGGCTGCCCCCGCAACTGAAAGTGGTTATCGCGACGCGCGAGGATCCGCCGCTGCCGCTGGCGCGGTTGCGCGCGCGGGGGCAGTTGACCGAGCTGCGCGCGGCGGACCTGTGCTTCACGCGGGAGGAGACGGCCGCGTTCCTGGTCGGCGCGCTGGGGCTGGAGTTGGGCGCGGCCGAGGTGGCGGCGCTGGCGGGGCGCACGGAGGGGTGGATCGCAGGGCTGCAACTGGCCGGGCTGGCGCTGCGCGGTCAGAGCGGGCGCGAGTTTGTCGAGGCGTTCAGCGGGAGCCACCGCTTTGTGCTGGACTACCTGCTGGAAGAGGTGCTGGGGCAGCAGGACGCGGGGACGCAGGCGTTTTTGCTGCGGACGGCGATCCTGGACCGGTTGTGCGGGCCGCTGTGCGATGCTGTCTGCGGGGGCGCGGACGGGCAGGCGACGCTGGAGGGGCTGGAGCGGGCGAACCTGTTCCTGGCGCCGCTGGACGGCGAGCGGCGGTGGTGGCGGTATCACCGGCTGTTTCGCGACCTGCTGGCCGCGCGGCTGGCGGCGAGCGGGGAGGATGTCCGCGCGCTGCACCGGCGGGCGAGCGCGTGGTGCGATGCGGCGGGGCTGGCGGATGAGGCGTTCGGGCACGCGCTGGCGGCGGGGGAGACGGAGGGGGCGGCGGGGATTGCGGAGCGCGCCTGGCCGGCCACGTTCCGCAGCTATTTGCAGAACGCGGTGTTTTTGCGCTGGATGCGCGCGCTGCCCGAGGACGCGATCCGCCGGCGGCCGGTGCTGTGCGCGGGGTACGGGTGGGCGCTGGTGGATTTCGGCGAGGTTGAGGCGGCGGCCGGGTGGCTGGCGGACGCGGAGGGGTGGCTGGACGCGGGCGAGCCGGCGGGGATGATCGTCGAGGACGCGGCGGTGTTGCGGGGGCTGGCGGGGTCGGTGGCGGTGGCGCAGGCGTACGTGGCGATGGCGCGGGGGGATGCGGCGGGGGCGGAGGGGCATGCGGCGCGGGCGCTGGCGCGGCTGCCGGAGGAGGATGCGTGGGGGCGCGCGGGGGCGGTGGCGTTGCTGGGCGCGGCGCGGCTGCACCGGGGCGATTTGGCTGCGGCGGAGCAGGCGTTCAGGGAGGGGCTGGCGCTGGCGCGGCCGTTCGGGATGCCCGCGCTGGAGGTGAGCGGGATCGCGGCGCTGGCCGCGACGCTGCTGCCGCAAGGCCGGCTGGATGAGGCGGCGCGGCTGTATGAGGCGGCGCTGGCGGGGCTGGACGCGGTGGGGGGGACGGCGCAGGGGACGGGGGACGCGCTGGTGGGACTGGCGGGGCTGGCGCTGGATCGGGGGGATCGGGCGGCGGCGGCGGGGTATCTGCGGCGGTGCGATGGGCTGGGGGAGGGCGCGGGGCTGCCGGGGTGGTTGTATCATCTGAATGTGGCGCGGGCGCGGCTGGCGGAGGCGGCGGGGGACGCGGACGGGGCGCTGGTGTGGTTCGATGCGGCGGGGCCGTTGTTTTTCCCCGGCCCGATGCCTGACCTGCGGCCGGCGGGCGCGTGGCGGGCGCGCTTGCTGACGCGGCTGGGGCGGTGGGAGGAGGCGCTGGCGTGGGCGGCGGAGGGCGGGCTGTCGCTCGACGACGAGCCGGGCTTTGCGCGGGAGTTTGAGCTGGTGACGCTGGCGCGCGCGGCGATTGCGGCGGGGGAGCGGGCGCGCGGGGAGGGGTTGCTGGCGCGGCTGCTCGCTGCGGCGGAAGCGGGGGGACGGTGGGGGAGCGTTATTGACATAAGGGAGGCGTTGGAACTGGCGCGTGGCAGTCCGCCGGGGGCGCGGCGGGTGAGCGGGCTGGTGGAGCCGCTGACGGCGCGGGAGCTGGAGATTTTGCGGCTGATCGCGGCGGGGCTGTCGAACGGGGAGATTGCGGCGCGGTTGTTCCTGGCGGTGAATACGGTGAAGGGGCATAACCGGGTGCTGTTTGGGAAGCTGGGGGTGGCGCGGCGGACAGAGGCGGTGGCGCGGGGGCGGGAGTTGGGGGTGGTGTAGGGGGGCGCGCGCAGGGTGGGCGCGTCGCGATGCGTCGTTTGGACCATGAAGGCGCGCCTGCGGGCGGCGAAGTTGGCGAAGGGCGCGCAGCGGAGACCCGACGGGTGCGTCACTACGTGACGGTCGAAACCCGTCGGGTCGTGTTTTTCCTCCTCGCGTTAATACCTCGGGTTAACACTTTGGTGTCTTCCGCTTAATACCTTTTGGGCCGTATCTTGTGGGTAGTTCTGATGCGGTTGCTGAAAGGAGCTTTGACATGAACTTTCGTCGGGTGGGTGGCGTGGCGGCTTTGATCCTGGCCGCGGCGTATGTGGCGGGGATCGCGGTGAACTTTACGCTGCTGGATACGTCGGGAATCGGGGATGCGGCGGGGCGGGCGGCCTTTCTGGCCGCGCGGCTGCCGTTGTTTCATGCGGTGACGTTCTTCGTGTATGTGGTGTTCGCGGTGGCGCTGGTGTTTCTGGCGCTGGCGCTGGACGCGGAGGTGCGCGGGGGCGCGGCGGAGTTGTCTCGCGCGGGGCTGGCGTTCGCGCTGATCTGGGCGGGGCTGCTGATCGGGGCGGGGAATGTGGCGATCGCGGGGCTGAATAGCGTGGCGGGGCTGGTGGCGACCGATCCGGCGCAGGCGGGGACGGTGTGGGAGGCGGTGAACGCGGTCCACCTGGGGCTGTCGGGGACGTCGGAGCTGCCGGGCGCGCTGTGGACGCTGCTGGTGAGCGCGGCGGCGCTGCGGGGGGCCGCACTCGGTGCGGCAGTGTTCCCGCGGGGGCTGAGCTACCTGGGGCTGGCGGTGGCGGCGGCGGGGCTGCTGACGATCGTGCCGCCGCTGTTTATGCCGGCGGTGCTGGCGTACGCGCTGGGGCATTGCGCCTGGTGGGTGTGGATGGGCGCGCTGCTGCTGCGGCGGGGCGCGAAGGTGACGGTGGCTGCGGGCCGGGTGGCGGCGGCGTGAGGGGGCTGATGATGAATGCGCTTGTGACGGCCGCGTTCGAGCGGCGACGGATGATCTTGTCGACGTTGTGGATTTTTGCGGTGCTGAATTACCTGTATGCGGATGTGTACATGCTGTTTTTCAACCCGGCCTTGCAACCGGATGTGATGCGGCGCTTTGCGGAGGGGTTTGTGGGGGACATCCCGATCACGCAGGGGTTTGTGCTGCTGACGGCGGTGCTGATGCAGACGGCGATCGTGATGGTGCTGCTCTCGCGCGTGCTGCCGTGGCGGGTGAACCGGTGGGCGAACATCGTCTCGGCCGCGTTCCACACGCTGTTCGTGGCCTGGTCGCTGATCGGGGGGCCGGTGAACTGGTTCTACGGGTTCTTCGTGGCGGTGGAGGCGGCGACGACGCTGTTCACTGTGTGGTATGCGTGGACGTGGCGGGCGCCGGACGCGGAGGGGCGTTAGGCGCGGCATGGTGGTGGAGATTCGGGTGCGGGGGGAGCTGGGGTGCGAGTGGGAGGCGTGGTTCGAGGGGCTGCGGGTGACGGTGGATGGGGGGGAGTCGGTGCTGCGGGGGGAGGTGGCGGATC
>CAZPTI010000224.1:0-8154 GCA_964588925.1 uncultured Anaerolineales bacterium | reverse complement strand
TCGTGCGGGTCCGGGTGACGGATCAGGGCACGAAGGCCGAGCAGACCATTGAGGCGGAAATGGTGCTGATCGCGGTGGGCGTGGCGCCGAACACGCAGGGCATCGGCCTCGAAGCCGCGGGCGTGCAGACCGACAAGCGCGGGTTCATCACGATTGACGAATACATGCGGACCAACGTGCCGGGCGTGTACGCCATCGGCGACGTGACGGGCAAGCTGCTGCTGGCGCACGTGGCGAGCGCGCAGGGTGTGATCGCGGCGGAGCATATCGCCGGCCACGAGACCCGGCCGCTCAAGGACGCCGACTACGCCTTCATGCCGCGCTGCACCTATTGCAAGCCGCAGGTGGCCTCGATGGGCTACACCGAGGCGCAGGCGAAGGAGAAGGGCTACGAGATTAAGGTCGGCAAGTTCCCCTTCGTCGCCAACGGCAAGGCGCTTGGCCTGAACGAAAAAGAGGGCTTCGTCAAGATCATCGCGGACGCGAAGTACGGCGAAATCCTCGGCGCGCACATGGTCGGCCCGGAAGTCACCGAGCTGCTGCCCGAATTGGTGCTCGCGCGCACGTGGGAGCTGACAACCGAAGAGATCGCCCGGACGGTCCACGCGCACCCGACCATCTCCGAGGCGCTCATGGAAGCCGCGCATGCGGTGGAAGGGCAGGCGATTCACATTTAGCGAAGTATCCGCAAATTACGCCGAGTTGCGCAGACCCTTTCTCAAAGCGTCTGCGCAAATCGGCGTAATCTGCGGATGCTTCTTTGTGCGCCCGTCGGGAAGCTGCCTCCCTTGTTCCGCTCTGTGCGTGATGTTATACTCGCGTTATGGTTCATAGGAGATGAGCGGATGCGTGTAGTTTATGATCGAAGAACGGACACGCTCACGATCATTCTAAATGATACGCCTGTCGTGGAGAGTGACGAGGATAAGCCGGGCGTCATTCTCGATTACGACGCGGCCGGAAATATCGTCTCAATGGAAGTGCTTGACGCTTCTGAAAGAGTGCTGCAACCGACAAGCCTCACTTACGAGGTTGCCGGGCAGGCAGCGTAGTCGTTTGGTTGGTATCAGTTATGCAAGGCAATGTCACAATCGACCCCATCCCGCTGGAACCCGCGCCGGCCCCGCGCAATGCGCCGAAGCGCGCGCGGCTGCGCGCGCGGCCCGACGTGCCGGAGGCGACTTCCGGCCGGCGGCCCGAATGGCTGCGGGTGCGGCTGAGTCAAAACGAGAACTTCTGGGAGCTCAAAAAGCTCATGCGCGGGCAGACCCTGCACACGGTCTGCGAAGAGGCGTTTTGCCCGAACCTGGGCGAATGCTGGAGCCGCGGCACGGCCACCTTCCTGCTGATGGGCGACATCTGCACCCGCGCGTGCAAGTTCTGCAACGTCAAGAGCGGGAAGCCGTTGCCACTCGACGAGGACGAGCCGCGCCGTGTGGCCGAGTCGTGCGAGCGCATGAACCTGCGGCACGTCGTGCTGACCAGCGTCGACCGCGACGACCAGCCGGACGGCGGCGCGCACATCTTCGCCAACACCATCCGTGAGATTCGCGTCCGCCTGCCGAAGTGCACGGTCGAAGTGCTGATCCCCGACTTCAAGGCGGACCCCGATGCGTTGCGCAGCGTCATGGACGCGCGGCCGGAGATCCTCAATCACAACACGGAGACGGTGCCGCGGCTTTCGCGCTGGGTGCGCCCGCAGGCCAGCCCCGAGCGCAGCCTGAAGGTGCTCCAGATGGCGAAGGAGATGGACCCGCAGGCGCTCACCAAGAGCGGCCTGATGGTCGGGCTGGGCGAGGAGTGGGACGAGGTCATCGAGGTGATGGACGCGCTCCGCGCGGTGGACGTGGACATCCTCACCATCGGCCAGTATCTCCAGCCGACGAAGGATCATCTGCCGGTCGAGCGGTGGTATCACCCCGAGGAGTTCGACGAGTTGGCCGAAGAGGCGTACACGCGCGGGTTCAAGTGGGTTGAATCCGCGCCGTTGGTCCGCTCATCGTACCACGCGGACGGGCAGGCTCGGATTATTCCGCTGCGGGAACCGGCGACGCCCTGACCATTTACGAAACCCGGTTTCTGCGCCACTTCGTGGCGTTCGAGAGATCGGGTTTCTCTCTTTGCAAGGAAGCCCATGCGAATCCTCACCGTCGACGTCGGCACGGGCACACAGGACATCCTGCTCTTTGATTCGGACCGGACCCCTGAGAACTGCCTCAAGCTGGTCGTCCCGTCTCCGACGCTTCTGCTTGGCCGGCAGGTGGCCGCGGCCACCGCGGCGCGATCTCCCCTTGTCATCACCGGCTCAATCATGGGCGGTGGCCCTGTTTCGTGGGCGGTCGAGGCCCACCGCCGTGCCGGGCTGCCCATCTTCTCCACGGAAGCCGCTGCGCGTACTTTCAACGACGATCTGGATGCGGTCCGCGCCGATCTTGGCATTGAGTTTGTGGACGAGGCCGAGGCGGAGCGCCTTTCGCGCCGCGATGGCTTTGCGACGGTCCGCTTTGGCGACTTCGACTATCGCGCAATCCATCGCGCCTTTACTGCCTTCGGCGTCGACATCGCGCCGGACGGCCTCGCGCTGGCGGTTTTCGACCACGGCGCAGCGCCCCCGCACATCAGCGACCGGCAGTTCCGCATGGACTATCTCGCAACGCGCCTGTCTGAGGGGCAGCACTTAAGTGCGCTGGCGTTCCCCGCGGACCGCGTGCCTGCGGACATGACGCGCCTGGCCGCGCTGGCAGCCTCTGCGCAAGCCGCAGTTGACGCGCCGGTCATCGTCATGGACACGGCGCCTGCGGCTGTGCTCGGCGCGCTCGAAGACCCCCTCGTCGCCGCGCAGCCGGCGCCCATTGTCGTCAACGTCGGCAACTTCCACACCCTCGCCTTCCAGTTCGCCCAGGGACGATTCGCGCGCCTCTTCGAGCATCACACGGGCGAGTTGACGCAGGCGCAACTGGTCGAGTGGCTGCGACGGCTGGCTGGTGGTACGATACGCCACGACGCCGTGTTTGCGGATAAGGGGCATGGCGCGTTGGTGCTGGATGCTGCGCCGCTGCCCCTGGAGCATGTAGCGGTGGTCGGGCCGCGACGCGCCTTTCTGCGCGATGCCGGTCTGCCGACCTATTTCGCCGTGCCGCACGGCGACCAGATGCTCGCGGGCTGCTTCGGGCTGCTGCGCGCCTGCGCGGACGTTATGCGCGGGTGGCGCGAGCCGATTGAGCGCAGTCTGGCAGGTCAGACTGATAAGAGTTTGTGGTAGAGATTCGGGAGGGTGGCGTGGCCGACGCGGATACATTGAAAGCGATCATGCGCATGTTTCACTACGGCCTGTTCGTGGCAACCTGCCGCGGCGCGGACGGACCGCGCGCGGCGACGGTGAGCTGGGCGACGCAAGTGTCATTCGAGCCAAAACAGGTGGCGGTTGCGCTGCGCAAGGGCACGACGATCTGCGATGCGGTGCAGGTGGAGCGCCGCTTCGGTCTGCACATCGTCGGCGAACAGCAGCCCGAACTGGCGCGCGCCTTCTTCCGCGTGACGCAGATGGGGCCGGAGGAAGTTGGGGGCTACCGCTACTCCGTCTCGGCGAACGGCGTGCCGATCCTCCATGCGGCTGTCGCCTGGGTTGAATGCGAAGTGGCCGAGCAGTGCGGGCAGACAGGCGACCATGCGGTGTTCATTGGGACGGTTATCGGCGGCGACATTCAGACTCCCGGCATCCATTCTCTTGCGTTGCGCGATACGGTTTGGCACTATGGAGGTTGATCTACGAGGAGGTAGCGATGATGCCAGACATACCTGCTAACGATGTGCGCACAGAAGCGCTCAACCTTTTGTCCAACGGCGTCTATGTCCTCACGGCCGCTGCTGCCGATACGACGCATGCGGCCACTGTTACGTGGGCCAGCCAGGTGTCTTTCCAGCCCGCGCTGGTGATGGTGGCGTTGCGCCGCAACTCCCACCTCGCGCAGGCCGTCCGCAAGGCCCACCGGTTCGCCCTCAACGTCATCGGGCAAGACCAGCAGGAGCTCGCCGCGCGTTTCTTCTCCCACTATACCAGCCCGGCCGAAGGAACGCCGGGACATGAGTGGCCCTTCCGTTTAACAATGGGCAAATGTCCGTTGCTCACGGATGCCATTGCCTGGCTGGAGTTCAAACTGGTGGCCGAGCCGCCGTCGCCGGGCGATCACGCATTGATGCTGGGCGAGGTGACGGGCGCGGGCGTGCGGAAACAAGCGCGGCCGATGGTGCTGCGCGATACGCCGTGGTCGTATGGCGGAATCAAAGAATAGCGAGCAAGCGCAGACCTGACGGGTCTCGAAGACCCGTCAGGTCTTAACAATTTCGGAGACCCACACTTGATTACAGAGATCGACTTCAAGGCGGAAGCAGAGGCGCTGGCCGCCCAACTGACCGAATGGCGGCGCGACTTTCACGAGCACCCGGAGCTAGGCTTCGATGCGCATCGCACTGCGGGTGTCGTCGCGCGCGTCTTGTCAGAACTCGGCTGCGAAGTGCGGACCGGCGTCGGGCAGTCCGGCGTCGTGGGGCTGTTGAGCGGCGGCAAGCCGGGGCCAACTGTTATGTTGCGCGCGGACATGGATGCGCTGCCGATCCAGGAGATCAGTGACGCGCCCTACTGCTCGCAGGTTCCGGGTGTGATGCACGCGTGCGGGCACGACGGGCACGTTGCGATGGGGCTGGGCGCGGCGACGCTGCTGGCGCGGCACGCGCAAGAGTTGCCGGGGCAGGTGCTCCTCGTCTTCCAACCGGCGGAAGAAGGCATGGGCGGCGCAAAGGCCATGATTGACGACGGCGCGCTGGCCGATCCGCAGCCGGCCGCCGCGTTCGGGCTGCATCTGTGGAACACGATGCCGCTTGGCCGCGTGGTTGCGCAGGCCGGGCCGATCATGGCCGCAGCCGACGTGCTCAAGATCACGATCCGCGGCAAGGGCGGGCACGGCGCATTGCCGCATGAAGCAGTCGACGCGATTGCGGTGGCCGGACAGGTGCTCTCCGCGCTGCAAACGATCGTCAGCCGCAACGTGGACCCGCAAGAGACTGCGGTGCTGACTATCGGCACCATCCACGCAGGCACCGCCTTCAATGTCATTGCCGAGACGGTCGAAATGCAGGGCACCATCCGCACCTTCTCGCCCGCGGTGCGCGAAACGGTGCTGACCCGGCTGACCGTGCTGCTGGAAGGCGTCACCGCGGGCATGGGCGCGCGCTACGAGCTGGAGATTCAGGACGTGACGCGTGCGGTGGTCAACGATGCGGGGATGGCAGAGGTTGCGCGGGCTGCTGCGGTGCAGGTGGCTGGCGCAACGAACGTGATGTGGCAGCCGCCGTTCATGGTGTCGGAGGACTTCTCGGAGTTCGCCAACCGTGTGCCGGCGTGCTTCATGCTGCTCGGCTCGGGCAATCCGGCGCTCGGCTTGAACGCGCCGCACCACAACCCGCGCTTTGACTTCGATGAAGACGCGCTGCCGATGGGCGCGGCGCTGCTGGCGACGGCCGCGGCGCGGTTTCTGGCCGATAAACAGGCAAAGGTCTGACAACCGCAAAATCGGCTGTTCCTAATTTGTAGTGCAGAACACAATAGCAGTATAATGCGCGTGCCTGAGGACAAAGGCGACCCGGGTTTGCCTCATTGCGCCTCGCAACGATCCAAACCGGCGCTGCCGTCCCTGCCGGTGCACCCTCCTTCAGGCCGTACTTTTGCCACCCTAGAGGGCGAGACTCGTCATCCCGCCTTGATCTTACACGAAGGAGTGACTCCCAAATGTCCACATTAAACCCCTTTGAGATCGCCCAGCGCCAGCTTGACGAAGCGGCCGAAATGCTGGGACTCTCGCCGGCCATGCACGCGTTCCTCCGCGTGCCCATGCGCGAGATGCATTTCAGCATCCCCATCCAAATGGACGACGGCTCGTACCAGACCTTCCAGGGTTTCCGCGTTCAGTACAACGACGCGCGCGGGCCTGCGAAGGGCGGCATCCGCTTCCACCCCGACGAGACCATTGATACGGTCCGGGCGCTGGCGGCGTGGATGACCTGGAAGACTTCGGTCGTGGATATTCCGCTGGGCGGTGGTAAGGGCGGCATTATTTGCGATCCGAAGAGCCTGTCGGTGACGGAACTGGAGCGGTTGAGCCGGGGTTACATGCGCCGCGTCGCGTACTTTATCGGCGAGGACAAGGACGTTCCGGCCCCCGACGTGTACACCACGCCGCAGATCATGGCCTGGATGATGGACGAGTACGAAGTCATCAAGGGCCGCCACCTCCCCGGCATCATCACGGGCAAGCCTGTCCCGCTCTTCGGCTCGCTCGGCCGCGGGGACGCCACCGCGCGCGGCGGCATCTACGTGACGCGCGAGGCGGCGAACTGCATGAACCTGAAGCTTGAGGGCGCGCCAGCCGCGATCCAGGGCTACGGCAATGCGGGGCAGTACGCGCACCAACTCGGCAATGACCTGCTCGGCCTGAAGGTCGTCGCGATCAGCGATTCCAAGGGCGGCATCTACAAGGAAGACGGCATCGAGTTCGTTAAGGCCGTGCAGTGGAAGGAAAAGACCGGCTCGGTCGTGAACTTCCCCGGCTCGGACAATATCTCGAACTCGGAGTTGCTCGAGCTGCCGGTCACGGTCCTCTTCCCGTCCGCGCTCGAGAACGTCATCACGGAGCAAAACGCCAACAAGATCCAGGGCAAGATCGTCGCCGAGTTGGCGAACGGCCCCACGACCCCCGAAGCGGACAAAATCCTCTTCGACAGCGGCAAAGTTGTCCTGCCTGACTTCCTGTGCAACGCTGGCGGCGTCACGGTAAGCTACTTCGAGCAGGTTCAGAATGCCTACAACTTCTACTGGCCCATCG
Organism: uncultured Anaerolineales bacterium; assembly: GCA_964588925.1. Classification (GTDB taxonomy): domain Bacteria; phylum Chloroflexota; class Anaerolineae; order CG2-30-64-16; family CG2-30-64-16; genus JALOOB01. The sequence continues at coordinate 1,276 of CAZPTI010000224.1, read as the reverse complement.
ACGAGATCCATGCCCGGCTGGACGCCAAGATGACGAAGGCGTTCCATGCGGTCAACGATATGGCGATGGCGCACCGCACCCACAACCGCCTCGCGGCGTACCTGGTGGCGGTGAAGCGCGTGGCGGATGCGGTTGCGACGCGCGGGTGGGCGAAGTAAGCAGAGAAAACCGTTACCGATAGCCTTGCCAGGTTGGCAGGCAATCGACGATCTGGGTCTTCATCGGCGGCCGGTGTGGTGGCGTCTTTTGCCTTCGCAGCGGCCGTCGTGCTTTCCCTGCGTGAGGTTCTCACACCGGCGCTTGGCCGTGGACGAGGCGCGGGCGCACGAAACTCGCCCAACTCCAGGGGCGCGCCGTGAGTAACTGAGGCGTGTAGTGCCCCTTGAAGACCCGGTCAGGATCTCTGGTGAAAGCTCGCTTCGCACGAATGCGCCTTCCCCGGAACGGAAAGCGCCTGACCCGCTGGTCAGGGTGCCAGCGAGGAGGATTGATAAGGTAGGGTGTACTTTGTGTGTCCTTGTGCGTTGCCTCTGTTTCCCTGGCTATGGAAGATGCAATGGAACTCCGCCGGCGGGTCGGCCCAGGTGATCAAGGCTCATGTGGGCGTGTCGTTCCCGTCCTGGTCGAGGCGGCTGCCGACCATTTAACTTTACTTCTCCAATGCTAGATGGTAGCATTGCCGTGACGACAAACGGTGTGAAGGTCTATCGATGAGCGACGCGAGATTTGAACCATACGATTACGACCTGGAAGACGAAAACGACCCAACACAAACGAGGGTGCTCCCTGAAGGTCGCAACGGTTCCGCGTGCCGCGCGGCCTTTCTTGCGTCCACGCATGATCTGTCGACGTTGGCCCGACGAGTTAGCGATCTCGTCGCGTCCGATTCACGCGTCCTGTTAGTGTACGTGTTCGGATCTTATGCGCGAGGCGATATAGGACCCTTAAGCGACCTCGATATCGCCGTCCTCCTTACGCGCACCGCGTCGGTTGCTCATTCACGCGCTGACTTGATCGGCGCGTTCTCTACACTGTCCGGTCATACTTCTGTCGACCTCATCATCCTCAATCAGACGCCCATCGAACTCGCCTATTCGGTCATCAGCCAGGGCAAAGTGCTATACGCACGCACCCTTGCCGAGCGGGTGGAATACGAAGCCAACGTGCTGGGCCGGTATGGGGATTATTTGCCGTTCCTGCGCGCGCAGCGCGAGGATATTCTGGAGGGAGCGGGCAATGACCGTCGAGTTCAACGGTATCGAGAGACGCTTGGACG
>CAZPTI010000223.1:3225-8166 GCA_964588925.1 uncultured Anaerolineales bacterium | reverse complement strand
GCGGCGCGCCGTTGGGCCGGGTGGGAGTCGGGGTGATGGGTGAGTTGTTCGCGCCGCAGATTTGCTCGTACGAAATCTTCGGCGGCGGGACACCGCTGGTGCGGTCGCCTTGACCCCATGACCAACCCTCCAGGGCGCCGTCCTTTACGACGTAGTAAGCAGGACCGAGGTCGGAGTACGACCAATCGTTGTTTTCCCAATGGAAGTAAGCCCAGTACTTGCAGTCGGGGAAGGGGCATTCGCAGAAACAGTCGTCCGGCCCGCAGCCCACCCCGTTAATGGCGCAGACCGCGCCCTGTGGGTCGACTACCGGATCCAGACCGGACAGCAAAAGCAGCTCGTCCCCGCCGATTTCCTCTTCATCAAAAGCCACGCACCGCGTCTGCACCCCGCCGTCCTCATACCGCACGACGAGCGCAGCGCGGTACTGGCCTGCGCCGATCACCTGGCCCTGGCGAAACGCCTGCAGGACGACCGAGGGCGTGTCCGAGCCGAGCGACGAGTTCTGCGCGAACTCTGCGCGCGCCGTGTTGGCGCGCGCGAAGAAAAGCCCTGCAAAGAGCAGCGCGAGGGCAAAGAAGAAGGCGAGACGAGTTTTACGTGACATTCAGACAATTCCGAGACCCGACGGGTGCGCCACTTCGTGGCGGCGAAACCCAGTCGGGTGTGCTTCTACAGGATTCAGGCCGCAGCCTGCCCGCGCTTGCGCCGCGCCCAGGCGCCGAGCGCCGCTACGCCGCCGCCCAGCAACAGCAGGGTGGCCGGCTCCGGGATCGGCACAGGCGGGTTCTGCATCGAGACGAGCTGCGCGAACGTGTAAACGGGCGGCTGGACGATCGGGTTGAAGTTGGCATCGAAACCGCTCCATGCGAAACCTTCAACCGCCTGATTCGCGGGCACGTACGTTCCCACGCCTTCCATCGCGCCTTCCCAGGCCCCGCCATTCAAGTGGTAGTAGGCCCAGAACTTGGCCGGGTCGCAGAAGCAGTCTTCCGCCGGGCAGCCGGTGTCGTTGATTTTGCAGAGCGACGTGCCAAACGCGCCCTCCGCGGTGACAACAGTCTGTTTGGATGCGCGAAGCGCGTCGATGGCTGTGGCGGTGGCGGGCACAGTTACCACTTCCGTTTTGGTCGAGCCGTCCGGGAACGTGACGACGAGGCCGACCTGCTTGGTTCCGCCGGTCTGGGCGAAGGCGGCGGTCGCCGTCAGCGCCAGCAGCGCGACGACGGTAAGAAGGACGACGAGAGAGCGACGAGACATGAGCGATTCCTCCTCAATTAATGGACATAGAGCACGGGCAGATACACCGTCGGGCATCGGCCGGCGCTCTCCTTCGGTTGCAGTAGCCCCATGAGTGCATCCGTGGTGGCCGTGATGCGCAGTTCCTCCTTGCCGGATTCCGCAATGTACACGAACGCGCCGCTCGGCTCTTGGAACGATAGCAGCGCCTGCAGGGCGCTACGTCCGCCCTTGACATACGGCGAAGCCTCCAGGTCGCGCCCGATGGCCCTCAACCCACCAACGGCCAGCGCAGTTGAGTTTGTGTTGACCGCACTTGAACTCGGTGGCGCGTCCACGGCCCAGGCGGCGTTCGCCCCCTGCGCCTGCGCCAGGTAGTTCGCCGCTCGATCGAAAACGGTGTTGTTCTGACCTTGTGACTGTATCGACAGCACCCGCAGCACGCGGCCGGTCGTGTCAACATCGTCAGTTGTCCCGCCGAAAGCCCAGAACCAACTGCCGTCCGCCTGCTGGGCAGTGCGCAAAGCTTCGTAGGCCTTTTCAGGAACCGGCCGTCCGGCTACTTGTAACCCCTCCATAGCCAACGTCTGCCGGAATAGGAAGCTGGGGTGATATTTTCCGGTGGCAGGGTCGTACGCCTTCTCGATGACGCCGATCGCGTCCACCCCACCGAAAGCCCGCGGGTTGGCGCAGGCTGCAGCTGCTGCGCGAGCTACCTTGCCGGCCTGCCCCGCATCTGCGCCGATGTACCCCGGCGCCATCTTCGCGAGCGCATTGAGCGCACTCACGCCACCCTTCGACCACTCTTCTCCACTGACCTTTTCACCCGCCAACGCCAACGCGTAAACAACGTCAGACGTAATGGCCGCGCTGGGCACCTTGTTGGGCCCGCCAAAGCTGCCATCGGGCAGCTGCTGCGTATGCAACCACTGAACCGCTTTCTGAACAGCGACCTGAACTGGATCCGCAGCCGAAGCGGACGGCAAAGAAAGGGCCGCAATAACACAGGCGATCAACATTGCGGCATAAAGTCTGCGCGTTCGGAGCATCGGTGTCACTCCCGGTAAAACGTTGCGGCGCGCAGGGGTATAGAAAACAAAAACCCCTTGCCGGCTGTGGCAAGGGGAGCGGCGCGTGACCTGCTTAGACGACCTGTGCGCAGGCCCTGCAAAGCAGATTCGCGGTTCCAACTCCCTTTACCTCGAAGGTCGTCGAGAACCCGGCGGAGGAGGGTTTTCTGGCTCGTGTCGAGAGACTCGACCACATACAGTTGCGGGACAGCGCCGGACTCTGGCGCACTGCGCCATTACCGGACTTACCCCTGTTCTCCACCGAAGTTATGCAATTATGACAAGGGTTAGAGTAGCACAGGGAGAGGGACGTGTCAAATGACTTTCGTCATAGTGCCCACCTCAATCCGCGCAATTCCTCGCTAACGCAGCATGACGCGCTGCGCGACCTCGCGGCCGAGCGGCGTGAGCGCGAGCGAGCCGTTTACGCGCGCGACGAAGCCTTCGCGCACCAGATAGCTCGCGACCGTCTCGCCGAATCCCTCCGCCCAGCGCATGTGGCGCGCCATGTGCTCGACTGTGGCCTCATTCGCCAGCGCGGGGTCGCCTTCGTGCTGGGAGAGGTGGACGAGGAGCATCTCGCCGGCGAACTGACGTCTTTGCGAGCGGGCGCGCGCCCATTTGCGGACAAGCCCGCGCTTTGGCGCGAAGAGCAGGGCCAGCAGGAAGATCACGCCGGTCATCGTTGCCATGCTGCCCGCGATGGACGCGTCGAGCAGGCGCGCGAGGGCGAAGCCCGTGACCGCGGAAAGGACGCCGATCCCCACCGACAGGCCCAGCATGACCGGCAGGCGGTCGGTGAGCAGGTAGGCCGCGGCCGGCGGCGCGATCATCAGCGCGACGACGAGCACCGTGCCCGCGGTCTCGAACGAGCTGACCGCGGTCACCGAGACGAGCGTCATCAGCGCGTAGTGGATGAGCGCGGGCGAGAAGCCGAGCGCGGCAGCCAGCCCGGCATCGAAGGTCGCCAACTTCAACTCTTTGTAGAAGAGGACGATGAAGAGCAGGTTAAGAACGCCCACGCCAAGCGCCAGCCACAACGCCTGCGGGCCGATGTCCACGCCGAAGACGACAAGGCGGCTGAACGGGGCGAACGCTATTTCGCCGAGCAGCACCGCGTCTACGTCGAGATGGACATTGGACGCGTAGCGCGTAATGAGAATCACGCCAAGCGAGAAGAGCAGGGGGAAGACCAGGCCGATGGCCGCATCTTCCTTGACCAACTGCGTCCGCGTTAGCGCCTCGACGAGCAGCACGGTGAGCACGCCGGTCAGCGTGGCCGCGACGACGAGCAGCGGCGACGTGGTGCTCTCGACGACGAAGAACATGAGCACGATGCCGAACAGAATGGCGTGACTGATCGCGTCGGAGAGCAGGGCCATGCGCCGGAGCACGAGGAAGCTGCCCACGAGCGCGCAGCTTGCCGCGACGACGGAGGCGATCAGGATGATTTCTATCTGGGCTTGCAACATCGTTACCGCTCCATCGCTTCGCGCGCCATCTCGCGGCCCTTGTCGGTCAAGGTCAACCGGTCATTCTTGCGCGTCAACAGGTCGCCGTCCTCTGCACGGGAAACGACCCCATCGGCGAAAGCGGGCGTCCACTGCATGTGCCGGCCCGCGTGCGACAGGTCGGATTCGCCCGCGGCGTTGGGCTGCCCTTCGTGCTGGAGCAGATGGACGGCGAGCGCCTCCTGGGCGAACTGCCACTTCTGGCGATGGCGCTGCCGCGCGCGGGCCAGCAACCCCCTTCGGGGGGCAAAGAGCAGCGAGAAGAGCACAACGACGCTCATAAAGACGACGACCGTCGGGCCAGTGGGCAAGCGCGGAATGACGCTGCTGACCAGCGCGCCCACCAGCCCGACCCCCGCGCCAAACAGCCCGGCAAGCAATACCATTACGTTGAGCTTCTCGGTCCACTGCCGCGCGGCGGCTGCGGGCGCGACGAGCATCGCGCTCATCAGCACCACGCCGACGGTCTGAATGCCGACCACGATGGCAATGACCATGAGCGTGATCAGCAGGATTTCGAGCCGCCGCGCGGGATAGCCGAGGCTGGCGCCGAAGTCCGGGTCGAAGGTCAACAGCTTGAACTCCTTCCAGAAGAGGAGCACCAGCAGCAGCGCGACGCCGCCAAGCGCGGACATGGTTACGAGGTCGCGGCCGAGCAGGGTGGCGGCCTGGCCGAAGAGGAACTTATCGAGGCCGGCCTTCGCCGCGTCGGGCAGGCGCTGGATGAAGGTCAGCAGCAGCAGGCCGAAGCCGAAGAAGACGGCCAGCACGATGCCGAGCGCCGCGTCGGGCTTGATGCGCGTGTTGCCCGTGACCTGCAGGACGAGCAGGGTCGCGAGCCAGCCCGCGGCGATGGCGCCGAGCGCGAGGACGAGCGGCTCCTTACTGCCGGTGAGCAGGAAGGCGAGCGCCACGCCGGGGAGCGCCGCGTGCGAAATCGCATCCCCAAGCAGGCTTTGCCGCCGCAGCACGGCAAACACGCCGAGCACGCCGCTAACCAGGCCGAGCAGGGCCGAACCGAGCGCAACGGTGCGCAGGGTGTAATCGAAAATGAGGTCACGGAATAACGATAGGATGTCCATACTTGCCGCCTGTCTGCGATCAGTCATCAGGTTCGTAGC
>CAZPTI010000223.1:0-3125 GCA_964588925.1 uncultured Anaerolineales bacterium | reverse complement strand
ATCAGCCTGCCATTTCGACCGCAGGCGCTACGGGCGCGGTTTCGGCTGGCGGCGCGGTTTCCGGCCCCTTGTTGAGGAACGCGATGCGCCCGCCGTATGCGCGGCGCAGGTTGTCCTCGGTGAACGCTTCTGCGACCGGGCCGCTGGCGATGCGGCGTACGTTGAGCAGCGTGACCCAGTCGAAGTATTCCGGCACGGTTTGCAGGTCGTGGTGGACGACGAGAACCGTTTTCCCCTGGCGGCGCAGTTCACGGAGCAGGCCGATGATGGCGCGCTCGGTTGTGGCGTCTACCCCGGCGAACGGCTCGTCCATGAGGTAGACCTGCGCGTTCTGCACGAGCGCGCGGGCGAGGAAGACGCGCTGCTGCTGTCCGCCGGAAAGCTGGCTGATCTGGCGGTCCGCAAAATCCGCCATGCCAACCTTGTCCAGCGCCTCCAGCGCGGCGGCGCGCTCCGCCTTGCCGGGGCGTTTGATCCAACCCAGGCGGCGGTACAGCCCCATCGTCACCACATCGAGCGCGTCAGTCGGAAAGTCCCAATCGACGCTGCCGCGCTGCGGAACGTAGCCGACTAAATGCCGCTGTTCCTCGTAGGGCTTGCCGTAGACGCGCACCTGGCCCGCAGCAGCAGGGACCAGGCCGAGGATCGTCTTCATTAATGTAGATTTCCCCGCGCCGTTTGGCCCCACGACCGCCATGAGCACCCCTTCCGGCGCTTCGAGGTCAACGTCCCACAGGACGGGCTTTTCCTGATACGCGACGGTGAGGTCCGTCGCTTCGATGGCTAATCGGTTGTCGTTCATTCGTCACCTAACAAAGCTTTCACGATGGTGTCGATGTTGTGGCGCACCATACCGATATAAGTTCCTTCGGGCGTCCCTTCGCTGCCCATCGCGTCGGAGAACAACTCGCCGCCGATGGCAATGTCCCATCCGCGCGAGCGGACCGCGGCCTGCACGGCCTCCACGTTGCGCACGGGAACGGAGGACTCGACGAAGATCGCGCGAATTTTGCGCTGCGCAAGGAAGTCGGCGAGGGAGCGCACGTCGGACGTGCCCGCCTCTGCCACAGTGCTGATGCCTTGCAAGCCGCGCACCTCGAACCCGTACGCGCGGCCGAAGTAGTTGAACGCGTCGTGCGCGGTGACGAGCACGCGCTGCTCCGGCGGGATACGCGCGGCCTGATCCAGCACGTACTGATGCAGGTCGTCCAACTCGGCGCGGTAGCGTTCCGCGTTGGCCCGGTAGTAGTCTGCGCTGCCGGGGTCAAGCTCGATCAGCGCATCGCGGACCGTGTCGACCGTGTTTGCCCAGAGCGAGACGTCAAACCAGACGTGGGGGTCGTACTGGCCCTCGAACGCAGCAGGCTTGAGCAGCACGGCGCGATCAATGTCGTCGGTGACGGCCTTCGTGTTGACCCGGTCGCCCATGCGCTCCAACACCTCGCCCAGCTTCGCCTCAAGGTGCAGGCCGCCGTAGAAAACGATGTCGGCCGTGCCAAGCCGCAGCACGTCCCCCTCGCTGGCCTTGTACAGGTGCGGATCGACGCCCGGCCCCATCAGCCCCCGCGCTTCGACGCGGTCGCCGCCCACGTTGCGCACGACGTCCGTGATCATGCCGACCGTAGTCACCACGCGAATCTTTCGACCCGCGAGGTCGTCGGGCTCAGCGGCGGCCGGGCCGGCGCAACCGGCGAGCAGCAGCCCCAGAAGCGACAGGAATGCCAGGAGCAGCGGTGTCCTTCGACTCATCGCGCTTCCTCCCGCGGCTCAACCGCCGGAGCGACGTCCACCACAAAGACGCGCTCGGCCACGCCTCGCCCGATGGCGTGCCTCTCGCCGCCCACTTCGACCGTGACCGGGCCGCCAAACGGCGCAATGGAGACGACCCTTAAAGTAACGTCCGGGTAGATGCCGAGGCTGCCGAGATAGCGGAGGAACTCGCCGTCCTCGCTGCTCACGCGCGCCACGCGCGCGGACTCAGCCGGGTGCAGGCGGGCCAGGGGGGTGTCTGCCAACGCGGGCACGTCGCCCCCCGCGGAAGGGATCGGCTCGCCGTGGGGGTCGGTCGCAGGCCAGCCGAGCGCCTCGTCCATGCGCGCGGCCACGTCGCGGGAGAGCACATGCTCCCACTCCTCCGCCTCGTCGTGGACGCGATCCCAGGGCAGGCCGAGCACGTCGGCAAGATAACGCTCGGCGAGGCGGTGCCGCCGCAGCACGTCGAGCGCGATAGCTCGGCCTGCGGAGGTGAGCGCGACCCCCTGATAGCGCGTGTAAGTGACAAGGTCCTGCGCGGCGAGCTTCTTCAGCATGCCTGTTACCGACGCGGGCGCGACACCTAACCGCTCTGCAAGCTCGGTTGTGCCTGCGCCTTGCTGGTCGGCGTCCACCTGATAGATCGCCTTGAGATAGTCTTCAGTCGTCTTGTTTGTCATGGCATCAATCCTAAAATAATTATTTAGCTTAACCTAAATAACATCCGTAGTCACTCCTACATTTCTCGTGTGAGAGATGGCACTGTAAGCCAGACGCCTAGCGTCAAAACCAGTCATCTGCTATAATGCTTGATGAGGTTACGGGCAGCTATTTATCGGCATCGCGGCAGCTTCGTTGATCCGGCCGGCTGCCCTCACGGAGGGTTTCTATCGTGAATGCAAACTGGCGTAAAAACGGCCTGGTGTACATCCTGATCGTTGTCGCCGTGGCCGTGCTTTTCTATAGCGCCTCGCAGTCGGCGGACCGGCCGCAGGAGAAGGGCCTGACCGATGTGGCGGGCCTGATCCGTGATGGGCAGGTCAGCCGGATTGTGGTTTCGGGCGACCAGTTGACGGTTCAGCTTAAAGATAAGACGGTTTTCGTTTCGCAGAAGGAAGAGCGCGTTAACCTGACGACGTCGCTCACGCGGCTCGGCGTAACGCCGGAGCAGTTGGCGGCCATCGAGCTCAAGGTCGCGCCACCGAGCGATATGTCGGGCTGGCTGACGATCCTCGGCACGGTGCTTCCGCTGCTGCTGATCGGCGGCCTGTTCCTGATGATTTTGCGGCAGGCGCAGGGGTCCAACAGCCAGGCCATGTCCTTCGGCAAGAGCCGCGCGCGCGTCTTCACGGGCGACAAGCCGACCGTGACCT
>CAZPTI010000222.1:0-8201 GCA_964588925.1 uncultured Anaerolineales bacterium | reverse complement strand
CCGCTTGATGCCGGAAATAACCGTGCTGAGGGGGATGTGCGTGTACTTGCCATCGCGCAGCGCGACCATGCGGCCCGAGCGGCCCTGCGCGATCAGGTCAGTCGCCAGGTTTGCGTAGCTGAACGCCACCATGCGGTCGAGCGAATCCGGCGCGCCGGAGCGCATCAGATAACCCAACTGCTGATAGATGATATTCTCGCCCGTGATCTTCTTGATCATGTCGCCCGTCATTTGCCCAACGCCGCCGAGCTTGCGATGGCCGTACGCATCCGCCTCGCCGGTCTCGACGATCTCGCCGCCGGCCATCGTCGCGCCCTCGGAGATGGTCATGATGGCGTAGTTGCTGGGGTTCGAGCGCTTGTCCTCGACAAGGAAGCTGCTTAGCTTCTCGATGTCGAACGGCACTTCGGAGATGATCGCGCGGTCCACCCCGCCGAGGTAGGCCGCGAAGAGCGACGTCTCGCCGGAGTTGCGACCAAAGAGCTCGACCACCGCGATGCGCTCGTGCGAGCCGGCCGGGGTGCGCAGGCCGGTGATCAGGTCGACGCTGCGGGTGACCGCGGTGCTGAACCCGATGCAGTAGTCCGTGCCGTACACGTCGTTGTCCATCGTCTTGGGGATGGCGACGACGGGGAAGTGCTCCTGGTGCAGGCGCGCCGCGTAGCTCAGCGTGTCGTCACCGCCGATCGCGATCAGGCCGTCAATCTTAAGGTGCTGCATAACGCGCAGGATGTGCGGCGTCAAGTCGACCATGCCGGTCTGCGGGTCTGGCGTCTTGAATTGATCCTTCAGAAAGCCGGGCACGTCCTTCGGTTTAACGTGGGAGGGGCGGGTGCGCGAGGTGTGCAGGAAGGTGCCGCCGGAGCGGTCAATCTTGCGCACGACGGCCTTATTCAGCCGCATCACCCAGCGCCAGTCTTCCGAGGGATCGTCGGGGTTGACGTTGAGGGGCCCGGCCCAGCCGCGGCGAAATCCAATGACCTCCATGCCGTCGTCGACAGCCCGATCCACCACCGCCTTGATGCAGGGGTTAAGACCAGGAACGTCGCCGCCGCCGGTGAGGATGCCGAGGGTCTTGACGGGTGTCATGAAGCGTACTCCTGGGAAAATCGAATAGCACCGAATAAACAGGCAGCGAGGGCAACACGCCTCGCTGCTGATTGCCAGAAAATGCCACGCTAGAGTGTATCCTTGCTGAAAGGTTTTTGCAAATTACGGCGCAATAACTGCGCCGCAACTGCGGCGCGAATGGGCGCGGGTGGCGCCAACGCAAAAGCGCGGGTTCCGTCACTCAGAACCCGCGCCTCCAGGGCAGGAGAGATGCGAAACAGCGCTATTCGCGCGGTGGGATCGACGCGCGCGTATTCTCCTCGATCTTGACCAGCAGCGACAGGATGCTGCCAAAAGCGTATAGCTGGACGAAGATGAGCAGCGCGGCCAGCGGCGCACCCACGGCGCCACCCACCGTCACCCACCGGGGCAGGGCGAACTGGTTGCCCCAGAACAGCGAACCGACCAGGCCCACGATGCCGATCAGCAGGACGATCACAGCGATCAGTTTCAAGAAGAACGCGATCGCGCGGACCAGCCCGTACTTGCTAGGTACGTTCATAACGTTCCCTTTCTTGTTTCGCGTTACAAACCCGTCGGGTGTTAAAACACCCGACGGGTTTCGCGCGCAGGAGCTACTGCATCTTGGCCGGGATCGCTTCCTGCCCGGGTCCGAGCGGGAAGTGCACCATGATCGACACGTCGGTCTGGCCGAGCATCGGCACGAACGTGCGGATGAGGTCGAGGTACGGCTTCGGCACGCCCGGGTTCATCTGCTCGTAGACCTGGAGCGCATTCTGGAGCGAGGCTGCGTCCCAGGCGATGGCAGGCAGCGGATTGCCGTTGACCCACATATAGAGCCCGTTTGACCGGCTGCTCAACTGGACGTTCTGCACGTTGTTGGCCTGCAACTGGGCCAACACCTGCGGCGCCAGCGCCACATTCGCGTTCACGCCGAGCGCCTGCAAGTCGCGGGCGGAGATGCCGAGGATGGACGGCACGCCCTGCTCGTCGTACTTCAGCTCGAACTTCGCCACGGCCGAGGGCGATACGCTGGCCGGCTTAATGTCCGCCAGCTTGATGTCCGCCGGGCCATACGCGATGTCGGCCGCGCCGTCCTGGCGGGGGAACTTGAGCACCACCGAGAGGCCCAGGCGCTGGACCAGCGGCGCAAACTTGGCGACGAGGTTGCCAATGGCCGGGCCGTTCTGCCCCAGCAGCGGCGCAATCGCCGCGATTCGCTGGAGCGAGTCGCCCTGGAACGACAGGCTCGGCATGAGCGCGCCGTTGACCAGCAGCGCGATGCCGTCGCCCGTCTGCCGCAGCTCGATGTGCTGCACGTTCGCCGCCTTCATCCACGCGGGATAAAACGGGTCAATGCGGTATTGCTTGAGGTCGAGCGCGAAGCCCAGACTGCGCGCGATGTCCTCCAGCGCCACCCCTTCGACGCCCGGATTGCCCTGATCATCGAACGTGAGCACGATACGCGGCAGGGCCACGACGAACGTCTCGCCGGATTCGGTCTGCGGCGCGGCGGCCGGCATGATGGCGGGACCGCACGACGTGAGCAGCAAGCCCGTCAGAACCAGAGCGACCAGTACGAACCTACGCATTACGCACCTCCTGCAGGAACTGAATACGGGTTTAGTGTAACTCGACCGGGATTTCCGGCTGCCCTGTCGCGGGGAAGCGCAGCAGGACGCCGAGATCGGCGCGATCGAGGTAGGGCGCAATCTGTTGGATCAGGGGCAGCAACTGCGCGTCCGGCGACAGCCTCGCATAGAGGTCGACGGCATTCGCCAGCAGTTGCGTATCCCAGATCAGCCGGGGCAACGGCTCGTTATTGACATAAATATAAGCGCCATCAGGCTTCGTGCGGATTTCCATGTGCTGGACGTTCCCGGCCCGGAAGTTCCCAAGCGTTTCGGGAGCCATGCGGACCATGTTGCCCATGCCAAGCGCGGTGAGGTCGTCTGCGGTCAGCCCCAGCATTCCCGCCTGACCCTGCTCGTTGAACCGCACCTCGAACTTGATAACTGCGGAGGGCGGGTCAGTGGTCACGGTGGGCTGGAAGCTGCGGACCGTTGATGTGTCCACGAAGGGGATTTCGGCCGCGCCATCGGCCCGCGGGAAGCGCAGCACCACGTCCAGCCCCAGCCGCGTGATGATCGGCAGGATGCGGCGGATGGTTGGCGCGTTTTCAACCTTGAGCGTGTCGAGCAGGTTCAGCATGCGCGTCAGCGAATCCTGCGTCCAGCCGAGGTGGGGCAGCGGTTTGCCGTTCTCGAAGAACATGATGCGGTCGCCGACAGACGCCACTTCAAGATGCTGGACGCCCGCATCCATCATCTGTTTGACAAGATCAGGGGGGAGCTTGAAGCCCGACACGTCCACGCCAAAGGTGGAGAGGAGCGCGGGGGAGATGCCGAGAATGCTGGGGTTGCCCTCCGCATCGACGTCCACCACGAGGCGCGGCAGCGCGATCTGGAAAAGCTCGCCGCCGGGGGTTGTCGGACCGGTCGGCGGTTCGACGCCTTGACCTCCGCAGCCGGCCAGGATGACCACGAGGACCAGCAAAACGACGGACAGTCTCTGTTTCATGCGCACCTCATCGCAGCGTCAACTAAGGAATCAGCAGCACTTGCAGCCCGAAAAGCGCATCAGTGGGACTCGCGCGATTATAGAACAAACCTTATCAGAGATCAAGCGATGTCGACAGTAGGGATCAACTCAGACCCGACGGGTTTCAATAAAACCCGTCGGGTCGATGGCGTTACTTGCTCTGCAACGCCTCCCATATCTTCTGAGACGTTAAAGGCATCGAATCGATACGGATGCCCGCCGCATTAAACACCGCGTTGGCGATGGCCGGCGCGGTCGGCACCATCGGATGCTCGCCCACGCCGCGCGCGCCGAAGGGGCCGTCGTCCTGCGGCACTTCGATGATGATGTTTTCGGTCTCCAGCGGCGCGTCGACCGCGGTTGCGATGCGGTAGTCGGTGAAGTTCGGGTTGCGCGTGCGGCCCTTGTCGAAGATCAGGCCTTCCAGCAGGGCCGTGCTCATCCCCTGCACCGCGCCGCCTTCCATCTGCGTCCGCACCATCTCCGGGTTGATCGCCTTGCCCACGTCGTAGGCCGACACGATCTTGAGCACCTGCATCTCGCCCGTCTCGTCGTCCAGCTCCACCTCGACCGCCTGCGCGCCCGTTGTGAAGTGGACCACCGCGCGCGGCCCCTGCCCGGTCTCCGGGTCGAGCGGCGTCACGTAGTCGGGCATGAACCGCCCCTGCGCCACCACCGGCGCGCCCACGAACGTGCCGTCCTTGCGCTGGATGCCGTAGATCGCGATGTCCTTTAGCGGCACGGATTCTTCGGACGCGTAGCTGATGACTGTGCCGTCGATAATGTCCAGGTTCTGGATGTCCTCTTCCCACGCCTGCGCGACGGCCTGCAACACCTGCAAGCGCGCGGTCTCTGCGGCCTGCAGCACCGCGTTGCCCATGCTCCACGTCAGCCGCGACGCGACGGTCTGCCACTCGTAGGGGCTGTAGTCCGTGTCGACTGTGTTCACGCGCACGTCGGTGACTTTGATGCCGAGCCCCTCCGCGGCGAATTGCGCCATTGCCGTCAGCGCGCCCTGCCCGATGTCCACGCCGCCGATGCTGACCGTCGCGGTGCCGTCTTCGTTCAGGCGCACCAGCGCGCTGGAGCCGGGGTTGGGCGGCATGGCCGGCGCCTTCCACATGGCGGCCAGCCCCTTGCCGCGCACCTTGTGCGGGCCGGAAGGCGGGTTCTGCTTGCCCCACTCAATGGCCTTCGCCGCAGCCGCAATGCACTGGCTTAATCCGGTCGGGTGCATCTTCATGCCGGTGAGCGTCTCGTCGCCGTCCTTGAGGCAGTTCTTCAGCCGCACTTCGACCGGGTCCAGCCCGAGCTTGTGCGCCATCTGGTCGATGTGCTGCTCGATGCCGAAATGGATCTCCGGCATGCCGAACCCGCGCATTGCTCCGCCCACGGGGTGGTTCGTGTAGACACAGTAGCTGTCGACATGGATGTTCGGCACGTAGTACGGCCCGGTGCCGGAATAGCCCGCCGCGCGCGTGATGTTCACGCCATATTCGGTGCTGGCGCCGCCGTCCCAGTAGAACGTGTTCTGCATCGCAGTGATGCGGCCGTCCTTCGTCATGCCCATCTTGATCTTCGCGACCAGGCCCTGCCGCACGAAGGTCGTGTAGAACTCTTCCTCGCGCGACATGCGCAGCTTGACCGGCCGGCCCTTCGAGTTCATGGCGAGCGCGACGGCCGCGCCCTCCATGCTCACGCCCGCCTTGCAGCCAAACCCGCCGCCCACGTGCGGCGTGATGACGCGCAGCCGCGAGTGGTTAACATGAAGCGCCTTCGCGATCAGGTTGCGCTGCGCAAAGGGGGACTGACTGGACGACCACAGCGTGATTTTGCCGTTGACGTCCTGCTGCGCTACGCAGACGTGCGTTTCGAGCGGGACGTGCTGGATGTGCGGCACGCGGTACTTGTGCTCATAGACAAGGTCGGCCTCGGCCCACGCCTTGTCCATGTCGCCCTTGCGCACCTTAAACCAGTTCGAGATGTTCGTGCCCGCCTGCGGAAAGACAAACGGCACGCGCTCGTAATTCTCAAGGTCAGGGTGGAGCACCGGCGCATCCGCTGACGCGCCGAACTCCGGGTCGAACACGCCGGGCAGCTCCTCGTACTCGACCTCGATCAGCTCCACCGCCTTCTCGGCCAGCTCCAGGGTGTCCGCCGCGACCGCTGCGACTGCCTCGCCGAAATAGCGCACGCGGTCCAGCGCGAAGATGCGGCGGTCTTTCAGGTACAGGCCGGTGTAGCCGGGGAAGTCCTCGCCGGTCACAACCACGCGCACGCCCGGTAACGCCTTCGCCTTGCTCACGTCGATGCGCTTGATGATGCCGTGCGCGACGGGGCTGCGCTTCAACGCGCCCCACAGCAGGTTCGGGCCGAACTGCATGTCGTCCACGTAAGTCGCCGCGCCGGTCACTTTGTCGCGGCCTTCGATGCGCTGCGGGCTCTCGCCCACCGCATGACGCTTCTGTTTCGTCGGAGAGGGCATCACGGCGGTCATGCCAGCACCTCCCGCCGCTGGCGCGCGGCCAGCCTGATTGCGTCGATGATGCGGATGTAGCCCGTGCAGCGGCAGAGGTTGCCGACGAGCGCCTCGCGAATCTCCGCATCGCTTGGGTCGGGGTTGCGGTCGAGCAGGGCGCGGGCGTTGACGAGGATGCCCGGCGTGCAGAAGCCGCACTGCGTCGCGCCCGTCGCGATAAACGCCTCTTGCAGCGGGTCAAGCTGCGCGTCGCGCGCCAGCCCCTCGATGGTCGTGATGACTGCGCCGTCCGCTTCGGGCGCCAGCACCATGCACGAGTTGACCGGTTCGCCGTTCATGAGCACCGCGCACGCGCCGCACTCGCCGGCCTCGCAGCCGTTCTTTACGCCCGTCAGCACCAGTTGCTCGCGCAGCACGCGCAGCAGCGTGTAGTGCGACGGGACTTCGATGTCGTAGTTTTCGCCGTTGACAGTCAAGTGGATGCGATGATTCATGCGAGACCTCCCGCGGGGGAGGCTGGGGTGGCAGCCTGGAATGCCGCCAGCACCGATTCGATGCCGCGGCGAGAGAGCACGCGCACCATTGCGCGGCGGTACGCGGCGCTGCCGCGAATGTCGTCAATCGGGCGCGCCGCAGCGGAAGTCAACTCGGCCGCGCGCGTAATGCCTTCGGGCGACGCGTCCTGGCCGAGGCTGGCTTCGGCTTCCAGCGCGCGCAGCGGGGTCGGGCCGGCCGCGCCGATAGCGATGCGCCACACGGGGCCATCACTGCTGTGGCGGCAATTGACCGCCACGCTTACCATCGAAATGTCCCCGATTTTCGTCCGCCCCAGCTTGTTATAGACGCCGCGAGACGGGCCGCTGAGTGGGGGCAGGTGTACGCTGGTCAGAAACTCGCCGCGCTGCATCGCGGTGCGCCCCGGGCCGGTGAAGAACTCTCCGATGGGCACGCGGCGGGCGCCCGACGGGCCGTACACTTCAACGACCGCATCGAGGCACAGCAGGGCGGGCGCGGTGTCGGCCGCGGGGCTTGCGTTGCACAGGTTCCCGCCGACCGTGGCCCGGTTGCGGAGCTGGTACGACGCCACGGAGTTGGCGCCCGCGGCGAGAACGTCGTAGCGCTCGCAGATGGTCGGGTGCGTGCCGACCTGGTTCATCGTGCAGGCCGCGCCGATCATTAGCCAGCCGTCCGGGCTGGTGCGAATCTCGCGCATCCCCGGCAGCCCCTTGAGGTCGACGACCCGTTCGGGCCGGATGAATCCGCCGCGGATGCGAATAATAAGGTCCGTGCCGCCCTGTAACGCGCGCACGGACCCGTTGCCAGCCGCAAGCAGCGCGCTGGCTTCCGCCATGTCTTTGGGGATGATGTAGTCAAACGGTTGCAACGTTGCTCACCTCGATGAGGATTATGGCTGCAGAAAAGTTCGCCTTATAGGGCTACCTGGCGAAGCGAAGCCTACGAGTCATCCGACTCACCAAGCGCGATTTCCCGCGCGTGTTGCTCAAGGACATACTCGCGAATGGCGTCGAGATCCTGCGGGCCACTGACTGGAATGCTACCCCTCCACTCGAGAAAAGGTCTTATCCTCCGCACCTCGACGCTCATATCGTCTTTCAGCCGAATCTGAACCATGTCTCCTTCACGCAGACCCATGCTGGCGCGGATTGCTTGAGGCAGGGTTATTCGTCCGTGGCGGCCCACTTTCCCTGTAACAATCATGGCGCTATCCCTTCTGCCTGCTGCGTTCAAGCTACTGACAGAAGTTATTCTAGCGATGGCTCACCGTGTGTCAAGCGTTCGCGTGCGGTCGTGGCCTTTGGAACACGGAGTCGCGGAGCGCAGCGGAGACACGGAGCGCGGAGACGCTCGCCGCGGCGAGAATCTCCGCGTTCCGTGCCTTCGCGCTTCGCGTCTCTGCTAATCTCCGTGCCTCCGTGTTCCAAACACTTAAACGTGCGCGACGTCAAGCGCGTTAGATATCCAGGTTGCTCCGTTCCTTCACGCCGAACTTCGACGGCGGGAGGATCACGAACAACAGGTTGAGCAGGAT
>CAZPTI010000221.1:5444-8257 GCA_964588925.1 uncultured Anaerolineales bacterium | reverse complement strand
AGGAAGCCGCCCGTCATCTGGAAGCCGCCGTCGTAATCCAGCGCGCTGTTCATCTGCTCGGTGGGGCCGTTCACCAGCACCGTTCCGCCGGTCATCTGGATCGCACCGTTGACGTCCAGGCCGTCCCCGCCGCTGTCCACTGCGATGTCGCCGCCGTGCGCCCGCGCCAGTTGTCGCGCGATCGCCAGCCCCAGCCCCGCGCCCCCTCCCGCGCGGCGGTCGCCACGGTAGAAGCGGTCGAAGACGCGCGGCAAGTCCTCGGCCGCGATGCCGGAGCCGGTGTCGCTTACGGTCAACTCGACGCTGCGGGAAAGGGCGCGGGCGTTCACGCTGATCTCGCCGCCCGCCGGCGTGTGGCGCAACGCGTTGCTCAACAAGTTCCGCAGCACCTGGGCGAGGCGGTCGGGGTCGCCGGCCACTTCGGGCAGCGCGTCGCCTGTGTGGAGCGCGAGGCGAATGCCCTGCGCTTCGGCGAGGGGCGCGAACTGGTTGACCGCCGCGCGCGCCAACTCGGCCAGGTCAACCGGCACGCGCTCGATGCGCAACTGGCCCGCGTCGGCAAGGGCGAGGTCGTGCAGGTCGTCTACGAGGCGCGTGAGCAGCCGCGTCTCGTCGTAGAGCGAGGCGATCTGCCCCATTTCCAGCGGGTACACGCCCTCCAGAATCGCCTGCAGGTCGCCCTGCACCACGGTCAGCGGCGTGCGCAGCTCGTGCGAGACGTCGGCGATCAGGTTCTTGCGCTGGAGCTCGGCCGCGGCAAGGCTGGCAGCCATGTCGTTGAACGCGGCGCCCAGCGCGGCCGTCTCGTCGCCCGAACGGATGTCGACGCGCTGCGAGAGGTCGCCCGCGGCGATGGCCTGCGACGCGCGCGTCAGTTGAGCGAGGGGCGCGGTCAGCAGACGGCTCAGCAGCACGCCGAGCGCCAGCGACAGCGCGACCGCGCCCAGCGCGGCCCACACGAGCGAGCGGCGCACCTGATCGAGGAACGCCTGCGCCTGCGGGTCGAGCGTCGCGTTCGCCGTGTGGAGCGCCAGCAGCACGCCCACCTCGCGGCCGTCCACCACGAGCGAGTTGCCCTGGCTGAGCGCGTCGGCGGGCAACACCTGCCCGGCCAGCCCTGGCTCCACGCTGGCAACGACGCGTCCGTCCGGCGCGGCAATGGTCAGGCTTGGCCCCGCCATCCCGCCGCTCATCCCCATGCGCCGGCCCATCATCATGCCCGCGCCGTTGCGGTCGAGGTCGGCGAGCAAGGATTCGACGCCTTCCCAGCCTCCGCGCGCGGCATAATACTTAGTTAGCGCGTCCACTGCCACCGCGCGATTGCCCATGCCCGCCCCGACGACATATTGCCGGAACTGCTCGTCGGTCACGCGCAGGGTGGTGACGGCAACCACGCCGATGGCAGCCAGCGCAACGACAAGGAATGCCGCGCTCAGCTTGACCCACAGCCGGTTCACAGGTCGGCCCCCAGCTTGTAGCCCACGCCGAACACCGTTTGGATGAAGCGGGGGCGCCGCGGGTCGTCGCCAAGCTTGGCGCGCAGGTTCTTGATGTGCGCGTCGACCGTGCGCTCGTACCCTTCGTACGCGTCGCCCATTGCGCGGTCGAGCAGTTCAAGGCGGCTGAACGCGCGGCCGGGGTGCTGCATGAAGATGCGCAGCAGCTCGTACTCGGTTGGCGTCAGGTCGAGCGCGCGGCCGTCGAGCGCGGCGACGTGGCCTGCGGGGTCGAGTCGCAGGGGACCAGCCTCCAACGCGGCGGGCGCCGGCTCGGCTGCGGGCGCGCTGCGGCGCAGCACCGCGCGGATGCGGGCGACCAGCTCGCGCGGGTTGAACGGCTTGGTCACGTAGTCGTCCGCGCCCAGCTCCAGCCCGACGATCTTGTCGGTGTCCTCGATGCGGGCAGTGAGCATGATGATCGGCGTGTTGCCCTCCCGTCGCAGCACACGCGCGACCTCCAGCCCGTCGATGCCCGGCAGGCCGAGGTCAAGCACGACGAGGTCGGGCTTCTCGCGGCGCGCCTGAATGAGCGCGGTCTGTCCGTCCGCGGCCTCCACCACGCTGAAACCGCTCTGTTCGAGATAGGAACGCACCAGGCGGACGATCTTCGCTTCGTCGTCCACGACAAGGATCTTACTCACAGGCCTCTCCTGACAGGCGCATTATGGCCCACCGCGCAGGCTAACGCAAGGATGCGCAGAAGGTGTGAAGGCGCTGCGCAGCTTCTGCGTGCGCAGGGTGAGAGTGTACGTTCAACAGGATTTTCAGGATTTGGCGGATTACCAGGATTTGAACGCGGAAGTTTATCCTGTAAATCCGCCAAATCCTGAAAATCCTGTTAGCGCTCTTCTGTTCGTCACATGACTTGACTTCAGGCTAGAACAGACGTACAATCTAAGTACGAACCAGAGACAAGGAGGAACCGAATGCCTATTAACCCGTATCTCAATTTCGACGGCAACACCCGCGAGGCCGCGACCTTCTACGCGCAGGTGTTTGAGACCGAACCGCCGCAGTTCATGACCTACGGCGAAGGGGCCGAAAACCCCGATTACCCGCTGCCCGAGGAAGCGCGGGATCGCATCATGCGCACGCGGATTATCATTGACGGCACGCCGCTGATGTTCTCGGACACCTTCCCCGGCATGTCGTTCGTCCAGGGGGACAATTTCAACCTGACGGTGACGGGCAAGGATCGGGAGAGGATGGAGCGCCAGTTCTATGCGCTCGCGGAAGGCGGCACGGTCAATATGCCGCTGCAGGAAACATCCTGGTCGAAGATGTACGGCTCGCTGCGTGACAAGTTCGGCGTCG
>CAZPTI010000221.1:0-5344 GCA_964588925.1 uncultured Anaerolineales bacterium | reverse complement strand
CAGGAAACATCCTGGTCGAAGATGTACGGCTCGCTGCGTGACAAGTTCGGCGTCGAGTGGCAGTTTAGCCTCGACGAGGACGCGCCGCAGGGCGCAGCTTAACGAAGATTGAACCTGTAGGATAGCTCATAGAAAACTTTTGCCCGCAGTTGCGCAATACGGAGCGTGTCACGCTTCGGATTTGCGCGACTGCGCGCATGTATTAAGTGGGGTTGGCCCCTTATCGTCGGACTGGTGCTGATCAGCCTCGCGCTGGCCGTCTTCGTCGCGCTGGCCGACGAGGTGCTTGAGCAGGAAGCGATCTTCTTCGATCAGGCGATCCTTACCGCGCTGGCCGGCATCGCGTCGCCGCCACTCACGCGTTTTGCGCTGCTCGTAACCGACTCCGCGGCGGATGTGTTTCTCGTGCCGGTCATGCTCGTGTTGCTCGTGCTGTGGTGGCGCAGGCGCCGCGCGGACTGGCTCGCGCTTGCCGCGTCAGTCACCGGCGCATTCGCGCTCAACCTGATCGCCAAGAACCTGTTCGGCCGCACGCGGCCCGACCTCTTCCCGCACCTGCAGGACGTCGGCGGCTACAGCTTCCCCAGTGGGCACAGCCAGGCCGCGATGGCGTTTTACCCCGTTCTCGCCTACCTGATCGCGCGCCGGGTCGCTCCGAAATGGCGTCCGCTGATCTACGTTGGGGCGGGCGTGTGGGTAGTCCTCGTCGGGCTGAGCCGGAACTACCTCTCGGTGCACTACCCCAGCGACGTGCTCGCCGCGTTTGCGGTGACGCTGCCGTGGGTGGCGGCGGTGATTTTTGTTCATCGGTGTTATGCGCCGCCCGTTGAAGGGCAGATTGAAGTGAACCCGTCCTCGTCGGATGGTTAGGGATGGTTGGAACGTTAGCGAATCCGACTGATGCACCGCGATCAAAAACTGTTACAAATGGGTTTGCGCTTCCCAACACAAGTGGGAATCGAGGCTATAATGCGGCAGGAATCGCGTTCTTGAGCTGATCTCCAAAGGAGGTGGTTATGGCCAAGAACCGTCTAACCTTCCCGCTTGCGCTGGCCTTTGTCTTCTTCGTCTCCGGCGCCCTCCTGGCGGCGCTCTTCGCCCCCGCCTTGAATTACGCCTCCACACCGGTTATCGCCGCGCAACTTCCGACCGCACCGGCGAGCAGCCAGAGCGGCGGCGTCCAGTTCAATCCTCCCAAACCGGAAGACGCGCCCAAAGAAATTCGCGACGCAGTGATCCTCGGCGCGAACATCCTCAGCGACACTCAGAAATACGCCGCTCAATATGTGGGCAATGGTCTGACTTGCAGCAACTGCCACTTTGACGGCGGACGCCTGGCGGGTGGCAGAGGGGGCGGGCTAAGCCTCGTAGGCACCGCGGCGACCTACCCCAGGTATCGTCCGCGCCAGGATTATGCCGTCGATCTGACAGTCCGCGTGAACGATTGCTTCCAGCGCAGTGAGAACGGCAAGCCGCTGCCCGAGGGCAGCCACGAGATGGAAGCGGTCTTGACCTACCTCAAGTGGCTCTCGAAGGGCATTCCCGTGTATGGCGAGGCGCCCTGGCTCAAACTCGAGAAGATCCAAAGCAACCATGCGGCCGATTCCAATGCGGGCCGGGAGGTGTTTGACGTCAAATGCGCGCCCTGTCACGGGAGAGACGGACTCGGGACGACGGCGGCGCCGCCGCTGTGGGGGGACCGGTCTTACAATGACGGCGCCGGGATGTCGAAACAAGAGACCCTCTCCGCGTTTGCCCTGCTCAACATGCCGTTTGGCAGCCCAAACTTAAGCCCGGAGCAAGCCCTGGACGTAGCAGCCTTTGTCGATACGCAGCCGCGGCCGAAATTCCACAAGCAGTAGGAGGCCGGCCATGCAGCTCCCGTACTATCAGGTCCCCTTCCTGGGCAACGGCATGACGATTGGACTGGATGCGACAATTCACGTCATATTCAGCCACGGGTTCGCCATTGGTCTTGTGGCGATGGTTGTGCTGAGCGAATATCTGGGCTGGAAGCGCCGCTCCGACCTCTGGGAGCGGTATGCCCATGACATGCTCTGGTTCACGACCCTTGCCATCCTGGGGATCGGCGCGATCCTGGGCGTCGGGATCTGGCTCGTCACCAGCGCGCTCGAACCGCGCGGCATTGCTTCCATGCTGCGCATCTTCTTCTGGCCCTGGTTCATCGAATGGATTGCCTTTGCAGCCGAGGTCGTGGTATTGCTCGTTTACTACTTCACCTGGGCGCGCTGGACGGGCGAGCGCAAACTGGCGCACATCAAGCTTGGCGCAAGCTACATCCTGTTCGCCTGGATGTCAGCATTTCTGATCACCGGCATCCTCGGGTTTATGATGACATCGGACGGCTGGCCCTGGAGCCGGGACTTCTTCCAGGCGTTCTTCAATCCCAGCTTCTGGCCGCAGTTGGTCTTGCGCCTGGCCGCATCGTATGCGTTGGGCGGGTTGTTAGCCCTGGCCTACCTTTACGCAACCCGGCGGCGCGAACCCCTCCGCTCGGAGGCGACGGCGATCTTCGGCAGGATTACGCTGGTCAGCGCGCTCATTGCCGTGCCCGCGGCTGCCTGGTACTTTGCGGTTGTGCCCTCGCGCTTCAAGGCGCATGCGCTCTTCTCCGTGCTCACCTCCAACCTGTCTCAACGCGAGGTGTTGTTCTGGCTCGCCAACGGCATCGGGTTGGCGCTGGTGCTTGCCTTCGGGCTGCTGGCTGCGACAAGACGCACGCGCGCCGCGGGCGCGCTGCTCATCCCCGCCCTGGCGCTCACCCTGGCGTTCTTCATCGAGTATGAACGCGTCCGTGAGTTCATTCGCGGGCCATACCTGATGCCGGGGTATATGTACGCTAACCAGGTGTTGTTGACCGAACAACTGGTGCTCAGCGAGCGCGGGGTGCTGGCTAACGACTGGTGGTACAACGCGGTCGACGCGCGTAAGGACGCGATCGGGCAGGGCGCCTATCTGTTCGGCCGCAACTGCGCCGCGTGTCACACGGTCAACGGCATCAACGGGATCGCGCAGCGAGTGCAGGGCCGGCCCGAAGACGGCATTTACGTCATCCTGGGCCATACGCAAGAAATGGCGCCATTCATGGCGCCGCTCACCGGCACGGATGCGGAACGCCGCGCCCTTGCCAGCTACCTGTACGCGCTGACTCAGCCGGCAAACCCGCAGTTGCCGGCGGGTCCACAGGGGCGTTTCCTGCTGCTGGGGGACGGTTCGCAAAGCGCGCCAGGAGGCAACCCATGAACGAGCTGTTCGATGCGCTCTTGCGACGGCCGCTTTCCCTGGACTGGTTGCGCGCGCTCCTCTTCGCGACGTTCGCGCTACACATGATCTTCGCGCTCTTCACTATCGGCACGGCGGTGCTGGTGGTCTTCTATTTTCTGCAGGGGCGGTGGGGCGGGCGCGCGACTTCGGACGCGCGCGACTGGCTGCACGCCGTCCTCGACGTCTTCCTGGCGCACAAGGCGCTGGCGGTGGTGTTGGGGGTCGGCCCGCTCCTCCTGATCCAGGTCGGCTTCACGCTACCATTTTTCACGGCAGTGCATCTGTTCGCCCCGTTCTGGCTGGGGATCATCCTGTTTCTGATCGCTTCCTTCTTCTTGCTTGATTACGTGGGACGCCATCCCGATGTCCATCCGAGGCTGAAAATCCCGCTGGCGGCTCTGGGGCTGGCACTCCTGCTGGCCGTGCCCGGAACGTTCGTTGCGGTTCTGACGACGACGGAGAACTCACCGTACTGGCCGGCAATCGTCAGAGCCGGTTACCGGCTGCCGCTGCCACTGGCGCTGCACTGGCTGGCCCGGTTCGCGCACGTGCTCGCCGCGGGCATCGCGTTCGCTTCGATGTTCTTCTATTTGCTGATTAAGGATCCGGTCAGACGCCGCGCGCTGGCCGCGTGGGCCGGTGGCGCGCTCGCCGCGCAGGTGCTGATCGGAATTGCGCTGCTGCTGTCGCTGCCGGTCGAACTGGATGCGGTCGGACTGGTTCTGCTGGCGGCCGGCGTTCTGGCGGGACTGGCGCTGCTGTGGCTGGCCGTGCGCGCTCAGGCAGTCGCAGCGGAACCCGTGGTCGAGGCGCCTGCGGGACCGCACGCGGACGACGAGACGCCGCATCGTTTGCGCACGCGCGAGGCGGGCCTGGCGAGCCCGTTTGCGCGCAGGGATGAGCATTCCGGCGCACCAACCGATGACCTTCACGCGCACGCAGCTCCCAGCTTCGCAGCCGTGCGCCTTGTTGTCCCGTTGGGCCTGCTGCTGCTCGTAGCCATGCTGCTAACCCGGCAGACGCTCCAGGATCGACACGTGCTGCCCCTGAACGGGCTCGCCACGGACCTGGCGGACGGATATCGCGCCGTTATCGCGCCCGAGCGGCCGGCAGCGTTGGAACGCTATGATGCCACCCTGCAGAACGTCTATAACACCGGGCCGACCATTTATGAGAACAGTTGCGCCTTTTGTCATGGAAAGCAGGCGGATGGGCAGGGGGCAGAAGCGGCAAACCTGCGCGTGGCGCCCGAAGTTCTGTCTGCCGTCAGAAGCGATCCCGCGTATCTGCGGGCGCGAGTCCTGGAAGGTGTGAGGGGCAGCGCGATGCCCTACTTCACGATTTTCACCGGCGGGCAGATCGACGCGCTGCTGACCGATCTGAACGAGCGGTATCAAATCATGGACAAGCCGGAGCGTGTTTCGGCAACGGTAGGGGATGCGGCGCGCGCGCAGGCCCAGAGCACCTTCGCAAACACCTGCTCCGCGTGTCACGCGATGGATGGCAGCGGACAAGGAGCCACCGCGGCGGGGATGACCCCGCCACCGCCGGACTTCCGGCACTGGTCACTGACACCGCAGCGGACCTTTGAAGTGATCACCGCGGGTTATCCCGGCACGTCTATGGTGGCGTTTGGCGGCCTGCCGGAAGAGGAGCGGTGGGCGCTTGTTAGCATCGCGCAGTCGTTTCGCCAGTAGTTGGGCGCTGGTGCGCCCCAGTTACGACTGCGTGAATCCCATGACTACCAGGACCGGGTGCGCAGCGCGTACCGAAGAGGTGTTCGCGGCCGTCCTGGCGCGCCAGCTTCCCAACGCGGGTGCGGTTCACGATTTCGCGCGAAATCTGGTTTTGCCCCGGTCGCTCGTAATCGTAACAAAACCGAATCAGACCGCGAAAAACGGAAAATGTTACGGATCATCGCAAAATGTTACGGTTGAGCGCCGGAGCCAGGCGAATTACGCTTCACACTGAAATCCCCCTGCCAACAGGGTGCGGTTCACGATCTCGCGCGAAATCTGGTTTTGCCCCGGTCGCTCGTTAACCGTAACAAAACCGAAAC
>CAZPTI010000220.1:0-8260 GCA_964588925.1 uncultured Anaerolineales bacterium | reverse complement strand
CATGAGCAGATCGACGACGACTACATCGGGCAACCATTCGGCAAGGTTGGTGAGGACCTCTTCGCCGCTTGATGCGCTGCCCACTACCTGCAAGTCGGGATACGACTCCAGCAGGTTACGCAGCCCCTGTCGGACAACCCGGTGATCGTCTACCAGAACGACACGCGTTTTCATCCAGCCTTCTCCCCGCATCCGCTTGTTCGCAAAGCGCATCCGACACAGGCAGCCGGGCCTCGCGGCGGCGGCTGCCTGCGCTCCGCTATCATGCGCTCAAGGCCGCCTTATCGCGCCACCGGCGCACCTGCCGCCATTGTAGCGCGAACCAGACGACCAACGCAACGACGTAAAGCGTGGCAACCATGTTGAAGACGTCTTCGCGGCCCGGCGGGAAAGCGAACCATGCGCCGGCTGGCTGTCCGCCAAAGCGGAGGAAGACGTAACCGGGCAGGGTGACCGCCAGCACCAACAGGGGGGTGTAACGTTGGCTCCACGCCTGTTGGATCTCGTCGCGCTGTCTTGCTGCGGGAAGCACTCGCCAGTATTGATCGGTGAGGCGGTGAAGCCGAATGATCTCGAAGATGGCGAGACCCGCCAACACAGCGCCCAGGCCCAGGGCGGCGACAGGGAACTGAGGCTCACCGAAGCGCAGTAGCGCCGGAGGCAGGATCATGGCGAAGGTGAGAAACGCCCACATCAGGACGTTCGCCTGATCACGCGCGGCGGCCAGGCGCGCGGCGCGCGCGTCATCGCCGCCCAGTTCCAGCGCAGCCATCGCCCGCCGGTTGCGACTGAAACTAACCCCGGCGACGATCACCCCGAACAACGCCAAGGCCACGGGCAAGCCAAAGCGAAAGACCCACTCCATCCCGGAAAAGTGGCCCTGCGCGACTCTGACACCGAACGGGATGACCTGGAGCGCCATGAACGCAGCCAGGCCCACCCCGAATAACGCCCAGAAGAAACTGGACTTACCCTGCTTTAAGTACGTTCGCAATGTCTCGTTCATTCTTTCCTCCTTATCAGGTTCGATTGTTGCCAGGGGCAGCCGCACAAGGATGCGCGCGCCCTTCCCGGGCGCGGCGAGCAACTCCAGATCCGCGCCGAGTTCACGCGCCCGCTCCCGCATATTCGCCAGCCCCATGCCGGACGCGTGGGGGGGCTCGAAGCCACGGCCGTCATCCGAAATGTCCAATTCCAGCGTCTCGGATGGTTCAGTGACAGTCCTGAGACGCACAACTACCGTCTTTGCCCCCGCGTGCCGCGCAGTGTTGTTCAATGCCTCCTGGGCAATGCGGAAAAGCCCTTCCGCCGCGCCAGCGGGTAGACGCTCAGGCCCTGGCATATCAGACAGTTCGCAATGAACCTCTGCGCCAGTTCGATATTTCAGCGCCTCGCACTGCTCGGCCAGCGCCTGCGGCAGCCCTGCGCCCGCGAGCGCAGCCGGCCGGAGTTGCTGGAGCAGCGCGCGCATCTCGGCTGAAGCCTCCTGCGCGCTGCGCCGCGCGTCGTCCAATGCCTGCCGCGCGCCCTCACGGTCGTTCTCCCAGCGGACTTGCGCCGCGGCGATGCTGGCGCTCAGGCTGAACAACTGCTGCTTGATCGAGTCGTGAAGGTCGCGCGCAAGGCGATTGCGTTCCTCACGGATCGCCGCGTCCTGCGCCTGCCGCAACGCGTTCTCGCGCACCGCGTCCACCTCCCGGTAGTGCCGCGCCAGCGAATCGACGGCTGAGATGAGCGCGGCGACAGGCGAACGCGAGGAGGACGGCAGAGACGCGGTCGGCAAGCCTTCCAGCAGACGCGTGACTGCCAGCGTAGCCACCTCGATCCCGTGGCGCAGCGGCTCGGTCAGGAGCGCGGCGGCCAGGGCCGCAAGGACCAGTCCCGCCGCGGCTGAGACGGCCAACGGGAGCCCCTGGCACGTCCCCAGGTGAAAGACCACAATGGCGAACGCAGCTGCGATCAGATGCGTCGCAACCAACCAGGCGAACAGACGTCCATGCTTGAACTGCGCGTTCATGATCATCTCCGTTCCTCCGTGCGCTTCCAGCTTGAGTATAAGATGCAGGAGAGCAGCCGTCATCACGCCAGTTGAGGAACTGTTTTCCCCCGAAAGAGGGAATGGGCTTCCGAAAAGGAGATGCGGCGCTTGAGAGATCGCGGTGGGAGTGATAGACTAGCGACCGCAAGGAGGGGCTATGGCTGAGGGTGTGGGCGCGCTGGATGAGTACGGCGCTGCGGCAGAGTATTATGACTACGTTCAGATTTATGCCGAGCGAGCGGATGTGATGTTCTGGGTGGACGCAGCGCGCGAGAGCGGCGGGCCGGTGCTGGAAGTGGGCTGCGGAACCGGGCGCGTCCTGCTGCCGACTGCGCGGGCCGGCATCGAGATCACAGGGCTGGACCTGTCTCCTAAGATGCTCGGCGTGCTGCGACAGCGAGTAGCACAGGAGCCGCCGGAAGTCCGACAAAGGGTGCGGCTGGTGGAAGGCGACATGCGCAGCTTCGACATGGGGCAGCAGTACGCGCTCGTTACGATCCCCTTCCGGCCATTCCAACACCTGATCACGGTAGAAGACCAGATTGCTTGCCTTGCAACCATCCGAAAGCACCTGCGAGCCGACGGGCGGCTGATCTTCGATCTGTTCAACCCCTCGCTGCCCGCGCTGTTGGACGAATCGCGGACGGAGGAGCAGCCGCCGGAACCAGCGGAAGAGATGCCCGATGGGCGGCGCTTCTACCGGACTTGGCGCCGCGCGGGGATCGACTTCTTCAACCAGGTGCAGCAGGTCGAGATGTTTTACTACGTGACGCATCCCGACGGGCGGCAGGAGCGCGCGGTTCATGCGTTCCCGATGCGGTGGCTGTACCGCTTCGAGGCCGAACACCTGCTGGCGCGCTGCGGCTATGAAATTGAAGCGGTGTATGCCGACTACGACAAGAGCCCCTACGGCTCGAAGTATCCCGGCGATCTTATCTTTGTTGCGAGAAAAGCGAATGACTGATATGGCTTTCGCATCCCGGCGGTCGCCTGTACACGGACGGCGCGGGATGGTGGCGACCTCGCAGCCGCTGGCGGTGGCGGCGGGGCTGGAGGTGCTGGCCGCAGGAGGAAACGCGGCTGACGCGGCGGTCGCGACGGCGGCGACGCTCAATGTGACCGAGCCGACCTCGACGGGGATCGGCGGGGACTGCTTTGCGCTCTATTATGAAGCGACTACCGGAGTGGTCACCGCGTTGAACGGATCGGGGCGAGCGCCAGCGGGGTTGACACTGGAGCGGCTGAAGCGGGATGGGTTCGAGCGCGAGCTTCCGCCGTTCCACGCGCACACCGTGACCGTGCCCGGCGCATGCGCGGGATGGTGCGACATGGTCGCGCGGCACGGGCGGTTGGAAATGGCGCGCACCCTTGCGCCCGCAATCCGACTGGCGGAGGAAGGGTACCCCGTCGCGCCGATCACGGCCTACTTCTGGGAGCGCGGCGTAGAGCGGCAGTTGCGGCACGCGCTGGGCGGTTTGGCGTTGACCATCGACGGACGCGCGCCGCGGCCGGGCGAGTTGTTCCGCAACCCTGACCTGGCGAACACGTTCCGCATTGTGGCGGAGGGCGGGAAGAGGGCGTATTACGAGGGGCAAATTGCGGCGGACATTGCCGCAGCAGTGCAGGCGTCGGGCGGCGTGATGACCGAGGCCGATCTGGCCGCGCACATCTCCACCTGGGACGAGCCGATCAGCACCGTCTATCGCGGGATTCGGGTCTGGGAGTGCCCGCCGAACGGACAGGGACTTGCTGCGCTGCTGGCGCTCAACCTGCTCGAAGGGTTTGACCTCGCGAGCATGGCCCCACTCGGCCCGGAGCGGCTGCACTTGCAAATTGAGGCGATGCGGCTGGCGTTCGCGGATGCCGGCTGGTACGTAGCTGACCCGCAATTTAGCCCCGCGCCGCTTGCCGGGCTGTTGTCGAAGGAATACGCGAGCGAACGGCGCAAGTTGCTCGATCCGAACCGGGCGACGATCAATCCCGAGCGCGGTAGCCCCAAAAGTAGCTCCGACACCGTGTACCTCACAGTGGTTGATGGCGAGGGCAATGCGTGCTCGTTCATCAACAGCAACTACTCCGGCTTCGGCACCGGCATCGTGCCGAACCGCCGCGGCTTCACGTTGCAGAATCGCGGCCACAATTTCAGCCTTGACCCGGCCCATCCGAATGCGCTGGCTCCACGAAAAAGGCCCTATCATACGATCATCCCCGGAATGGCTACACGCGAAACGGACGGCAGTCTGTACGCCAGCTTCGGCGTGATGGGTGGGTTTATGCAGCCGCAGGGGCACATGCAGGTGCTGGGCGCGCTCGTGGATGATCAGGCAGAGCCGCAGGCTGCGCTCGACCGGCCGCGTTTTTGCATCGAAGCGCCGGGCGCGGCCCCGCAGGATGCGGCCGCAGGGGGCGTCGCGCTGGAAGAGGGGATGCCGGAAGCGACGGTGGCGAAGCTGCGCGAGATGGGGCATCCCGTCAGCGTGACGCGCGGGTACAGCCGCGCGCTGTTTGGCCGCGGGCAGATCATCCTGCGCGACCCTGAGACGGGCGTCCTGACCGGCGGCAGCGACCCGCGCGCGGACGGCTGCGCGATGACGTTCTAGCGCATGGCAAAGGCAAAGCCGCGCGAGCTGCCCCTTGCGCCGATCCCTGCGGCGTTTCTCCAGCGTATGCGGGAGTTGCTCGGCGACGAGTTTGGCGCGTTCGCGGCGAGCTACGAGCGTCCGCCGGCGCAGGGGTTGCGCGCGAACACGCTGAAGATTGGGGCGGAAGACCTGGCCGCGCGGCTGACTTTCCGGCTGTCACCCGTGCCGTGGTGCGCAGACGCATTCGTAGTCGAAGGCGAAACGGACGCGCGGCCGGGCAAGCACCCTTACCACGCGGCAGGGCTGTATTACCTGCAAGACCCGTCTGCGATGGCCCCGGTCGAGTTGCTCGATCCGCAGCCGGGCGAGGTTATCCTTGACCTTGCCGCCGCGCCGGGCGGCAAGTCGACGCATATCGCGGCACGGCTGAAGGGCGAAGGGCTGCTTGTTTCCAACGAGGTGATCCACAAGCGCGGCTGGGAGCTGGCGGGCAACCTGGAACGGTGGGGCGCTACCCATGTAGCCATCACAACGGAGACGCCGGAGCGGTTGGCGGGGCGGTGGCCCGAACATTTTGATGCGGTTCTGGTGGACGCGCCGTGTTCGGGCGAGGGGATGTTCCGCAAGAGCGAGGTCGCGCGGCAGGAGTGGGCGCCCGCGCTGGTGGAGGGGTGCGCAGCGCGGCAGCACAGTATCCTTGAACAAGCAGCCGCGCTTGTGAAGCCAGGCGGCCGGTTGGTTTACTCGACGTGCACCTTTGCGCCGGAAGAGGATGAGGGCGCCGTCGCGCAATTCCTCCTTGCGCACGGGGAGTTTGAGCTGGTTAAGCCGCCCTCGCGCCCCGGCTACGCGCGCGGACGACCGGAGTGGCTACCAGCAAGTTTAAGCCGGCCGGAGTTGACGCGATGCGTCCGTGTGTGGCCGCACCTTGCGCCGGGCGAAGGACATTTCGCTGCGCTGCTGCGCAGGCGCGAGGCTGCGGCTGTGGCGCACGCGGTTGCGCTCTATGATCCGATAAAGCCTTCGCGTGCAGCCCAAGCTGCGTATCGAGCATTTTCCGACGAGACGTTCGCAGCGGATGCAATTCGCCGAGACGTGGCGCAAGTCGGATCGTATCTATATGCCCTGCCTGACGCCTTGCCCGATCTGGCCGGGCTGCGCTACCTGCATCCCGGCTGGTGGTTGGGCGAGGTGAAGGCGGGCGAACGCGGACGGGAGCGGTTCGAGCCGAGCCACGCCCTCGCGCTGGCCGCGCGGCCGTTATACGCGCGGCGCATCGCTGAGTTCGCGGCGGACGACCCCGCGCTGCTCGCCTATCTGCGCGGCGAGACGTTGTCGAGCGCGGGAGAAGATGGGTGGACGCTGGTTTGCGTCGACGGTTATGCGCTTGGATGGGCGAAGCGGGTGGGCGGACGGCTGAAGAGCCACTATCCGAAGGGGTTGCGGCTGAACCTGTAGGGCTACTGGCCTGCTCCTGCAAGTTCGAGAGAAGGTGCAGCTTTGCGTATTGCGGATGCTTTAAGGGTCAAACGGGGTGATGTTGTCTCCCTCGTTGGCGGCGGAGGGAAGACTGCGGTGATGTTTCGCCTCGCGCAGGAACTGACGGACGCAGGGATGACGGTGGTCACAACCATGACCACCAAGATTTTCGTTGGTCAGATGCAGCGCGCGCCGGTGAGCATCCTGCTCGAAGACGAAGCGTCGCTGTTAGCGGCGCTGCCCGCAATGCTTGCGCAGCACCGGCATGTTCTC
Organism: uncultured Anaerolineales bacterium; assembly: GCA_964588925.1. Lineage (GTDB taxonomy): Bacteria > Chloroflexota > Anaerolineae > CG2-30-64-16 > CG2-30-64-16 > JALOOB01. Next base: position 1,888 of record CAZPTI010000220.1, on the reverse strand, counting down.
GTCGGTGGGCGCATTGGGGCGGACCGCGAGAAGGTCGAGGGCGTGCCGCCGGAAGTTGCGGATCGGATTGCGCGTGAAGGACTGGCGGACACAATCATAGTCGAGGCGGACGGCTCGCGACGGCTGCCCTTCAAAGCGCCTGCGGACCACGAGCCTGTCGTGCCCGCGTCGACCACAATTCTCGCGCCGCTTGCGGGACTGGATATTCTCGGCCAACCGCTCGACGGCACGCACGTTCACCGGCCGGAACTCGTGGCGGCGCTGGCCGGCGCATCAGAAGGCGCATCCCTCACACCGGAGTTGATTGCGCGTGTGCTCGCGCATCCCCGTGGCGGCGCAAAGGGCCTGCCACCAGGGGCGCGCTTTACGCCTGTTTTGAACAAAGCGAATTTGCCAGCGACTGAGCAGGGCGCGCGTGAACTGGCGCGGGCGCTTCTGCAAAATGCGGTTGTCAATGAAGTTGTCCTTGCGGCGGCCGAGACCGACAGCCCGGCGCGCGAGGTGTGGGGACGCGTGGGCGCAGTTGTCCTTGCCGCAGGACAGGCCAGCCGCTTTGGTGGCTTGAAGCAGGTGATGCCGTGGCGCGGCAAGCCGCTCGTGGCGCACGTGGCGGAGCAGGCGCTGGCGTGCGAGGAAATCGCTACGGTCGTGGTCACTGCCGGCGCGGAGGGGGAACGAGTGCGACAGGCGGTGGGGGCGTTGGAAGGACATGGACGGCTGGCGGTTGCGCCGGTGACTGATTGGGCCGAGGGGCAGAGCCGCAGCGCAGCGAAAGGGCTGCGCGCAGCGCGTGCGGCAAGCTCAGGCGAACTCTCCGCTGTCCTCTTCCTGCTGGCAGATCAGCCCTGTGTGACGCCGGAGCTGCTGGCCGCGCTGATTAAGCAGCACCGGCAGACCGGCGCGCTGGCCGTTGCGCCGCGCTTCGAGGGCAAACGCGGCAATCCCGTGTTGTTTGACCGACGCGCATTTGCGCTGTTCGAGCAGCTCACGGGGGACGCGGGCGGGCGCGCCATCCTGCGCGACAGAGAGAACGAAATCGCCTGGGTTGACTGGCCGTCGGACGACATATTGCGAGACATCGACACACCGGAGGAGTATGCCGCGCAATCGCTGGATCAATAGGTCTTTTGCGGGGGTTTACGACATCCTTTACGACAATCCGGTTTTCGTGGAGCGACGGACGGACTTCCTGCTCTCCGTCTTGGGGCCGGCGGACGGACTGTTGCTGGATGCGGGTTGCGGGACCGGCAGTCAGATCGAGGCGCTGGAGGCGCGGGGGCGCGCTGTCATTGGCCTGGAGAACGACCCGCGTATGCTGACCGTGGCGCGTTGGAACGGCATTGAAGCGCCGCTCGTATGCGGCGACCTGCGCCGCTTACCGTTCAGCGCCGCGTTCACAGGCGTGTTGTGCCTCGAGTCCCCACTGGCCTACTTGCTCGACGACGATGACTTCATCATGGCGTTGCGCAGCATCCGGCGCGCGCTGATCCCGCGCGGGCGCGTCATTATCGACGTTTACGACTATGTGGGAGCGTTCTGGCCCGACGCAATGGGCCGGATGCGAATGTCGTTTGGGTCGCTGCGCGTCGCGGAGTCGCACAGCTACGACGAACGCACGCGGGTGTGGACGATGGAGCAGCGGTTTGCGGTGGATGAGGACGGGCGCACGCGCCGGTTCCGGCTGATACACGCGCTTAAGATGCGGACGCCGGATGAGTATGCCGCAGCGCTAGAGCGCACTGGGCTCCAAGTCGCAGAGATGCTGGTCGGTTATCCGGACCTGCCAGAAAAGCGCCTCGTCATCGTCGCGTTTCTCTCCTGATAGCTTCAAGTGCGACATTTGTCCATTGCATCCATAGCGATGCTTGCGTAGGATAAACGCGCTCAA
>CAZPTI010000219.1:0-8325 GCA_964588925.1 uncultured Anaerolineales bacterium | reverse complement strand
CAGCTCGTGCTCGGCCAGCAGCAGCAGGTACTGATCCAGCGCCTTCGCCGCCGTCGGGTCCGGCTCTTCGCCCGACAGCATCCACAGGAAGTTCGCCGCATGGTCGAGGTCCATGCGGGGCTTGACCGGCTCCTCGCCCCGGCGGATGCGCTCATAGGCCGCCAGCACGCCCGACAATTGCCCCATCAGCCGACAGGCCTTGTGCGTGTGCGCCAGCGCCGTGTTGTCCTCCGACTCCGGGTCGTAGTGCGCCAGCATGGAGGTCGCCGTCCGCATCACGGCCATCGGGTCCGCGTTGCGGGGGATGTTCCGCAGCGCCGCAATGATCTCCGGCGGCATGTACCGGCACGCCCGCGACTGCCGCTTCATCTCCTCAAGCTGCTCGGCCGTCGGCAGGTGGTCGTTCCACAGCAGGTAAGCAACTTCCTCGAAGGTGCTGTTTTCCGCAAGCACGCGAATATCGTACCCACGGTACTCCAGAATGCCGGCTGAGCCGTCGACAAAGCTGATCCGGCTGTCGGCCACCACCATGCCTGCGAGTCCGCCGCCTTTGCCGGCTGCGGGCTTCGTCGCCTCAACTGTCGTAGTCACTGCATCCTCCTGCTGGTGCGCGCTGTGAGGTTCTGCGATGTGGAGACAAAGCGCGTTCGCGCCTGTCACTATAGGGCGGACAGGCGCGTTGCGTCAAAAAGCTGGCTTACATTGCGTCAGGAGAGCACCTTCTGGAACTCCTGCATCAGCATCGGTTCGGGCACTGCGCCCTCGATGTGGATCGTTTCGTCGATCACCGTGCGGGGCACGCCCATGACGTTGTACTTGTTGCCCAGGTGGGGGAACTCGATCACTTCGACCATGTGCGCCTGGATCAGGTCGCTCTCGATTGCCAGTTGGTACGCGAGCAGCACGGCTCGCGGGCAGTAGGGTCAGGTGGGGGTGATGAACACCTGCACCGTGACCGGCTTCGTCAGCTTCGCCACCTGCTGCTTCGTTGCGGCCGACAGCCCCGATTCGCCCTCCGACACGAGCTTGACGCTCTCGATGAGCGAGCCGAACTCATAGCCCGACGGGATGCCGAACATGCGGATGCCGTAGTCCTTCTTGCCGACCACCGCAATCGCCGGGGCCTTATCGATCCCCATGCTCTCGGCAATCGCGCCGTCCTTGACGAGGTCGTACACCTCGACCGACAGCCTGTCCGACAGCCCCGCGACCTCCTCGACGAGCTCGCGCGTGTCCTTACAGTAATCGCACTCCATCTCCTGCGTGAAGACCTTGAAGACGACGGGGTTCTCCACGTCGCTCAACGCCTTGCGCACGTCCTTCTGAATCTGCTCATTCAACAACGCCATGAAATGCTCCCTCCTCTCGACAACCCGACGCCGCAATTATAACGCGACGCGACACGCGCGTCAACGAACTTTCGCGCGCGTGCGGGTCTGCCTACTGAGAGCGCAAAAGCTGCCGGAAGGTTACAACGCGACGTTGCGCCGGTCGCTTGGGCGGCGAACGTAGTAGCGTAGTACCGTAGTAGACACTGCTTAGGCAAACCAAGTGTCTACTTAAGCATCACTTGGACAGCGCTCACTACGACCCACCATCGTTACTACGCTACTACGGTACTACGCTACTAAGTTTGCAACTGAGAATTGCCCTTGCAATTCGCATCTCTGTATCAGGTAAACCACATGCCCCCCGCAATTGACTTCACCAAGCCCGTTTATGCCCACAGCCAACCGGCTCTGTGGTAAAATAGTCCCGGTGAACGCGCAGTGATTGCCCGCATGGAACGACTCGCCACGAGCGCGGCGCAGATGGGGCTGACCCTCAGCCCGCAGCAGGTCGCCGCCTTTGAGACCTACCTCGCCGAGCTGCTCGCCTGGAACGAGCAGTTCAATCTCACCGCGATCACCGACCCCGCCCAGGTGGAAACGCGCCACTTCCTCGATTCGCTCGCGCTGATCCCTGCGCTGGCGGCGCACGAGGGCGTCACCGTCCCCGCCCTGCTCTCCCGCCCGCTGCGCGTTGTCGACGTGGGCGCGGGCGCAGGTTTCCCCGGCCTTGCCCTGCGGATTGTGTGGCCGCGCGCGCGCTTCTCGCTGATCGAGGCCACCGGCAAGAAGGTGCGTTTCCTCGAACACGTCGCGCAGACGCTCGGCTTCACCGACACGCAGTGCGTCCAGGGGCGGGCGGAGGAGCTTGCGCTGCGCGAGCCGCACCGGGCGGGCTACGATCTGGTCCTCGCGCGCGCCGTCGCCTCCCTGCCCACGCTGGTCGAGTACCTCCTGCCGATGGCAAAGCGGGGGGGCCGAATCGTGGCCTACAAGGGCTCGGCGGCGCACGAAGAGGCGCTGTGCGCGGAGCAGGCCATCCGCACCCTCGGCGGCCGGTTGAGCAAGCTGATTCCGGTGGAGATACCGGGGCTGGCGGAGACGCGCGTGCTCGTCCTGATCGACAAGGTCGCGCAGACGCCGGACGGCTACCCCCGTGGGCGCGGGCTGCCCCGCAAGCAGCCGCTGGGATGCAAACCGGCGGAAGAAACGGCTGACGAGTCAGTGTAAGTTAGACCCAACCGGCGACGCCGCAACTATTTCCCCACAAGTAAAGAAAACGCCCCGCTTGCCACCGGCGCCAGCAGAGTGAACAGCGTCGCGAAACGCTGCTGCGCGGAAAGCTTGAGTTCCAAAAACTCCTCCAGTTCCTTGCGACCGGCGTAAGTCTCGCTCCATTGGGCATCGCGGGGATCGACCAGAGGGTGATACAGCTCCACTAACGAACGGCCCGTTTTATGCAGCGCAGCCTCTGTCGGGAAGTATACGAGGGCAAGCAGCAGGGTGTAGTAGCCGCCCGTCAGCAGCAGCAGGATTTCAGGATATTGTGACGGCTGTATCATATTGAGGGCGAGGGCCATCTGGCGCATCGCCGCGCTGGTAAAGATGAAGAGCGCCAGCAGCAGGCTTTCCAGAAGCAAAAACTGGTCGAGCCGTTCCCGATAAAGCCCATAAGTGCTCAAACCTTTAGCCCCCGCGCTTTTTAACGCATCGTCTTCAACGCCTGCCCGCATCAGCCACATGGCGATCCACAGGGGAAGCGCGCCCGCCAGCAGACCGACGCCTTCAATAAGCGTGATTTTGATGCTGAAGTGCTCCAACGGGAATGGTCGGAGGCCCACGGTGTTCGCGCCGAGCTTGATCGGGAGGAAGAACAGTCCGATCATGGTCAGAGAAGAGAGGAGGAGATCCAACCAGTGCGCACGCGCGTACCGCCGGAGGTCGGTGGTGTTGCGCCAGACGAATACCAGCGCGACGGGATAGAGCGCAAAAAGGCCGACATTGATCGCAAACCAGACGAGGAACTCTGGGGAAGAGACAAACGCCCGGCTTTGGGGACTGGAGGGCGAGCCAAAGAAAAATATGAGCGCGCCCAGGGTTGCCCCCAAAATGGCGAGCAGCAGGACGCTAAAGGCGCTGCGACTGAAAGCGGCAAACAGGCCGATCAACGTCTTCCGCACGAGGCGCTCCCGCCGATGGTCAACCGGAATCTTATCTGGTAACGATCATCTTAAAGGTAACAATACCATAGCAACGACGCGTTTTCAAGCGAGGGTGATTCTTTTTGCGCGTATGCTGGCGCGCGGACGAATCCGTCCGCGCAGGAGGGACCTACCCTTCCGTCAGCCGCCCCGCCCCCACGCGATACCGGTGGCTGTGCGCCAGCAATTCCGGGCTGAAATCCCCCCAGTCCGTCGTCGTCACCAGCGCCTGATCGACCCCCGCCAGCGCATCCAGCAGCGCGTGCCGCCGCATCTCGTCCAGTTCCGACATGACGTCATCCAGCAGCAGCAGGGGGCTTTCGCCCGTGACCTCGCGCATCATCTGCACCTCGGCCAGCTTCATCGCCAGCGCAGCCGTCCGCTGCTGCCCACGCGAGCCGTACGCGCGCAGGTCGCGCTCCTCGGCCAGAAACGCCAGGTCGTCCCGATGCGGGCCGGAGAGCGACGTTCCCGCCGATATATCCCGGCTGCGCGTGGTCTTGAGTTTTGCGCCGAACGCTTCCGCCGCTTCGCCCGGAGTGGTGAAGGGGAGCGCCGGGCTGGGGAGGTAGACCAGCTTGAGCCACTCTGCGCCGCCGGATAGCTCCCGGTGCCGCTGGCGCGCAAAGCCGTCGAGCGCCTCCACCGCATGACGCCGCCGCACGAGCACCTGCCCGCCGTGCGTCGCAAGCTGGCCGTCCCAGAAGGCAAGCTGCCCCGCATCCCCGCCTTCATCGCGCAGCCGCTTGAGCAGGGCGTTGCGCTGCTGGAGCGCCTTGTTATAGTCGGTCAGGCTGCGGCAGTAGACGGGGTCGATCTGACAGAGCGCGATGTCGAGGTAGCGCCGCCGCTCGCCGGGGGAGCCGGCCACGAGGCTGACGTCTTCGGGGAGGAACAGCACCACGCGCAGCCGCCCGATCAGGTCGAGGCTGCGCTTCGCCACGCCGTTGATGCGCACCTGCTTGCGAACCATCGGCCCTGCGCCGCCGTTGCCGCTCAGTTCGAGCACCAGCTCCAGCCGATCCGTCCGCTGCCCGTCGCCGATCTCCGCCGCCAGCCGGGCGTAGGGCAGGGGGCTTTGCAGCGCCAGCCAGTTGATCAGCTCGCGCTCGGCTGCCGCCCGGGGCGAGCGGGCGGTCGCGAGCAGGTGAATGGATTCCAGCAGGTTGGTTTTGCCTTGCGCGTTCGCGCCCTGGAACAGGCTCAAGCGCGCGGGGAGGCTGAGCTCGAGGCGGCTGTAGCTCCGAAAGTTGGTCAGCGAAAGGTGGTTGAGCCGCACAACGTTCGACTGCTTCTTGCAGTTATTTCTGGAGTTGCATGGGCATGATGACGTGCGTGAACTCTTCCGGCCCTGCGCCCACCGGACGGATCACGCCGGGGCGGTCCGGCCGGGTCGTTTCCAGCACGACCTGGGGCGTATCCAGCACGTTCATGACTTCGATCAGGTAGCGCACGTTGAACGCGATTTCGAGGGGCGAACCTTCGACGAGCGCGTCGATGTCGCTCACGTTGTCGCCCGCCTCCTGCGAGGTCGCGCGCAGGGTCAACTGGCCCGGCTCCGTGTCTGCGCCCGGCGTGATCGTGAAGACCACGCGGTCCGACGCATCGCGCGCGAACAGGGATGCCACCTTCAGCCCACGCAGAAACGCAGCCGAGTCGAGCACGGTGCGCGTGACGCAGCTCTTGGGGATGATCGCGTTGAAATCCGGGAACTTGGCGTCGATCAGTTGCGACACGAGGTCCACCTGGTGGAACGCGCCGCCCTTGTCCCCCTCGCCCTTGCCGTACAGGCGGAAGAGGATCTGGTTGCGCGCGGTCGCCACCATGAAATCGACCGGCCGGTCAGGATCGGCCTCGCCGCTGATGCGGCTCACTTCGGAGAGGGAGCGCGCCGGGATGATGACGGTTGCGTCCGTCGGCGCGGCCCCCGGCAGCAGCGTCCGCCGCACCGAGAGGCGATACCCGTCCGTTGCGGCCAGCGTCAGCCGGTCCCCCTCGAACTTCGCCAGCACGCCGGTCAGCGCGGGGCGGCTCGTGTCCTTCGCATCCGCCGCCGCAAAGACGACCTGGTCGATGATCCGGCGCAAATCCGCAGGCGGCATGCCGAGCGGCTGTTCGCCGTCCGCCGTGGGGATCAGGGGAAACTCGCTGGCGTCGATGCCCTTGATGTTCGACTCGGACCGGCCGCTGCGCAGGTGCATGCTCATCGTGCGCACGCTCAACTCCATGTCGATCCGGCCCGGCTGCATCGAGTTGACCCAGTCCGTCAATAGCCGAGCGGGCAGGGTGATCGCGCCGTCGTCCTCCACCTGGCCGCCCACCCAGCAACTGACCCCGACTTCGAGGTTGGTCGCCGCCAGCTTCAGCCGTTCTTCGTCGGTGCTGAGCAGGATGTTGCTGAGCACGGGCAGTGTGCTGCGCGAGGAGACAGCGCGGCCGACAATCGACAGCCCCTTGGCGAGGTTCTCTTGCATGACGGACAGGCGCACGGCGACACCTCCACGAATGTCAACGAGGACAATAAGATGGCGTAGTATAGCACTTACTGCGCGCAAACGCTAATCAGCGACCGAATCCACCACATTCTTCGGCAGCCCCGGCTCAGGCAGTTGCTGCACGCCCTCCGGGTGATAGTGCACGTGCGCACGGCGCAGCAGGTCGATCTTCTCGTACAGCCGCCGCTCCACCGCCGACGCAATCGAATCGCCCGCCGCCACCGACAGCGACCCGTCGATCCCCACCGTCACGTTCATCACCAGATACGGCCCGAACCGGTGCGCGTAGACTTCCTCCACGCACATCACCCCCGGCACGTCGTGCAGCACCTTCTGCACCTGCTCGGCCAGCTCGTCACCCGGCACGGTATCCATCAAATCCGCCGACGCGTCCGACAGCACCATGATGCCCGTCCGCAGGATCAGCAGCGCCACGATCGCGCCGGCCAGCGGATCGCCCCACGGCAGGCCATTCTGTCCCAGAAAAATGCCGAGCGCCGCGCCCGACGCCGCAAACACGTCGTTGCGGTGATCCTTCGCCAGCGCAGACACGGCCAGGTTGCCGGTCACTTTGCCGACGTAGCGCGTGTAAAACATCAGGCCGAGCTTGAGCGCAATCGTGAAGAGCGCGACCGCCAGCGCAACGGGCGCGGCCCCCTCGAACGTCACCTGCCCCGTCCACAGCCCGTACACCTTGTTGACCGCATCCCAGAAGATTGCGACCGCCGTGGTGATGACGAACGCGCCCACGATCAGCGCGGCGATGCTCTCAAGCTGGCTGTGGCCGTACGGATGCTCGCGGTCGGCCGGTTTGCGCGCAAGCTGCATGAAGATGCGCACGACGATGTAATACGCCACGTCCGAGGTCGAGTTGACGCCATCCGCCAGCAGCGCGGGGCTGTTGCCGATGATGCCGAATGTCACCTTGAGCGCGGCAAGCATGACGTTCGCCGCCAACCCAAGATTCACCGCGCGGATGCTGAGCGACTGTCGACTCTGTCCTTCCATCTTGCCTTCGCCAGACCCGACGGGTCTTAGTCGCACGCGTGGTCCTGCAACCACCCGTTGCGCAACCCGGCCGCCTCGAACGCATCCAGCGCGGCCTCATACTCCGCTTCCGTGACCTTCCGCCCCAGCTCCGCGTCGCCGATCGACTTGTAAGTTGGGAAGTACTGATCCATCAATGAAACGTAGACTTCGGGCGAAAGTTCCTCCGCAATCCAGCGCAGCCCCTCCCCCGTCCCCGCCAGCCCGTCGGGCAGCACGAGGTGGCGCACAATCATGCCCCGTCGCGCGATCCCCTGCTCATCGCAAACCAATCGCGCCCCCACCTGCCGGAACATCTCCTTCAGCGCAAGTCGGTCGCGCTTGGCATAGCGGATGAAGCCGGAGAACCGCCTTGCGACCGCATCGTCCGCATACTTGATGTCGGGCAGGTAGATGTCGATCACGCCGTCCAGCAGCCGCAGCGTCTCCACACGCTCATACCCGCTGGTGTTGTAAACGAGCGGAATGCGCAACCCCCACCCGGCGGCCACGTCCACGGCGGCCAGGATTTGCGGGACGAAGTGCGTGGGCGTGACGAAGTTGATGTTGTGGACGCCCCGGCGCTGGAGTTCCAGCATCATCCCCGCAAACCGCTCGCTCGTGACCTCGTTGCCGTACCCCATCTGGCTGATCGAGTAGTTCTGGCAGAAGATGCAGCGGCCTGCGCAGCCCGAAAGGAAGATCGTGCCGCTGCCGCTCGCACCGGAGATCGGCGGCTCTTCCCACGGATGGACGTTCCACGAGGCCACTTTCGCCTTCGCGCCCATCCGACACACGCCGAAGCTGCCCGCCAGCCGGTCGGCCTTGCACTCATGAGGGCACAGACGGCATTCGGCCAGCGACGCCATCGCCTCACGCGCGCGACGGCGCAACTCCCCGCTGCGATGCAGCGCGAGATACGACGGCTCCCACTGACCCGCCACCGGCTCCGCCCCTAGCATGTCGCGCTCACCGGACAAACCGCCATCGCCACGCACCCCGGCCCCACGTGCGCGGCCACCACCGGCCCGATCTGCGCCCGGTAAAGCTGCTCCACGTTCAGCCGCTCGCCCAATGCCTTACCGAGCGCCGCAGCCTCATCCTCCGCCGCCGCATCGAAGAGGATCGCGCGCACCGGCTCACCGGCGGGCATGGCCTTGACACTCTCGTCGAGCATGGTTTCGAGCGCCTTCTTCTTGCCGCGCGCCTTGCTCCACAGCTCGATGCGCCCCTCGTTCAACCACAGCACCGGCTTGATGCCGAGTAGCGTGCCGA
>CAZPTI010000218.1:4859-8357 GCA_964588925.1 uncultured Anaerolineales bacterium | reverse complement strand
TTGAACGTCGCTCGAACACTGAGCGATTTGCGCGAACCGCCGGGCAATCGGCTCGAACGGCTATCCGGTAATCGCGCCGGACAGCACAGCATTCGCGTCAACGACCAGTGGCGCATCTGTTTCGAGTGGCGCAATGGACACGCGTACAACGTCGAGCTAACGGATTATCACTGAGAGGGCAAGATGCGTAACGACGAACTAGATGAGGAGATGATGCCGCCGGTGCACCCCGGCGAAATCCTGCTGCGCGAGTTCCTGCTGCCGCACAAGATGACCCCGCACCGCCTCGCGCTCTGCATTGGCGTCGACCCCCGGCGGGTTCACGACATCGTGCAGGGCAAGCGCGCCGTCACCGCGGACACCGCGCTGCGCCTGGGCAAGTTCTTCCGCGTCTCGCCGGAAATCTGGATGGATTTGCAGAGCAAGTACGACCTTGAAATGGCGTCTCTGGCGCTGAAAGATCGCCTGGAAACCGAAGTGCGACCGTGCGCCGAGTTTGCGAACGCAGCCTGAGCGCGCCACGGCCATCTCGAATAAACGAATCGGGGAACGAATAAACGAACGGTCCGCCCAATTCGCTTATTCGATCCCCGATTCGCTTATTCGAGATGGCCGCGTGCGACCCTACACCATCCGCCGCGGCCTCATCCCGTTACCCCTTCACCTCGAACCGATCCAAATTCATCACCTTATCCCACGCCCTCACAAAATCCCCGACAAACTTCTCCCCCGCATCATTGCACGCGTACACTTCCGCCAGCGCGCGCAGTTGCGAGTGCGAGCCGAAGACCAGGTCGACGCGCGTCCCCGTCCACTTCGGCTGCCCGGTCGCCCGGTCGCACCCCTCAAAGACCGTCGCGTCCTTGTCCGCCGGCTGCCACGTCGTGTTCATGTCCAGCAAATTCACGAAGAAGTCGGTGGTCAGGCTGCCCGGCCGGTGCGTGAACACGCCGTGCTGCGACCCGCCCACATTCGCGCCCAGCACGCGCATCCCGCCCACCAGCGCGGTCATCTCCGGCGCGGTCAGCGTCAGCAGTTGCGCCTTGTCCACCAGCATCTCCTCGGCGGACTGCCGCGCCTTCGGCCCCACGTAGTTGCGGAACCCGTCGGCCCGCGGTTCGAGCACCGCGAACGAACGCACGTCCGTCTGCTCCAGCGAGGCATCCACGCGGCCGGGCGTGAACGGCACGGTCACATCGTGGCCCGCATTCTTCGCCGCCTGCTCCACCGCCGCGCACCCACCGAGCACGATCAGGTCGGCCAGCGAGACCTTCTTGCCGCCCGCCTGCGCCGCGTTGAACGCGCTCTGAATCCCCTCCAGCGTCCCCAGCACGTTCTGAAGCTGCTGCGGCTGGTTGACCTCCCAGTCCTTCTGCGGCGCAAGGCGGATGCGCGCGCCGTTCGCGCCCCCGCGCTTGTCCGAGCCGCGGAACGTCGAAGCCGACGCCCACGCGGTCGACACCAGTTCCGAGATCGACAGGCCCGACGCCAGGATGCGCGCCTTGAGCGCGGCCACGTCCGCCGCGTCGATCAGCGGGTGATCCACCGCGGGCAGCGGGTCCTGCCACACCAGTTCTTCCGCGGGAACTTCCGGCCCCAGGTAGCGCGCCTTCGGCCCCATGTCGCGGTGGGTCAGCTTGAACCACGCGCGCGCGAACGCATCCGCGAACTGATCCGGGTTCTTGTGGAACCGCATCGAAATCTCGCGGTAGATCGGGTCGATGCGCAACGCCATGTCCGCGGTGGACATCATGGTCTTGACGCGCTTTGACGGGTCGTGCGCGGCCGGGGCCATGTCCTCCGGCTTCGGGTTGACCGGCTGCCAGATCCACGCGCCCGCGGGGCTTTTGGTCAGATCCCACTCGTAGCCGAACAGCATGTCGAAGTAGCCCATGTCCCACTGGATCGGGTTGGGCGTCCACGCGCCTTCGAGACCGCTCGTGATCGTGTCGTCGCCCTTGCCGCTGCGGTAGCTGCTCAGCCAGCCGAGCCCCTGCGCCTCAATCGGCGCGCCCTCCGGCTCCGGGCCGACGTGGTGCGCGGGGCCTGCGCCGTGCGTCTTGCCGAACGTGTGGCCGCCCGCCACGAGCGCGACGGTCTCCTCGTCGTTCATCGCCATGCGGCCAAACGTCTCGCGGATGTCGCGCGCGGAGGCGAGCGGGCTGGGCTGGCTGTTCGGGCCTTCCGGGTTGACGTAGATCAGGCCCATCTGCACCGCGCCGAGCGGATCGTCCAGCTCGCGCTCGCCCGAATAGCGCTCGTCGGCCAGCCACTTGCCCTCCTGGCCCCAGTAGATGTCGTCCTCCGGCTCCCACACATCCTCGCGCCCGCCCGCAAAGCCGAACGTCTTAAAACCCATCGTCTCCAGCGCGACGTTGCCCGCGAGGATCATCAGGTCGGCCCACGAAATGCTCTTCCCGTACTTCTGCTTGATCGGCCACAGCAGCCGGCGCGCCTTGTCGAGGTTGGCGTTGTCGGGCCAGCTATTGAGCGGCGCAAACCGCTGCGTGCCCGACCCCGCGCCGCCGCGGCCGTCGCCCATGCGGTACGTGCCCGCGCTGTGCCACGCCATGCGGATGAACAACCCGCCGTAATGCCCGTAGTCCGCCGGCCACCAGTCCTGCGAATCGGTCATCAGCCTGCGGAGGTCTTCCTTCAGGGCCGCATAGTCGAGCTTCTTGAATTCCTCGGCGTAGTTGAAATCCTCGCCCATCGGGTTCGACAGCGACGAGTGCTGATGCAGCACCCGCAGATCCAACTGATTCGGCCACCAGTCGCGGTTCGACGTGCCGCGGCCGCGCATGCGCGCTTCAGCTTCACCCGTCACCGGAACGTTGGAATCCTCTTTCACTGTATGCGCTCCTTTCAAGGATATGGATGTTGAGTGTGGAATTGCTCTTAACTACCCCTGTCGGCACTGCGGGCAGAGGCCATAGAAATCGAGCCGGTAGTCGATAATCTCGTACCCCGTCAGGTCCGCTACGTCCTGCTTCATATCATCAACCAGGCTGACCTGCGGGTCGATGATGGCGCGGCAGCGGACGCAAATCAGGTGCGGATGCGGATAGGGCCGGCTGCCGTCGTAGCGGTTGTCGTCGTTGCTGAAGCCCAGCTCCAGCACCTCGCCCAGCTCCTTAAGCAGGTGCAGCGTCTTGTAAACCGTAGCCGGGCTGGTGGTGGGAAATTGCGTCTTGATGCGCTCGTACAGGTCATGCGCGCTCGGATGCCCGTCGCTCGCCGCGATCAGCCGCAGCAAGGCCACGCGCTGCGGCGTCAGCCGAAAGTCGCGCGCCTTCAGCCGAGCGACCAGATGCTCGTAGCGGGAATCAACGTCAGGCATTTGTGAGGGCACGCTTGATATTTAACATCTATGGAGAATGAGTTTCTGTAAGGAGGATTTCGGATGTTTGGAACGCGAAGGCGCGGAGATCAGGCGGAGGCGCGAAGCGTGGAGATACGGAGCGCGGAGGAGGCGCGCGGAGACGCAGAGCGCGGAGG
>CAZPTI010000218.1:0-4759 GCA_964588925.1 uncultured Anaerolineales bacterium | reverse complement strand
GCGCGGAGGGGGGCCGCGGCCATCTCGAATAAACGAACCGGAACGAATAAACGAATGGCGCCGCCACTCTTCTGATGCCCAGACGACTCCCTGGCGCAATTCGCTTATTCGTTCCCCGATTCGCTTATTCGAGATGGCCGCGCATCCGAATCCGCGCACCTTCCTCCGCGCTCCGCGTCTCCGCTACACTCTGCGGCTTCGTGGTCCAAACACCACGCACCACGCCGCGCGCGCCCTGACCGTCAGTGTCCCGCGCTCTGCGGCGCCTCATCCGACTGGAACACCGCTGGATTCTCCGCGCCCTCCGCAATCAGGAACCCCACCAGCCCGCGCTCCATCCGGCTCAGGCTGTGGTCCACCAGCACGTATCGCCCCGGCACGTCCAGCTTGAACTCGACCACCGCCGCGCCACCCGCGGGCACCACCGTCGTCTGCACGTCCGTCAGCGGCTGACCCGTGATCGACCCCTCGTCGTACACCCGGTCGAAGATTTCGCCGATGACATGGAACGACGACACCTTGTTCGGCCCGCCCACGCCGAAGAAGATGCGCACCGTCTCGCCCACCTTCGCCTTGAGCGGCTTCTTCGTCGTCAGCGCGCCCACCGCGCCGTTGAACGTCAGGTACTCCGGCTGCTCGGCCAGCAGCTTATCCACGCTCATCGTCTGGTAGCCGTGCTGGCCGTACGGCGCCTGCGTGTACAGCTCACCCTGCATCACGTAAAACTCGCGGTCCACCTTCGGCAGCCCGCCCGCCGGCTCGACCACGATCAGGCCGTACATGCCGTTCGTGATGTGATGCGCCACCATCGGCGTCGCGCAGTGGTAGACATACACGCCCGGATTGAGCGCCTTGAAGGTGAAGCTCTTCGTCTGCCCCGGCGGGACCTGCGTCACCGTCGCGCCGCCGCCCGGCCCGGTCACGGCGTGAAAGTCGACCGAGTGCACCATCTGGCTGCCGGGATTGTTGGTCAGGCTGACCTCGACCGTGTCACCCACGCGCACGCGGATCATCGGCCCCGGAACGGTGCTGTTGAAGGTCCAGTAGTTGTACGTCGTCCCGTCCGCCAACTGACCCTTCAACTCCACCGTCTCCAGCGCCACCTTGAGATTCTGCGGCCCGCGCGTGCCCACCGGCGCGGCGACCTCCGCCGGGTCCATGATGATGTCCGCGCCCGTCTCCTCGACCACCGCGCCCTGCCCGACGACGAGCTGCCCCTCCATGCCCGCCTGCCGGTGGCCCGGCACGGAGCAGAAGTACGGGAACGTGCCCGCCTTGTCCGCCTTGAAGACGAACGTGGACGACGACCCCTTCGCCGCGATCTGCTCGGACGCGCCGCCGAAGTCCGGCACCACCACGTCGTGCAGCGCGCCGTCGCCGTTCACCAGCGTGATCTGCACCACCGCGCCTTCCGGCACTTCCAGCTTCGGGTTGACCTGCCCATCAATCGTCCCGCCCACGCCGACGAACGACAGCCCCTTCTGCCCGACATCGCTGCGCAGCGTGAACGACACGTCGGGCACCATCGCGGCCTGCTGCGTCGTGTTCTTCACGCCCGGCACCGGCCCCTGCTGCGCGACCTGGTGCGACTGCCCCGCGGGCATCTGCGTGTCGCCAATACCCGTGCCGAGCCCGTGCGTGGTCGGCCCGCCCGTCTGCTCCACCGGCGCAGCGGCCTGCTCCTGCGCTCCGGCCGCCTGCGCGCGCCCCTCCGCAAAATACAACCCGCCTGCCAACACCGCAGCCAGCAGCGCCAGCACCGTTAATGCGATAGCCCAAAAGCCTCGTCGACCATTGAGAAAACTCATGCTGCCCTCCCCAACTCAGGCGCTCAGCCTGTAGTGCGAGATTTCTCTGATTTGTGTAAAGAATATCAGAGAAATTCAAAGCCGCCGATGACAAAAGTCGCATCCTTAAGGGTAGTTCAAGAAACGCTCGCGCGCGGCACAGCGGTTCCATCAGCGGCGTTATAATCACCATATGACGCTGCGCGTCAGGCGAGCGTCGCGCGTGAGTTATCATCCCATGTGAAGGATCAATAGTTGAGGGGGAAGACCATGAGGCTGCATCTTGGATTCGAGTTGGATTTGATCGGGCTGGCTCAGCCGAAGGGCGAGATGGTGATGGACATTGACTTCTACGCCGCGGACGGGCGCATCCAGGCGGACATCAAGGACATCTCGTTCTGCAACAACACGCTGCTCGACGCGCTCGGCAAAATGTTCGGCAAGACGATCCTCGCGGACGAGATCGCCAAGGTCATCAACGAAACCGTCATGTCGCTTCCGCAGCGCGACCCGCGCATCAAGCGCATCGAAATCCTTAACGGCAGCATGGTGAAGGAAGGGCCGACAGAAGTCGGGTGCAGCGCGTAATCCTCCTCACGCCGCGTAGCCATAGCATTCCGCTATGCTACGCGGCATGAACACCACACCCGCAAACCACGCTTTGCAACGCCTGCTGGAAGGCAATCATCGCTTCGTCGAAGACCGGCTCCACCGCGTGCCGCTGGGCGCGCGGCTGAAAGAGGTCGCGCCCGCGCAGGCGCCGTTCGCCGCGGTGCTCGGCTGCTCGGATTCGCGCGTCCCCGCCGAGATCGTGTTCGACTGCTCTCTCGGCGACCTGTTCGTCGTCCGCAACGCGGGCCACGTGCTGAGCCCATCGGTCGTCGGCAGCCTGGAGTTCGCCGCGCTCAGGCTGCGCGTGCCGCTCATCGTCGTCCTCGGCCACACGCGCTGCGGCGCGATCCAGGCCGCCCTCGCCGCGCGCGACGACGACCCCGCGGCCGGCTCCATCGGCGCGGTCATCGAGGGCGTGCGCCCCGCGGTCCAGCGCGTCCGCTCCCTCCCCGGCAACCTCCTCAGCCACGCGGTCACCGCGCACATCGAAGACACCGTCGCCGCGCTCAAGGGAGGGCCGGTGCTGGGGCCGCTGATGGAAGACGGCCGGTTAAAAATCGTCGGCGCGCGATATGATCTGGATACGGGGGAGGCGCAGTTGGTGGCGTAGGGGCAGCGCCGCGGCCATCTCGAATAAGCGAATGCGCCTGCGGCGGAGCGAATAATCGAATGTCTCGCGCCGCATCGTATTGCTGGCGCAAGTCGCAGGGTGTGACGACGCGTTATTCGTTTATTCGCTCCGCCGCAGGCGCATTCGCTTATTCGAGATGGCCGCGCTTCCCTGACGCACCCTTGTCCCGCGCGGCCGGAAATACTACCCAAACGGGTACTACGCATCCCCACCCAACGCGCCTATACTCCCACGCGTGTAACTGCGCGCCTGCGTGAGCAGGCGGAACGAAAGGAGCTTCCCATGCCCAAGACTGTTGCCGATGTCCTTGCGATGGCGGCCAAAGTTCAGATGGTCGACGTGCGCTTTACGGACCTGCCCGGCGTCTGGCAGCATTTCACCATCCCGGCGCACAATCTCTCCGAGGAGACCTTCGAGAACGGCGTGCCGTTCGACGGCTCCTCCATCCGCGGGTTCAAGGAAATCCACGAGTCGGACATGCTCCTGCTGCTCGACCCGTCCACCGCGTTCATCGACCCGATCTATCAGGTGCCGACGCTGGCGATCATCGGCGACGTGTACGACCCGATCACGCGCGAGCCGTACAGCCGCGATCCGCGCTTCATCGCGCGCCGCGCGGAGACCTATCTGAAGCAGACCGGCATCGGCGACACGGCGTTCTTCGGCCCCGAGGCGGAGTTCTTCATCTTCGGCGACGTGCGCTACGGCTCGAACACGAACGAGGCGTTCTACCATCTCGACAGCCGCGAAGGCTGGTGGAACAGCGGCAAGGAGCTCGGCCCGAACTTCGGCGGGCAGATTTCGGCCAAGCGCGGCTACTTCCCCACCCCGCAGGACGTGCGCTCGCGCATCGTCCTCGCGCTCGAAGGCGCGGGCGTGCCAATCGAGATTCACCATCACGAAGTGGCGACCGCGGGCCAGGGCGAAATCGGCATGCGCTTCGACACGCTCACCCGCATGGCCGACAGCGTGATGATCTACAAGTACATGGTGAAGAACGTCTCGCGGCAGAACGGCCTCACTGCCACCTTCATGCCCAAGCCGCTCTTCGGCGACAACGGCTCCGGCATGCACTGCCATCAGAGCATCTGGAAGGGCGGCAAGAACGCGTTTTACGACGAGGCGGGCTACGCGCAGTTGTCGGACACGGCCAAATACTACATCGGCGGCCTGCTCAAGCACGCGCCCGCGCTCCTCGCGCTCGTCGCGCCGACGACCAACTCCTACCGCCGCCTCGTCCCCGGCTTCGAGGCGCCGGTCAACCTCGCCTACTCGCAGCGCAACCGCTCGGCCATCTGCCGCATCCCGGTCGGCTCGAAGAGCGCCAAGTCGAAGCGCATCGAGTTCCGCGCGCCCGATCCGTCGTGCAACCCGTACCTCGCCTTCGCCGCGCTGCTCATGGCCGGCATCGACGGCGTGCAGAACCGCATCGACCCCGGCGAGCCGATGGACAAGGACCTCTACGGCCTGCCGCCGGAGGAAGCGAAGAAGGTCAAGCAGGTGCCGGGCAGCCTGGAAGCCGTGCTCTACGCGCTCGAGGTCGACCACGAGTTCCTGCTCAAGGGCGACGTCTTCACGCCCGACATGCTCGAAACCTACATCGCCTACAAGCGCGAGACCGAAGTCGACCCGATCCGCATGCGCCCGCACCCATATGAGTTTACGCTTTATTACGACGCATAAGTAGCGCGCAGAGAGGGAAGAAGCAACAGGATTACAGGATTTTTCA
>CAZPTI010000217.1:4122-8383 GCA_964588925.1 uncultured Anaerolineales bacterium | reverse complement strand
CAGCCGCTGCTGTACGATTGATGCGCGTGTAAGCGGTGCGCGCGAAACCCGTCGGTAAGCGCGAAACCCGTCGGGTCTTTTGAGACCCGACGGGTTTTTTCTTGCGAGTTATTGCGAAAACGCATATACTTCTTCTGAGTTCTCAAGATTTGAGAGAAGGGATCAGGGATGATCTACCGGCGCGCGAGCCGGTTCAGCAAGCAGTACCAGTTGCTGCCGGTCGATATTCAGAGGAAAGCGCAGAAGGCGTTTCAGTTGTTTGTCAAGAATTCAAATCATCCGTCGCTGAGAATCAAGCGCGTGAAGGGCACGCGCGATATTTGGGAGGGGCGAATCGATATTCAATATCGGTTCACCTTTCACTACGAACAGGGTGACGGCGACACGATTTGCGTGTTCAGAAACATCGACAACCACGACGAATGCTTGAAGAATCCGTAGCGGGAGGCCGGAGGACAGCATGAATACGATGTTGCAGATTCGGAGCAACGGGCAGATTACGTTGCCGGCGAGCATCCGGCGGCAGGCGCGGCTGAAGGAAGGCGACCTGCTGGAGGTGACGGTGGCGCAGGACGGGACGATTTGCCTGGCGCCGCGCGTGGCGGTTGAGCGCGACCAGGCGTACTTCTACACGGAGCGGTGGCAGGCAGGTGAGGCCGAGGCGGAGGCGGATTTAAAGGCCGGACGGTATGAGGATTTCGCGGATATGGATGCGTTTTTGAAGTCGCTGGAGGACGGGCGCGAGTAACGCGCGCACCGCCGCGCCCACTCCATTGTGATAGAAGAACCCGTCGGGTCTCGCCACGCCACAAAGTGGCGCCCCGACGGGTTTTTTATTCGCAGCGGGAACACATCTTCCCATGACCATCGTTCTATATCCGAACTACCCAATTCCCCGCCGGGCAGTTTGCGGCGAGCAGGAGCGAATATGGCGGATGCGCATGCGGGACCCCGCGCGGGTTCCGACGGTTCCATCGTGGATGTGGATGGCTTGCGCGGGCGCATCGTCCGGGAGACGCAGATGGCGCGGGCCGGCGACGCGGAGGGCGCGCTGGTGTTGCTCGAAATGATGGACGGGCGACGCCTCTGGGCGCCGGAAGCGTGGCTCGAACCGCGCGGAGACGGCGAGTTCTTCCTGCCGTTCCGCACCGCCCACCTGCCCGCAGCCGAAATCAGCGCGAACGGCGGGCTGGTCATCCCCGTGCTGGTCGAAACGGTCGACGTCCGCAAGCGCAAACGCGTAACAGGCGGCGTGCGGATTACCAAGCGCGTCACGACCGAGGACCGCCTGGTGGAGCCGATGCGCGCGGAAGAGACGGTCGAGGTGGAACGCGTGCCCATCAACCGCGAGGTCAGCGAGCCGCCGCCCGTGCGCCAGGAGGGTGACACGACCATCGTGCCCATCCTCGAGGAGGTGCTGGTGGTGGAGAAGCGCCTCGTCCTGCGCGAGGAGCTGCGGATCACGAAGAAGCGCCGCGAGGTTGCCGAGCGTTACCGGGTCACTTTGCGCCGGGAACACGCGGACATCGAGCGGCTGCCGGGCGAGGAATGGACTGCCAGCGAAGAGGACGCGCAGGCTGGCGACGAACACAAAACCTGGATTGGAGCGTGAGTGAAATGGCTAACGTAGTAGTGGGACTGTATAACGATTTGCGACAGGCGTATGAGGTGATTTCGCGCCTCAAGGCGGCCGGTTTCGGCATGAACGACATTAGCATCATCGCAAACGAGACGCATGGTTCGCGGCAGCGCGGGCTGGATGACACTTTCCGCAGGCAGTTCGGCGATCTAAAGCGGCACAGCCTGGCCGGCATCGGCAACGTGTACGCCAGCGGGCCGTTAACGCGCTACATCGGCGGCCAGACGCGGCTGGCCGATGCGTTCCTGGAGATGGGCGCGCGCGCGGATGACGCGGACGTCTACCTCGAAGCCGTGCGCCGGGGCAACACGCTGGTGGCGGTGGACGCGGGCGGCCGGTCCGACGAGGCGGTGCGCATCATGGCGGAGTTGCAGGCGCTGCCCACCGAGCGCATCACGGAGCACTGGCGGAAGTCAGGCTGGCAGCGGTTCGACGAGACCGCGCAGCCGTTCACCGCGGAGCAGATGGACCGCGAGGGGCAGGAGATCCTCCCCATCATCGAGGAAGAGCTGCGCGTGGGCAAGCGCGAGGTGAGCCGCGGCGGCGTGCGCGTGCACTCGCGCGTCGTCGAGACCCCGGTCGAGAAGAGCGTCAACCTGCGCGAGGAGCAGGTGAACGTAGAGCGCCGGCCGGTGGATCGCCCGGCCACCGACCGCGACTTCGAGGCGTTCCGCGAGGGCACGCTCGAAGTGCGCGAGACGGCTGAGGAGGCCGTGGTCGACAAGCAGGCGCGCGTCGTCGAGGAAATTGTCGTCGACAAGACCGCGCAGGAGCGCGAGGAAGTGATCCGCGACGTGGAGCGGCGGACCGAAGTAGACGTGGAGCGCGTGGAAGGGACGTCGGGCGGGGTGAACCTCAACCGCTTCGACGACGATTTCCGGCGGCACTACGAACAGCACTACACCGGCTCGGGCCTGCAATATGACCGGTTCCGCCCGGCGTACCAGTATGGCTACACGTACGGCGGGCGCTACCGCGGCCGGACGTGGGCAGACGTGGAGGCGGAAGCCCGCCGCGACTGGGAGCGGCAGTATTCCGACTCGCCGTGGGAGCGGTTTAAGGACGCGGTGCGCGCGGGCTTTGAGCGCGCGACGCGGTAAGGACAGGCGCGCGAATCCCTTCGCGCGCAACCCGTCGGGTCTCGCCACGCCAAAGTGGCGCCCCGACGGGTTTTTGTTTTGCGCGGGTTAGTTCTCCTGCGTCGGGCCGGCGCGTTTGCGCTTGATCGCGCCAAGAATGTCGTCGAGCGTCAGGTCGGCGAAGAGCTCGTCGCGCTCCTCGGTGTAGTTGCCGTAGCCAACGGTGAACTGGCTGACGAAACGCATGGTGTCGGCGGGGCCCATCTCGCGGACGAGCAGCCGGATGGCGGTCTGGGTAATCTCGGCCAGGGGTCTCGGTGGGGCCGTCATCGCCCAATGTCTCCTATCAACTCCAACGGCGATACAACGCGCGTCGCTAAATTCGCCAGTCCGCGCGCGCGGCGCAAAAAGCGGTCATCGCAGGTGCAGAGGTAGTCGGCTTCCGCGGCCTCGGCGCTCGCCAGATGGAGCGCGTCCAACGGTTTCAGGCCAGCCCCGACCAGCCACCGAGCGCGTTCTTCTACGTCAGCCGTAATCTCCACAACGAACACCGCATACGAAAGGGTCTCCAGCGCGTACTGCTGGCGCGTCAAATTCGGGTTTCGCTCCACCTCAAACGCCAAAGCCTCCGATCCGATGAGCTCGGCCTCGCCAGACTGACACAGAGCCAACAAACCTAACACCGCTTCCGCTTCGAGCAAGATACGCAGGTCCGTCTTGCTGTCGAGCGGGCGCTGCAGGCTGCGCGTGTCGAGATAGAGTCGCATGAGGGGAGTATAACACGCGAAAGAATGTGAGAAAAGTGGGGGGGCGCGAGACCCGACGGGTGCGTCACTGCGTGACGGTCGAAACCCGTCGGGTCGTTGTTTATACGCGCGCGTCTCACCGACGCGCACCCTCGCCCCGCTGCCCTGCTCCTTCGGGCGTAATCTTCTTATCGAGCGCACAGATTTTGGGACAAGATGCCTCTTGAAGTATTGCTTCTGATAGCAAAATATGCTATCATTGCCTTATGAACCGTAAACAGCGAGACGCCTTGCAGCGGATTTTCGCCACCCCAACGCCAGTGATGGAGTGGCGCAGGCAGGAGTGCGGCCATGAAGACGATGACTTACAAGGGTTACGCGGCGCGGATCGAGTACAGCGACGAGGATCAGTGCTTTGTCGGGCACATTGTGGGCATCAGCGACATTGTCGGGTTTCACGGGGAGTGCGTGAACGAGTTGCGCGCGGCGTTCGAGGAGGCAGTGGATGATTACCTGGCGACGTGCGAGCGGCTGGGGCGGCCCGCGCAGAAGCCCTTCTCCGGGAAGCTGATGCTGCGCGTGCCGCCGGATGTTCACGCGGCGGTGGCGACGGCGGCGGGGGTGAGCGGGAAGAGCATTAATCAGTGGGCCGCGGAGGTGTTCAGCCGGGCGGTGGAAGGGGCGCGGTGAAGGCCGCCGTTGAAGGGGTCTTTGGCCCTCAGTTGCGGGCATTATAGCGCGAGAGGAGTGGGGGCAAGCGCGCGGCGCCGCGCACGAAGACCCGACGGCCCTACTCG
>CAZPTI010000217.1:0-4022 GCA_964588925.1 uncultured Anaerolineales bacterium | reverse complement strand
TCAATCCTGCGCCACAATTCCCTCCCAAACCCGTCGCAATTCCCCCACAATATCCGTTCTTACTATTACCGGCCGCGGAAACGCCGCTACTCCGCCGCCGCCATCCCAACTTCAAGGATGGTCCGCATGGAAAACCGTGATTCAGCTTCACGCGGACAGGCTCGCGCCCTCCGGCTCACGTTCAGCTATGAGGGCGGGAAGATCACGCTCGTCGACCGGCAGCTCGTTGACCGGCCGACGCAGCCCTCCGCGCCGCTCTTGCAGGAGCAACGGCCGCGCGAGAGTGGCAAGGAACCGGCGGGACAGGCTGAAGCGCGCCGGCCGCGGGGGCAGTCCGGCTTCTGGGTGGAATTGCATTCGCGCCAGGGCCGCCCCATCTACCGGCTGGTTATGTCAAACCCCATCCCCTTCCGCGCCGAAGTCCCCGACGAGGCCGGCGGCTTCACCAACGTCGACATCCAAAACCCGCGCGGCCAGTTCTTCGTCCTCGTGCCCAACCTGGCCGAGGCCGAGACGGTCGTTTTGTACAGCAGCCCGCTCAAGCCGGGCGCCAGCCTGGAGCCAGCCGAACCGATTGCGCGCTTCCCCCTGCGCTCGCGCAGCGCGGACCCGCGCCGGGAGGGTTGACGATGGGCACTTCAGACGGCAGCATCCTCAGCACCACCAAAGTGGTCGACCACGGGCCGGATTCAAGCCGGTTCAACATGGTCTTCCTCTCCGACGGCTACCGCGCGTCCGAAATGGCGCAGTTTGAGCAGGACGTGAACGATTTTATCGCGCACCTGTGGACCACCCCCCCGTTCAACGACCTCAGCCTCCAGTGCGCGTTCAACATCTACCGCATCAACGTGTCATCGACCGACAGCGGCATCGACGACCCGGCCGCATGCGGCGCGGGCACGGCGGTCGCCACCTACTTCGACGGCACGCTCTGCGCCGACGGCGTCATCCAGCGCCTCAGCGGCGTCAACGGGACGACCGTCATCAACGTGCTTAACGCGCAGGTGCCCAACTGGGATCAGGCGCTCGTGCTCATCAACTCCCCCATCCGCGCCGGGTCGGGCGGCCAGATCGCCACCGCCACGCGCGGGGGCGCGGACTGGATGGACGTGGTCATCCACGAGATGGGCCACTCCGCGTTCGGCCTCGCCGACGAATACGAATACTGGCAGGGCTGCTCATCCGGCGAGACGGACCGCAACAACCACCCGGCCAGCGAGCCGAGCGAGCCCAACGTCACCATCGACAGCAACCGCGCCACGATCAAGTGGGCCAGCTTCATCAACGCCGCCACGCCCATGCCCACCACCAACAACGGCAACTGCGCGGCGTGCGACCCGCAGGCCAGCCCCGTGGCCGCGGGCACGGTCGGCGCGTTCGAGGGCGCGCACTACTACCACTGCGACGCGTTCCGCCCCGTCTTCAACTGCAAGATGCGGTCGACCGGCGCGGACTTCTGCCCCGTGTGCGAGGCGCGCATCCGCGCGGTGCTCGCCCCGTTCAGCTCGCCCACGAACATCAACCTCGTCACGCCGAGCGTCGTCTTCAACGACGTGCCGGAGGGGATCGAGGCGCCCGGCAGCGCGGTCTGGCACATCGACTCCTGCCTCGACCTGACGTTCCAGATCATCAGCGGGCCGACCGTGCTCAGCGGGCCGGCCGGGACCGCGTTCAACACGCCGCTGGGCCTGCTCTTTACGTCCAGCGCGGCCATGAACCCGCGCCAGGTCAACGTCTGGGTGACGTACCGCGGGACGAGTCCGGGCGACGTGGCGACGGGGACGATGACCGTGCGCTGCCTCGAAACCGGCGTCGACTACGTGATCCCGATCACGGCCAACACCGTCGCGCGCCCCACCGTGGCCGTCGTGATGGCGCTCGACCAGTCGGGCAGCATGGATTCGCCGTCCGGCATCCCCGGCTACAAGCGCATCGACGTGCTGCGCTACTCCGCGCCCCCCTTCGTCGACCTGATCCCGGAGGACAACGCCATCGGCGTCATCCGGTTCGACACCGACGCGTACGACGCGATGCCCGTGACAGGGCCGCTGCCGGTCATCGGCGGGCTCGACCCCATGCGCATCGCCGCGCGCACCGCCATCAGCGGCACCCTCACCAACCCCGCGGGCATGACGGCCATCGGCGACGCGGTCGAAAAGGCCCACAACCTGCTCGACCCGATCACCGGCTACGACGTGAAGGCGACAATCGTGCTGACCGACGGCCACGAGACCGAGCCAAAGTACATCGCCGACGTGGCCGGCCTCATCAACGAGCGGGTGTACGCCATCGGCCTCGGCACCGCGGACCAGATCCAGCCGGCCGCCCTGACCGCGCTGACCAACGGCACGGGCGGCTACACGCTGATGACCGGCCCCATCGGGACGAGCGAGTACTTCCGCCTGAGCAAGTACTACCTGCAAATCCTGGCCGGCGTCACCAACGCCGACATCGTGCTCGACCCCGAAGGCGCGCTCCTGCCGGGGATGAAGCACCGCATCCCGTTCAACCTGAACGAGACGGACATCTACACCGACGTAATCTGCCTGTCGCCCGCGCCCTGGGCGTTGCGCTTCACCGTGGAGACGCCGGACGGGGACGTGATCACACCTGCTATCGCAGCACCGGCCGCGGGGATCGAGTACTTCGTCGGGCAGCAGAACGTGTTCTACCGCATCAGCCTGCCCGCGCTGGTGGGCGCAAGCCCGGCGCGCGAGGGAACGTGGTATGCCGTCCTCGAGGTGGACAGGGTCGCCTTCAAACGCTACCTGGCCTCGCTCGACAACCATCCGCAGGAGTATCAGTCGACCGCGGCGCACGGGCTGCGCTACAGCCTCTCCGCGCACGCGCACTCGAACCTCCGCATGCGCTGCCGCCTCGACCAGACCGGCTACGAGCCGGGCGCGACCCTCACCCTGACCGCCACGCTCACCGAGTACGGCCTGCCGATGGACCATCGCGCGACCGTCCACGCGGAGCTGACGCGGCCGGACGGGTCGCAGTCGATCCTCGCGCTCAGCGAAACCGCGCCCGGCGTCCACACGACGAGCCTCCTCGCGGCGCAGGCGGGCGTCTACACGTTCATCGTCCGCGCGAGCGGCTCGACCCTGCGCGGCCGGCCCTTCACGCGCGAGCAGATCGTGACGGCCGCGGCCTGGCGCGGGGGCGACAACCCCGACCCGCGCACCCCTCCCGGCGGCGGCGACGGCGGTCACGGCGACCTGTGCTGCCTCCTCAAGTGCCTCTTCTCCGACGCCGTGCTGACGGAGCGCGCCGCGCGGCGGCTCTACGAGTTCGGCATCGACGTGTACGCGCTGCGGAAGTGCCTGTCCACATGCTGCGACGAGCGCCGGCCGCCGACGGTGACGGGGCCGGGAATGGTCGGGCTGGACGCGGGAACGCTGAGCGTGGTCCGGCGGGTCGTCGATGAGTTGATGGGGGGTGAAGTGAAGTAGGATCGAAGAAAAACCCGTCGGGTCCTGCGAGACCCGACGGGTTTTGCGCGTTTAACGCCCCTGCGCGCGCAGCAGGTCGCGAATCTCGCGCAGCAGGACGACGTCTTCCGCGGGCGCAGGGGGCGCGACGACGACCTCGGCCTTCCTGCGGAACTCCATCGCCCTGTTCACCGCCTTGACGATAAAGAAGAGCGCGAGGCCGACGATCAGGAAGTTGATGATCGCCTGGATAAACTTCCCGTAGGCGAGGACCGCGCTGCCGACCTGGACGGAGAGCGACGCGAAATCGACGCCGCCGAGCAGAATGCCGACCAACGGCATGATGATGTCGTTGGTCAGAGACGTGACGATCGCGCCGAACGCCGCGCCCAGCACGACCGCGACGGCCAGGTCGATCACGTTGCCCCGCAGGATGAACTTTCGGAACTCTTCAATCATTTGGGACCTCCTGGGTGAATGTGGGTGGATAAGTGGTTCGTAGTAACCGGCGCAGGCGCCGGTTACTACGAACCTCTTAAGTTTGGCTCTTTTTGAAAAGGGACTTGAAACAGGAGTGCCGAACCGGTA
>CAZPTI010000216.1:0-8458 GCA_964588925.1 uncultured Anaerolineales bacterium | reverse complement strand
ATCCCGCTCTACTTCCGCAAGGAGCTGACCAAGTTCGAGAACCTTGAGATGGTTCGGGAGCCGTTGAATGAGTGAGCAGATGCAGGGCTTTTCCGGCTTCCCTGCGGGGAAGCTGTCGACGACGCCCGTCCCGAACCTGTTTTTCAGCGAGTTGCTGCCGCTGATCGACCATCTTGCCGAGCTAAAGGTCGTGCTGCACCTCTTCTGGCTGATCGGCAAGAAGCGCGGCGCGCTGCGCTATGCGCGGCTGGACGAGATGCTGCGCGACCGGCGGCTGCTCGACGGGCTGGCAACGCCCAAGCTGAGCGGCGAGGACGTGCTGCGCGACGCGCTGGAACGCGCGGTGGCGCGCGGCGCGCTGCTGCGCACCGATGTCACGCGGGGGACGCAGACCGAAGAATGGTACATGATCAACTCGGCCAACGGCCGCGAGGTGCTGGAGCGGCTGGCGAGCGGCGAGCTCGACCTGTCCGAGGACACCGGCGAGGACGTGCAGCTTCAGACCGAGCGCCCGACGATCTTCGTGCTTTACGAGCAGAACATCGGCCTGCTGACGCCGATGATCGCGGACGAGTTGCGCGACGCGGAGCGCCACTTCCCCGCTGAGTGGATTGCGGACGCGTTTCGGGAGGCCGTCTTGCGCAACAGGCGCAGTTGGAAGTACGTGCTGACGATTCTGGAGCGGTGGCGGACGGAGGGGCGCGGCGGCACGAAGCAGGAGCGGGAACTTGGCGCGTATGACGTGCCCGAAGGCTACGAAGGGCTGATCAAGCACTAGGCGGAGCAGGGTGATGAAGAATATCGGCGACCTGTTGGGCGATTTCCGGCCGCCTGAGCGCCGGCCTTCGGAGGAGGGCCGGAAGACGCGCGCGTCCTCGCCCGCAGACGAACCCTGCCCCATCTGCAAGGGCAAGGGCTTCCTGCTGCGCGACGTGCCCTACGGCCACCCCGATTTCGGCAAGCTGATCCCCTGCCAGTGCACGGAGGCGCGCATCGCGCTCGACCGCAGCCGCGCGCTCCACGGGCTGAGCAATCTCGGCGGGCTGGATCGCATGACGTTCGATGCGTTCCTGCCCGACGGCCTCGGCCTGCCCGATTCGGTCAGCCGCTCGCTGCACCGGGCGTATGAAATCTGCCTGGAGTACGCCAAGCGCCCGCGTGGGTGGCTCGTCCTGTTGGGCGGCTATGGCGCGGGGAAAACACACCTTGCGGCGGCCATTACCAATTATGCGATTGAGATGGGCCGGCCGGCGATGTTTGTCGTCGTGCCTGACTTGCTCGACCACCTGCGCGCAGCGTTCGGGCCGACGAGCGAGAGCGGGGTCGATGAGCGACTTGAGACGATCCGCGAGACGCCGCTGCTGGTGCTGGACGACCTGGGCGCGCACCACTCCACGCCCTGGGCGCAGGAGAAGCTCTTCCAGATTCTGAACCACCGCTACAACGGCCGCCTGCCCACCGTCATCACGACCAACCAGCGGCTGGAGGAACTCGACCCACGCATCAGCTCGCGGCTGTCAGACCTCGACTTGAGCCAGATTTACGAGATACCCGCGCCCGATTTCCGGCAGGGGGGCGGAGGCAGTTCGGCGGACCGCGGCACGCGAAACCTGAGCACGCTCAATCTGCACGCCGATCAAACGTTTGACAACTTCAACCTGCGGCGCAACGATGACATGGACGCGGCGCGCAAGGAGAACTTGCAGCGCGCCGTTGAGCGAGCGCGAAGCTTCGCCGATCACCCGCAGGGCTGGCTCGTTCTGAGCGGCACGTACGGCTGCGGCAAGACTCACCTCGCCGCAGCCATCGCCAATGCGCAGCTTGCGGCAGGCCGCGCCACACCCATGTTCGTCGTGGTCCCCGACCTGCTCGATCATCTCCGCGCGACGTTCAGCCCTTCGGCGGGCGCGACGCTGGATCGCGTCTTTGAGCAGGTCAAGAACGCGTCGCTGCTGGTGCTGGATGACCTGGGCACCGAGAGCGCCACGCCGTGGGCGCGCGAGAAGCTGTTCCAGTTGCTCAACCACCGCTATGCGGCGCGCCTGCCGACCGTGATCACCACGACCGCGCAGATCAACGAGATTGAGCCGCGCTTGCAGAGCCGCATGCTCGACACGTCGCGCTGCGTCTTTTTCGTCATCACCGCGCCGAGCTATCGCGGCAGCGAGGCGCAGCGGAGCGCCGAAGTGAAGGGGCGGAAACCGAGGCCGCGAGGGTAGGGGCAAGACCGAGCGCGCCTGGCTGATCGCCTCCGTCCTCTGGGGCGGCGGAATGGGTGGCGACAAGCGCGGTTGCAGAACGGCCGGACATCCACCGCTAGCTCAAACGTATCTCCTCGGAGACTGTGTTCTTGCGCTCACGGTTCGGCTCCCGCGCCCGCACCGCCCCTGTTTTTCCGCCGCCGTTTCCTGGCCCAGCGATTAAGTGCAACGGCTGTGCTGCGCGCCCGTGGGACGAGTCCTTGCCCGGCCGGCCAGCCTTCGCGCTGGCGTGTACGGTCTCCGTCGGTTGCCTCTGTTTGATCGTGGAACAGGATCTGTCTGGTTGGGAAGGGGAGATCGATGCCGTTCTCGACCAACTGGTTCTTAATGGCGGCCAGCACCTGATCACGCGTATCCAGCGCACTGGCGCGGCTCGGTGGCTTGATCCACCAACGCGCCCGAATCAGGACACTGCTTTCAGCCAACTCCATGACCAGCGCATCGGGCGCGGGCTCGGCCAGCACTTCTGGTACGCTACGCATAGCATCAACCATCAAGCGCTTTGCTAGCCCGATGTCGTCACCGTATCCGATGCCAACATCATATTCGAGCCTGCGCCGGTCGAATGCTGTGTTAACGATCACGCTATCGGTGAAAAGGCTGCTGTTGGGAATGACAACGCGGCGCCCATCGTAGGTGCGAATGGTGGTTGCTCGCGTTTGGATGTCTTCCACCGTTCCCTCAAAGCCGCCCACCACGATCTGATCGCCGATCCTGAAGGGTTCCGTCAGCAGGATCAGGATGCCGGACAGGAAGTTCTGTAACACATCTCTGAAGGCAAAACCGATCGCCACGCTGCTAATGCCGAGAAGTTCGATCAACGAACGCGCATTGACGGATGGAAAGACAATGCCCATGCTTACCAGGAAGCCGATGAATATGGCGAGCCCATGCGCCAGGCGCCCCAGCACCAGTCCAACGTTACGTCGCCGTTGCTCAGTCAGGCGGCGCACCAAAACTCGAATCCCTGCGCCGAGGGCATAGAACAGCACGAAGACAACCAGCGCCAGTCCGATGTTCGGCAGTGCGCGCACGAGGTCTTCTATCATGCCCTGAATCTTTTCCCAGGCTGCCGTCAGATCCATCATACCTCCTTCATCAACTGCGCCCGCTAAAGTTTCGTCTGTCACTCTTCCGTTTGCTCCGCCAGGACCTCGGGCCGGGCGTCCTCCACCTGCCTGTCTTCCTCGGCCACACCCTCCCGGTCCCACAACCAGGGCAGCACGACCTCGCGCGCAAACACCTGGAGTGCCGCTGCGACAGGCACCGCCAGCAAGGCGCCAATGGGACCGTACAGGGCCAGACCAAGCGGCAAGGCGACGATAATCAGGGTCGGAGAGAGTTTGACGACTCGCCCGGTGATTAACGGCCCCAGCACATGAGCTTCCAGTTCGGACAGAGTCAGGAAGAGCAGGCCGGCCAGGATGCCGGTCAGCGTAGACTGCGAAAGCCCAATGAGCACCGCCGGCAGAATCATGACTGATGGTCCGAGCATCGGAATCAGGTCGATCAAGGCGGTTGCAACGCCGAGCAACACCGGAAACGGCAGCCCCAAGAGCCAGGCGCCCAGCCCGGCCAACACACCGATGATGGCAATGACCGCCAGTTGACCCAGCAACCAGGATCCCATCTTGTCGCCCATCTGCGCGGACACCTCGGAAACGCGGGCACGACGGGCCGGCGGGAAGAGGCTGACCCAGAAACGGGCGATCTGCTCCGACTCCACAACCAGAAAGAGCGCCAGGGCCAGCACCAGAAAGGCCCTGAACAGCAGTGTTGCCAACTGGCCGGCGAACGAACCGGCGAATTGCAGGACAGAGATCGCGCGCGCGGTGAGTCCGGATAGTTGGGAGGCGAGCTGCGACTCGCCAGGCAGCCAGGACATCGGGATACCGGTTTTATCGACTAAGTCACGCGCCTGCGCGGCGAGTTGCGCGCCCAGATCGGGCAAGCGGAGAACCAGGTCTACCAACTCGGTGATCAGGCGGGCGCCCACAAAGTAGACGCCCAGCCCAAGAAGAGCGGCCGCAAGGGCATAAATCAGCAAGACGGCCAGGGCGCGAGGTAAGCGCCAGCCGCCAGGCGGCAGCGTTAACCGGCAAATGCGCTTCACAAGCGGCTGCATACTGGTCGCCAGAAGCACGGCAAGCAACACCACAAACCAAACCCACAGTGTGCGAGCCAAGAGCTGCACGAACAGCCACAGCCCGAAGCCAATCAGGACCGCCAGGGCAAGGGGTCGTTCTGCTAACCACACTCGTTTCATGCGCGCCTCTCTCGTGAACGTTCAATAGAGCGATCGAAGTCAAGTTTATCTGAAATCATCGTCTGGCTTCGCAGCCGAGCTTCCAGAACGGGTAGAGAACCTACAAAGAGTATTGAGGTATTTGTGGTAAAATCATTTTTGATTGCAACGGCCCGCTTGATGACCCTGGGGGAGTTGTCTGGACGGCGTCAGAGATAAATCGTCGAAGCCTGGCGAAGAAGGAGGTGAACCGAAACGACCCTTTGGCAACTAACGCATGTAGACCAACGTGTTACGGTAGAAATGTCTAGCTAGAAGGAGTTGATAACTGATGCGCAAGAAAGTCCGTTTGTTGCTTTACGTACTGGGCGTAGCTGTGCTTCTCTTTGGCAGCGTCTCGGCCGCTCTCGCAGCGCCCGCTTACCAACAAGGCACGCCAACCCCTGGCGCCGCCGGGGCTACTCAGCCCGCGGCCGCCACCACAGTCCGGTCCTTCCAGGCCACCAGGCTGGTCGGTTTTCCCGTCATGTCTACCATTGGGGATGAGATCGGCGAAATCCAAAGCCTGATTGTGGAACTCAACAGCGGTTCGGGCGAGGGTGTAGGCGCAACCCAGCCGGTTACTGGCACCGGCGCCATGACGGGAACCGGCTTCACGCAAGCCCGTTTGGCCTATGCAGTTGTTGCGCTGGGCGGCACCCTGGGCCTCGGTGAGAAACCAGTGGCCGTGCCCCTGACCGCAATGGGTCTCAACGAAAACGGGGATGCTTTCGTGTTGAACGTGCAGCCCGCACTACTGGGCAACGTTCCCACCTTCCGGGCGCCGCGCGCTTTGGGAGAGATCGACCCCACCTGGGACCGGGACATACGAGGCTTCTGGAGAGATCGCGGCATCTGGTTGCCGGCGTCTATCCAGAATGGCGTGCCGTACCGCGCCAACACTCTCATCGGCTGGCCGGTCGTGAATGAAGAGGACGACGAGATCGGCGAGATCGAGAACATGGTGGTTGAGATCAGCACCGGGGCTCCAAACGCGGGCCCTGGAGCCACACAAGGCGTGACCGGGACAACCGGAACCGGGGTGATGGTCCAGGCAATGCCGGTGGTGCGCGCCCGGCTGGCCTACGCCGTTGTGGCCCTGGGAGGCTTCCTGGGACTCGGGGAGGAGCGCATCCCTGTACCCTTCAGCGGCATGCGCCTCAATCGCGAGGACGAGACATTCACGTTGCCGGTAGACCCCCAGACGTTCAGGGACGCGCCGACGATCCGGTCCGGCGCCCTGCCTCAAGAGGGTGATCCGGATTGGGACCGCGACATCGAAAGCTACTGGGCGGATCAGGGCTTCGTGGTAGGAGCCGAACTCGATGAGGCGGAAGCGCGGCTGGATCGAGAAACCAGGCTGGCGCTTGCGCCGGGAGGCAGCCTGTTCGAAGCCGACCGGCTGATCGGTTTCCCCGTTGTGGACCGCGAAGGGGAAGAACTGGGCGAGGTTCAGGACCTGGTGCTCGTGCTTACCAGCCAGGATGAGATGACTGGGACGACCGACCTGGCAATGGCCGTACCCATTGGCAATGCTCGCCTGGCATACGCCATCGTTGCGTACGGCGGTTTCCTGGGCCTGGGCGAAACCCTGGTGCCGGTGCCCTTGCAAGCCATGCGGCTCAACCTCGAAGATCCCGATCTTTACGGGCTTGGACCGGCGTACGGGTATCCATACGGGTATGGCTACTACGGGTATCCCGATGGGGTTGAAGATCCAGTTGCTGTTGCAGACGAGGACGTCGTCCTACAGGATGCGTTCGTGCTGGACGCCGACCGCGCCGCACTTGAGGCAGTGCCCGGCATCAACCTGGATGCGCTGCCGAACGTTACAGATCCTAATTTCGATGCCGCCATTCGCGACTACTGGGAAGGCCGGGGTGTTCAGTTCCCAGAGGCTACGCAAGACAGGCGGGCCTTCAGGGCTTCGAACCTGATGGGGCTGTTCGGCTACGTCGTTAAGACACCCGATGGCGAAGAGCTAGGTGAGATCGAGAACATCCTGCTTCAGCTTGATCTGGCGGTCGCCGCTGATGAGGCGGGCGCCACAACTGGCGCCGCCGCGACTGATGTTACCACACAGGTCGGGTTGGCTGGCGCACCCATCCGAGACGCCACAGTCCGTTTCGCTGTAGTGGCCTTTGGCGGCTTTCTGGGCTTGGGCGAGGAACAGGTCCCGGTGCCCTTTAGCGCCATGCAGTACGATCAGGACTTGGACGAAGATGCCTTCTACCTGAATACCGACCGCGCAGTCTTCGAGAATGCGCCCATCCTTGCCGACCTCGGCAGGATTAACGATGGGGGTTTCACAGATGATGTCAACGGTTACTGGGAAGGTCAGGGCTTCGGGCCGTTCGAGGAGTAGGTCAAAAACCGAACCGGGTTAGGGGGATGCAGGCGGCGCATTCAACCCGTTGCCCAGCGTCGTTGGATCAATGCAGGCCGGTTCGCCGTTGCGAACCGGCCTGCGTCGTTATAATAACAGGCGATTCTCGGCTGCGTGTAGGCGCGTGAGGAGGTTAGTCAGTGCGCGTACAGCTTTCTTAACAAAGGCCTCAGTGCGCAGTCGAGCCAGCGACCCCATGAACAGAGAGAATATGGATCGTTAGCAGTCTCGCCACGCGACTGCAAAAAGCGCGACCGCCAGATTTGACGAGTTGGCGTAGCTTGAGTAGAATCGGCCTTGCTTTAGCACTCACATAGATAGAGTGCTAGGCAAGGCCGATTTTGTTTCAACTGCCCAGTGCTTGTGGGCGCATTTCAATCTCGTAGGAGGCTGTTGGACTATGAATCTCAAGCCGCTCGCCGATCGCCTGGTCGTCGAACCGCTCGAGCAGGAAGAGGTCACCGCCGGTGGCATTATCCTGCCCGAGACCGCCAAGGAAAAGCCGCAGCAGGGCAAGGTCGTGGCTGCTGGCCCCGGCCGCACGGATGAAGATGGCGAACGCATCGCCATGGAAGTCAAGGTTGGCGACACCGTCCTCTACGCCAAGTACTCCGGCACGGAAGTCAAGATGGGCGGCAAGAAGGTGCTCATCCTGCGCGAATCCGACGTGCTCGCGATTGTCGAATAACTGAGTGAGGAGATAGATTACCCATGGCAGCCAAGCAGTTGCTCTTCTCCGAGGAAGCCCGCCGCAACCTGAAGGTTGGCGTCGACACCCTCGCTAATGCTGTTAAGACCACCCTCGGGCCCAAGGGCCGCAACGTGGCGCTCGACAAGAAGTGGGGCGCGCCCACCATCACGCACGACGGCGTGACCGTGGCGAAGGAAATCGAGCTCCAGGAACCCTTCCAGAACATGGGCGCGCAGCTTCTCAAGGAAGCCGCGACCAAGACGAACGACATCGCCGGCGACGGCACGACCACCGCGACCGTTCTGGCGCAGGCTATCGTGACTGAAGGCATGAAGAACGTGGCCGCGGGCGCGAACCCGATGCTGCTCAAGCGCGGTCTGGACAAGGGCGTGGCCGCCCTCTCCGCGCACATCAAGGATCAGGCGATCACGATCACGACCCGCGAGGAGATCGCTGCGGTTGCGGCCATTTCCGCGCAGGATCAGGAGATCGGCGACCTGATCGCGGACGTGATGGAGAAGGTCGGTAAGGACGGCGTCATCACGGTCGAAGAGGCGAAGGGCCTTCAGTTCGAGACCGAGTACGTCGAGGGTATGCAGTTCGATCGCGGCTACATCAGCCCGTACTTCATCACCGCCCCCGAGGCGATGGAAGCCCAGCTTACCAACCCGTACATCCTGATCACCGACAAGAAGATCTCCGCGGCGCAGGACATCGTCCCGATCCTCGAAAAGCTGGTCCAGCTCGGCAAGCGCGACGTCGTCATCATTGCGGAAGACGTGGACGGCGAGGCGCTGGCGACCCTGGTTCTGAACAAGCTGCGCGGCATGTTCAAC
>CAZPTI010000215.1:0-8463 GCA_964588925.1 uncultured Anaerolineales bacterium | reverse complement strand
CGATCACGCCCGACGCATTCCTGGTCCATGCGGCCGAACTGATGACGGAGAACAAGATCGCCGGCCTGCCTGTGGTGGATGAGCGCGGCGGGGTGGTCGGCATCGTGACGGAGTCGGACCTGCTGCGGACGCTGGTGCTGAAGCTGCGGGAGGCGGAAGAGGCGCCCGCGGAGGGCTGACCTGAATGGACAAGTGAGGCCGGGATGCGAAATTCGTATCCCGGCCTTCTTGTTTGGAGGTTGCGTGGATTATGAACAGGGGATCGAGGTAAACTGATGGATGATAGGTTAGCGCCGGTGCATCCGGGAGAAGTGCTGCTAGAGGAGTTTTTGAAGCCGTTGGCACTAAATGAAGTTCGGCCTGCAATCACAGTACTTATCGGATCTCGAGCGAGCATATCAGCGCCGCCTGCGACTCGAAGTCGCAGGCTGAAACGGGAAACCGCCCGAGGTCGGTTATCGTTAATCCCCGGTTTACGACTGAAGTCGAACTAACGCAATCGCAGCAAAAAATATGATACAATCCGAATCATGGACGCACAACTAGCGCGCTACGCGCGGCAAGTGATCTTCCTGCCCATCGGCGAACATGGTCAACGGCGTCTACTCGATGCCCGCGTCACCATCATCGGCGTCGGCGCGACTGGCTCGGTGCTGGCAAACCACCTCGCGCGCGCCGGCGTGGGACATCTGCGCATTGTCGACCGCGACTTCGTCGAGCTGAACAACCTCCAGCGGCAGCTTGTGTACGACGAAGAGGACGTTGCGCGCGTGCTGCCGAAAGCGGTCGCAGCCGCGGCCAAGCTGCGCAAGATCAACAGCGACATCGAAATCGAAGAGATCGTCGCGGACGTGAACGCGACGAACGTCATGGAGTTCATCCGCG
Source organism: uncultured Anaerolineales bacterium (assembly GCA_964588925.1). GTDB lineage: Bacteria > Chloroflexota > Anaerolineae > CG2-30-64-16 > CG2-30-64-16 > JALOOB01. The sequence goes on along the minus strand of CAZPTI010000215.1, from coordinate 7,578 downwards.
ACGCGGAAGTCGTGCTGGACGGCACCGACAACTTCTCGACGCGCTACCTGCTCAACGACGCGTGCGTCAAGCTCGGCAAGCCGTGGGTGTACTGTGGCGTGCTGGCTTCCTACGGCATGACGCACACGGTTCGACCCGGCGCCACGCCCTGCCTGCGCTGCATCATGGGCGAGCTGCCCGCTCCCGGAACGGTGGCGACGTGCGACACCGCGGGCATCATCGGGCCGATTGTCGCGCTAATGGGGTCGATTGCTGCGGCCGAGGCGATCAAGCTGATCGTCGGCACGGGCGAAGTGAACGACGGCATGATCCACGTCGACCTGTGGGACGGCACCTTTGACAAGTTCGAGTTAGGACCGCCCCGGCCGGACTGTCCGACCTGCGGCAAGGGCGAGTTCGAGTTCCTTTCCGCCGAAGCGGGCGCGCGAACGACGTCGCTCTGCGGGCGAGACGCGGTGCAGGTGAGCGTGACGGGCGGCCGCGGAGACGCGATGTCGTTATCTGCCCTCGCCGAGCGGATGCGGCTGGGCGGCGCGGCGGACGTACGGCAGAACGAGTTTCTACTCCGCGCGACGATTGACGGCCACGAGTTCACCGTATTCCCTGACGGCCGCGCGATCATCAAGGGCACGCAGAACGAAGCCGAGGCCGCGACGCTGTATGCGCGCTATATCGGGATGTAGCCCATGACTTCATCCGGCGCCTCTGTCGGTCAGGCGCAGCGAGCGGATGCGGGACACACTGACACCGCATCGCTCGTCAGACTGCGGCACTTTCTCCCCGCCTATCTGCCCGCGCTCGTCGGTTTCCTCAACCGCGCATTCGCCGGCCACCGACACTACGCGCCGATCACCGAAGCGGACTTCGCGGAGCGCGTGCTCGTTCAGCCCGGCTTTGATCCGCGCGGGCTGATCCTTGCCGTGCGCGGGGATGAGGTGCTGGGTGGCGTCCATGCCATCAAGCCGCCGCCGTCCATCCCGGCTAACCGGTCGTGGGAAGCGCGCCATCATGTCGCGTGGCTGGCCGTCGCGCCCGGGGCGCGCGAGCAGCGGCTCGGCACGCGGCTGCTGAACGCAGCCGAAAACTACCTCTATTACTGTCCCATGTATTTCGCCGCACAGAATGCGCCTTTCTATGGAATCCAGGAGCGGCTGTGGGCGCCTTGGTACGGCTCGACCGAGAGCATGGCGATCAGCGCGGTGAACGACCGCGAACTGGTCGCGTGGCTGAACAAGCGCGGCTATCAGGTGAGCAATCCCGGCGACGTGACGATGTCCGCCTCCCTGCACGACCAGGAGCGTCCGCAAGACCCCGGCCTTGAGCAGCGCGGGCTGCGGCTGGTGATGATCGACGAGCGCTCGCCGTGGAACGGCGATGAGCCGGTGTACCAGTTGCGCTCGTGGGGCGCAAATGCGGGGCGGCGCTACCAGGGGCTTGTCGTGGCCGACGGCAACCGCGCGGTCGGCAGTATTGTCTGGTACCCGATGCCCGACCCGACCATCGCCGCGCTCGCGTGGATTGGGTTGGAGCGGCAGTACCGGGGGCTGCGCTTCGGCTCCTTCCTGTTGGATCGGGCGTTGGCCGAAATGGCGAACCGCGGCTACATCTCGGTCGAAGTGCACGTCCATTCGAAGGACAGCGCGGAGGCGTTCTCCCTTTTCAAGCGCCGCGGGTTTAGCGTCATCGACTACTGGGTGAACCTCGTCAAAACCTGAGCGCTACGCAACAGCCGGCTGGTCGAGCCGGTGGAATAGGCTTTTTGCCACAGAGATCACAGAGAACTCAGAGAGAAGCTTCTGCGCTCTCTGTGATCTCTGTGGCAAAAGCTCTCACCCCGCGCGCGCGATTTGACAGCAGCGCGTCCGCCGTTATAATTCCGTCACTCATAACGCAAAGCGTTGATCGGGACGATTACGCGACGCACAGGCGCCAGAGAGAGCAGGTCACCGGCTGCGAGCCTGCCCCGCCGACTGCCCGCCGAAAACCCCCCGAGAGCGAGCGCCTCAAATCCGGCCGCCGGCCCCTCATGATGATGGCCGTCCGGGGAGTGTATGGCGCTTCGGCAGGCCACGTTACGGCCTTACAAGATGCGCGTCCGTCTCTGGCGGCTCGCGTGAACATTGGGTGGAACCGCGATGCCCCTCGCCCCATAGGCGAGGGGCTTTTTGTTTGCGCAACACATGGCAAGGAGAAGGAACGTGCAAGTCCTCAAGTTCGGCGGCACGTCGGTAAACGACGCTAAGTGCATCAATCAGGTTGTCAGCATCGTGGCGGACCAGCGCCGCAGCGATTCAGAAATCGTCGTGGTCACTTCCGCGATGCGCGGGGTTACTGACCTGCTGATCAATTCCGCCACCGCAGCCGCGCGGGGAGACCGACAGGCGTACCGCGACGCGCGGCAAGCCCTCATTGGCCGGCACCGGGACGCGGCCGAGGCGCTCATCTCCGACCTCGACGACCTCGCGCAGTTGCAGGCGCAGACTGACGAGCGCGTGCGCGAGTTCGAGCGCCTCTGCATGGCCGTCGCCATCCTCGGCGAGCTAACCGACCGCGGGCTGGCGGTCATCTCGGGGCTGGGTGAGCGACTCATGGCGCCGATCCTGGCAGCGGCCATGCGCGCGCGCGGGCTAGATGCGGAGGCGGTGGATGCGGGCGAGTTAATCGTGACGGACGACAACTACGCATCGGCTGCGCCCGACATGGACGCTTCCGGCGAGGCCACGCGCGGGCGGCTGCTGCCGCTGCTCAAGAAGGGCATTGTGCCAGTGGTGACCGGCTTCGTTGCGGCGACCCCGTCCGGCGTGCCGACCGTGCTGGGCCGCGGCGGCTCGGACTACTCAGCGGCCATTCTCGGTGCCGCACTGAGCGCGGACGAGATTCAGATTTGGACAGATGTCGACGGCGTGCTCACCGCTGACCCGCGTATTGTCAAGGAGGCACGGCCGCTGGCCGAACTGACCTACGGGGAGGCCGCGGAACTGGCCTACTTCGGCGCAAAGGTGCTGCACCCGAAAACGATGTTGCCCGCCATCGATCTTGGCATTCCCATCAGCGTGCGCAACACGTTCAACCCCGCCTTCCCCGGCACGCGCGTCGTGCCGAAGTCGTCCAACGGCGGCACGGTCAAGGCCCTAACCGTCATCCGCGGACTGGCGCTCGTTACGGTAGCTGGTCGCGGCATGATGGGGGTCCCCGGCATCGCGGCGCGGACCTTCGCGGCCGTGGCGCAGCGCGGGGCGAATGTGCTGATGATTTCGCAGGCGTCGTCGGAGCAAAGCATCTGCTTCGTCGTCCCGGATGGAGACGCTGGCCCCGTCTGCGATGCGCTTGAAGCCGCGTTCGGCGAAGAAATAAAGCGGCGGTTGATCGACCGCGTGACCATTGAGCCAGACGTGGTGATCGTTGCGATCGTCGGCGAGGGGATGCGCGGCACGCCTGGGATCGCCGCCCGCCTCTTCTCGGCGCTGGGCGAGAAGAGCGTCAACGTCATCGCAGTGGCGCAGGGGTCGTCGGAGACGAACATCTCGCTGGCGTTGGATGCGCGCGACGCAGACGCAGGCGTGCGTTACATCCACGAGGCGTTCGGGTTAGGTGTTGCGCAATGAAGCGAGTGCCTCTGATCATCTTCGGTGCGGGCAAGGTAGGCCGCGCGCTCGTGAAGCAGTTGCTCGACTCGGCCGGGCTGCACGCGGAGCGTGACGGCGTCGCCTTCCGCATCGCGGCGTGGTGCGATAGCGACGGGGCCATTGTGGACGAAAAGGGACTGTGGCCTGAGACGCTGCGCGCGGTTCTGGAAGCGAAGGCTGCGGGGACGTCTTTTGCGCGAACGGAATACGGCTCGCCGCAAAGCGACCTCATGGCGATTGTTGACGTGGCCGCGCAGGACGGAACCGTGGTGGTCGACGTGACTGCGACGGATGCCACCGTCCCCGCGCTTCAGTTCGCCATCGAGCGCGGCTACTCGGCCGCGACCGCAAACAAAGTGCCGCTGACCGGAGCGCAAGGCCTATTCGACGCCCTCACCCGCAGCGGGCGCTTTCGGTACGAGTCGACGGTTGGGTCGGCGGTGCCGGTCATCGAAGCCACGCTTGGCCTGATGCGGGCAAACGACGAGATTCGCTCGATAAGGGGCGCGCTCAGCGGGACGCTCAGCTTCCTCTTCACGGGCCTCCAGGCCGGGCGTCCGTTCTCCGAGCTGGTGCGCGAGGCGATGGCGCGGGGCTACACCGAACCTGACCCGCGGATCGACCTGGGCGGGCTAGACGTGGCGCGCAAGGCGCTTATCCTTGCGCGCACGGTCGGCTGGCAGATGGAGCTGCTTGACGTGAAGGTGCAGTCGCTCGTGCCATACGACCTGGCGGGCCTGCCGCTTGAAGCGTTCCTCGAACGCATGGGAGAGCTGGACGAGGAGTTTGCAGAGCAGGCGCGGGAGGCCGCGGCGAACGGCGCAACCCTGCGCTATGCGGCCGAGCTCAAGGATGGCCGCGCCACAGTCGGCATCCAGGCCGCGCCGTTGGATAGCGCGCTCGGCCTGCTGAAGGGCAACGACAACATCGTCGCGTACCACACGCGCTACTATCCTGACACGCCGCTCGTGCTGCAAGGCCGCGGCGCGGGGGTCGACGCGGCCGCGGCCGGGGTGCATTCAGACATCGTGGCGCTCGCAAGGGCGTCCTCTTGACGATCAGGAGAGTTCAACATGGCGGCAGTCACAGCGCCTGCGCATAAGATTAAAGTCGGCATCCTCGGCGCGACCGGGGCCGTGGGGCAGCGGTTCATCGCCCTGCTGGCGGACCATCCGTGGTTTGAAGTGGCCGCGCTCACCGCGTCTGACCGCTCGGTGGGGAAGGTGTACGGCGATGCGGCGAAATGGCTCATCCGCGGGGGGATGCCTGCGGCTGTAGCGGGGATGCGCCTTACGCCGACCGAGCCGGCCGACATCGACCCGGAGGTGCGCCTGCTCTTCTCCGCCCTGCCCGGCAGCCCGGCCGGCGCAGTGGAGAGCGAGCTGGCCGACGTGGGCTTTGCCGTGTGCTCGAACGCGTCCGCGCACCGCATGGACGAGGACGCACCGCTGTTGATCCCGGACGTGAACCCGGAGCACACGGCGCTGGTCAAGGTGCAGCAGCGCAAGCGGCTGGCCCTCGGCAAAAAGCCCGGTTACATCGTCACGAACCCGAACTGCACCTCAACCCACCTTGTCTGCGCGCTCAAGCCGCTCTACGACGCGTTCGGGGTGCAGGCGGTAAATGTCGTGACGATGCAGGCATTGTCCGGCGCGGGCTATCCCGGCGTCGCCTCAATGGACATCCTCGACAACGTCGTCCCCTACATCGGGGGCGAGGAGGAAAAGATCGAGATCGAGCCGCGCAAGCTGCTCGGTACGGTCAGCGGCGACGGAATAGACTACGCCGAGTTTCTCGTCAGCGCGCAGGCAAACCGCGTGGCGGTGCGCAACGGGCACCTGGAGGCGGTCAGCGTGAAGCTGCGGAATCGAGCGAGCCTGGAGGAAGTGGCGGAGGCGTTTCGCGCGTACCGCGGGGAGCCGCAGCGCATGGGGCTGCCGTCCGCACCGGAGCCGGCCATCATCCTCCACACCGAGCCGGACCGCCCGCAGCCGCGGCTGGACCGGTTGGCGGGCAAGGGCATGGCGACGAGCATCGGGCGATTGCGTCCTGACCCGATTTTCGACTACAAGTTCCTCGTTCTGGGGCACAACACGATCCGCGGGGCCGCGGGCGGCGCGCTGCTGAACGCTGAGTTGCTTTACGCGCAAGGACTGCTGTAAATGGAACTGAGATCGCTGGCCGAAGTTTTCGGCGACCTGGTAATTTACCGGGACCTGAACCCGATGGACCCGCGCGTTCCCGGATACAAAGAAGCGTGGCACGAGATGGGCATGGCGAGCGCGATTCCCCCGCGCAAGCTGGACATGGAGTACGCGCAGGCGCTGTCGTGGCTGCTGGCGCGGGCGAACGAGGCGCGAGAAGCGCGCGAGCGCCCGTGCGAGGCGATCAGCGAGATCATCTATCTCGGCGACACGATGCTGAACGACGGCGGCGCGTTCAAGAACCTGCGTACGCTGACAGGCTGGCCGGGATGGTGCTTCATCGGCGCGGAGAAGGACGAAGCGTGCTGCATGACGGAGCAGGATGGGCTGTACACCGCGACGCGCTGGATCGCGCTGGCCGACTTCTTCAAGGCGGTCATGGCGGACGGCGCGAACATTGGCCCCTGCACCGTCGCGATCGTGGACATCGACAAGACCGCGCTCGGCGGGCGCGGGCGCAACGACAAGTCCATCGACCATGCGCGCACTGCGGCGATGGAAGCAACTCTGGAAGATGCCATCGGCCCGCGCTTCCGCCGCGACGAGTTCCGGCAGGCTTACGCCAAACTCAGCATCCCGAAGCACCACCCGTTCACGGCGGATAACCAGGATAACGTCGCCTACATCTGCCTGATGCTGAGCGCGGGGCTGGTCGAAATGGACGCCTTTTTCGCGGCGGTCGGCAACGGCGAGCTCAAAGACTTCCGGCAGTTCATGGCGCAGGTGGACGCGCGGCGACGCGAGTTGCCGCCGGAGGTGCGCGCGCTGCACGATGACATCTACGCGCGGACGCTGGCGGGCGACCTGACGCCATTCAAGGCGTTCCGGCGCCGCGAGTACCAGGAAACGGTCGACCGGATGGGCCACCTGCCGGACGACGCGCAACTGGCGCAGCGGCTGGTCGAGGAAATTTGCGTGACGCGCGAGGTGCTGGAGGCGTGTGAGTGGCTGAAGGCGCGCGGCTGCCTGATGGTCGCGCTATCGGATAAGCCGGACGAAGCGACTGCGCCGTCACCGGAGCTGGCCGCGCGCGGCTACGTGCCGCTGCACCGGAAGGCGACGCACGTCGTGGGCGCGAATCTATCGCTTTAGACGCATGAGAACCAGCCCGACGGGTTCTCCGAAACCCGTCGGGTCTTGCGCTCGCCTCAGTGGACCGTGACGGTGTTGCCATCCCTGTTGACCACATAAACGCGCCCCGTAATGGAGTCAACGTCGATTCCGAACGGATGCGCGCCAGTCGGGAACGAACCGATAGCCTGGTTGTTTGCGTCGATAGTCGTGACGGTGTGGGCCGCGCCGTTGGTGAAGTAAACATTCCCGTTTGTCGGGTTGACCGCAACACCTCCGCCACCATCCGGGCCGCCGTTGTCGAGTGGCGCGCTCGCAAGGAAGGTCAGCCCGGTCGCGGTCGCCTTGTAGATCATCGCGGTGTCCACGTTGCCCGTGCGCGCGCACGCAACGTAGAGCCGGTTGTTTGCCGGGTTGAACTCCATGCTGTAGGGTGAGGAGCCGCCGCCGTTGCAGGCCGGCTGCGTTTGGGATTCAAGTCGCGCATATGGAGCGCTCCCCGCAAGCACCGTGATCGTGCCCGAATCGCGCGTGCTGATGTAGACCCGGTTCAAGTTGGCATTGACCGCCAGTCCCCACGCGCCCACACCCCCCGCGCCGACCTCCGCCTCGAGCGAGTCTATGTTTCCGTCGATGACGGCAAGCGCATTGGCCCCGTAGAGAGCGACGAAGACCTT
>CAZPTI010000214.1:2252-8478 GCA_964588925.1 uncultured Anaerolineales bacterium | reverse complement strand
CCATTCGTTTATTCGATCCGGTTCGTTTATTCGAGATGGCCGTACGCAGCCCCCCACACACTCTTTATTTACCCCCCTCCACCCACGCCTTCGCCGCCGCCGCCAGGTTCATCAGCGGCGCTTCCTGCTGCGCGCATTCGGGCAGGCTGTCGAGGAAGAGCTTGCCGTACTGCTTCGAGCGGACGCGCTTGTCCATGACGACGACGACGCCACGGTCGGTTTTCGAGCGGATCAGGCGGCCGAAGCCCTGCCGGAAGCGCAGGATCGCATCGGGCACCTGGTACTGGTGGAACGGGTCGTCGAAGGTTTCGCTGCGCGCCGCCACGATGGGGTCGGAGGGGACGGCGAAGGGCAGGCGGACGAGCATCAGCGCGCTCAGGGCCGGGCCGACCACGTCCACCCCCTCCCAGAAGCTGCGCGTGCCGAGCAGGACGGTGCGCTCAGAGGTCTTGAACGTTTCGAGCAACTGATGGCGCGAGCCGCCCGCCGCCTGCGACAGGACCGTGATGCCTGCTGCGGTGAGGGCCGGGCCGATGGCGTTGGCCGTGCGCTTGAGCTGCGCGTAGCTGGTGAAGAGGGCTAACGTGCGGCCGTCCAGCGCCTTTGCCAGGTTGATCAGCGATTGCTCCACGGCCTGCTGGAACTGCGGCGAGTTGGGTTCGGGCAGGTCGGACGGGAGGTAGAGCAGGGTGCAGGCGCGATAGTCGAACGGGGAGCCGACGAACGCGCAGTCGGCATCCTCGGCGGCGAGGCGGTCGCGCACGTAGTCGAACGTGCCGCCGGTGCGGAGGGTGGCGGAGGTCAGCACGACCGTCTCGTTGCGCCACAGCAGGTTCTCCCGCACGAGGTCGCCGATGTGGACGGGGGCCATGCGGAGCGACAATCCCCGCTTGCCGGGCGTGCCGGGGGAGCTACCGCTCCCCTTATCATTCGGCGCTTCCACCCAGTAGACCTGGTTCTCCTGCGGGCGCATGATCCACTGTTCGAGCGCATCGTACGTCTCGACCAGCCGGGTCGTGGCGCCGAGAAGCTCGCCGCTGAGCCGCTCCACCTCGCCCGCCGATTCGTCGTCGGGGGCCGGGGCGCGCGCCTGGAGCCGGTCGAGCAGGCCGACCAGGCGGCCGATGAGCGCGTTCCACGTGGCGCTGAGGTCCTCCCACGCAACCTCCACGTCGACCCACACGGGCTGGGCACGGGTGCTCCCTGTGATGCGGAACTTCAGCTCGTACTCGTCACGGTCGCCACGGGGGGCGGCGTCGCGCGCAAACTCCTCGACCACCCGCCAGAAATGCTCAAGCTGCTGCCGGGCGACGGCGACCTCCTGTTGCAGGTGGATGATGTCGGCGTGCCAGGCGGGGTAGAGCTCGGGGCGGAGCGTCTCGCGCAGGGCGGCGGCGAGGTCGGCGAGCAGGCCGGTGCGGTTCGTAGTAACCGGCGCGTGCGCCGCCGCTTTAGCGCCCGTCGCGCTGAAGCGCTCACTGCTAACCGGTGTTGCGGACAGGCCGTTGAACAGGGCGGCCAGGCTGTTCCCGTCCACCCGGAACGACAACTGCTCCGTGACCGCTGTCTCCAACTGGTGCGCCTCGTCGACGATCAGCCGCTTGTGTTCGGGGAGGACGCGATGCCCCGTGGCGGCGTCGGCCATGAGCAGGGCGTGGTTGACCACGATGAGGTGCGACGACTCGGCCTGCTTGCGGACCCGGTAGAAGAAGCACCGGCCCCCCAGGTCGCGCCCGCACCTTTCGAGCGAGCACCCCTCGCTGTTGGCCGACAGCCCGGCCCACACGCTGCGATCCCCCGACCACGCCAGCGACAACTCGGCCGCATCGCCGGTCTGCGTTTGCAGCAGCCAGACGAGGATGCGCGCCAGCGCCCGCATTTCGTCGACGGTGGACGGCCCGGCCTTGCGGAGCGCCTCGAAGCGGCGGGTGCAGAGGTAGTTGCTCCTTCCTTTAAGGAGGGTGGCGCGAAACGGCTCGGCGTCGCCCCAGGCCCTCTGGAGCGCGAGGGCGAGGTCGGGCAGGTCCTTGCGGAAGAGCTGGTCTTGCAGGTTGAGCGTGTTGGTGCTGATGACGACGCGTTCGCCGGTGCTGGCGGCGTGCGCGATGGCGGGGAGCAGGTAGGCGAGCGATTTGCCGGTGCCGGTGCCCGCCTCGGCCATGAGGTGATGCCCCTCGTTGAATGCGCCTGCCACAGCTTGCAGCATCTCCACCTGCTGGCGGCGATGTTCGTAGCCGGGGAAGATTTCGCTGAAGATGCCGCCCGGTTCGAGCATGGCGGATAGCTGCGCGATGTCTACCTCGCCCGTTCGTAGCAGGCGCTTCAGCGCCCCGTCGTCATCCGCCGCCCACCCGTCGAAGAGCGCGCAGGACGGGACGATTTGCTCTAACGGAACGGGAGCGCTGAAGCGGCGGAGCTCGCTCCGGCTACTGCGAACGGCTTCGGCGAAGATTTCGGTGGGTCCCCACTCCATGCCCCACGCCTTGAGCATCTCGGCCAGGCGGACGATCTCGGCGAGGACGGGCGGCGGGAGCAGGGCGGCGCGCTCGCGCAATATCTCGAACAGTTGCGCCGTGACCTGGGCGTCGTTGAGCGCGCGATGGCCGTTGGGCGAGGGGATGCCGAAGTGCAGGGCGAGCGAGCCGAGCGAGTAGGAGGGCAGGCCGGGCACGAGCACGCTGGCAAGCTCCCACGTGTCGAAGGTGCGGTTGTCGGTGAACAGCCCCCGCCTGCGCAGGAAGCCGAGGTCGAACGACACGTTCTGGCCGACGATGGGGATGCTGGCGCCGGCTTCGCCGCCGACGAACTGACGGAGGGCGGGCGCGACCTGCTCGAACGACGGCTTGCCGATGACATCGTCGTTGCGGATGCCGGTGATGAGCGTGATTTCGTACGGGATGGGGCGGCCCGGATGGCAGAGCGTGCTGAACGTCTCCACGGGCGCGCCGTCCCGGTACTTGACAGCGCCGACCTCGAGGATGGCGTCGCGCTCCGGGCTGAGGCCGGTGGTTTCGAGGTCGAGCGCGATGTAGAATCGTGACATAGGGTGGATTATACCATTGATGTGTGGCTCGCCGGTTCGAGCAGGCGCAGGAACGCGCAGGCGTCGCTTTTCGCAGCGAACGAGGCGCGAATCTGGTCGTCGTTGCTGTAGCGGACTTCGACCTCGTAGCGCGCAAAGGTGGCCGGGCCATGTCCCTCGTCGTAGCCCTCGATGAAGCGGATGGCTTCCGGGGCGGATGCGAGGACGGTGGGGGCGCCGTGCAGGGGCAGGATGACGACGCTGCGGATGCCACGCCCGGCAGCGGCCCGCAACGTCTCCAGAAACTGCGCGAGGCCAGCGGGGTTGCTTGCGAGCATGGCGGCGTAGACGGCGGCGCGCGCTGCGGCGGTGGCGGCTTCCCACTGCCCGATCTTCTGCGCCATGACCTCATCCGGCGTGTCGTCGTCGTAGCGCGCGTCGATGCCGATCTCGGCGAAGGCGGCGATGATGTCGGCGTAGGTGACGTGGAGCACGGCGAAACCGAGCGAGCGCAGTTGCTGGAGCGCGCCGGCGGTGAACTCACCCGCCAGCACCACGCCCTTGAACGGCTTGAGGTGGCGATACGTCTCGGCGAGCGGCTCGATGGCGCCCTGGATTTCCTGCGCCTTGTTGCGCGAGTGCCGGGTGTAGCGCCGCCAGGCTGTTTCGATGAATGCCACGGGCGCGCCGATCTGCGCCGGGCTGCCGCCTCGCTCGATGACGAAATCCAGGTCGTGCAGGTTGCCGTTCCCATCGCGCCAGCTAACCTTGCGGCCGGCGCGCGCCGGGCGAGGCCCCTTCCGGTCGAGATACAGCCCCCGCTCGGCGGCGAACTCGGCCAGCCACGGCTCGATGGCCGCCTCCAGCGCGTCGCCGATGATCTGCCCGAACTTGTGCGCCGCTGCGGTCGCCATCATCACCCTTCCACCCACAGCCGCCCCTCGCGCAGGGGCACGCGATGCTTGCGGTTGTGCCACTTGACGTTGCGGTCGCGCAGCTTCTCGAAGCGGACCGTCTCGAAACCGGCCGCCAGCGCCAGCCGCCCCAGCCACGCATCGACCGGCACATAGACGCCGTAGGGGGCGGAGTCGCCGATGACGAAGCAGACGCGCGTGCGACCGGGCTGCGTCACCCGCCGCAACGTCTGCCACACCTGCGCCAGATCGTGGAAGTAACCGGCGATCATCGTGTGATACGGCTTGTTGCCGCCATGCCCGGCGCGCGCCTGATCCAGCTCGAGGCAGACGGCGCGCAGTTCGTCGCGAATCGGGGCCAGCAGGGGCGCGTCCACAGTGTCATATGTGCTCTTCACCGAGCGGGCCACGTGCTGCGTGCAGGAGCGGACGAGATGCCGCCGGACCGCCGCTTGCAGGTCGCCCCACCCCTGCACCTCGCCGAAGAAGCTCATCTCCAGCCGGGTGGCGTCGGCGTAGTCGTAGTTGTTGGCGTAGGGCGGCGAAGTGATGACGAGATCGGCCCACCCGTCGGGCACGGAGGGACAGGCGCGCGCATCTTCCTCATGGAGGACGCCCGCCACGTCGCGCGACCGCCGCTGGAAGGCGCGCATGTCCGCACGCATGAGATTGATCCGGGCGGCGAACGCCTCGAAGGGATCAGCCGGGTGGGCCCTGGTCTTGTTGGGCAGCACGTACTGCCACTGCGCCGTGCCGACGTGGGCGGTCTCGCGCAGGATCGAGGCCAGGCACAGCCACGTCAGCTCGCTGCACGGGCGGTCGACGGCAAGCGCCAGCCACGCGCGCCGCAGCCCGTCCAGCCGCAGCAGGGTGTCGGCAGGATAACAGCGGCGGATGAGCGGGGGGTAGTGGGCGATGTCGCCCCCCTCGCGCAGGGCGCGCTGGAGCACGGCAAAGGCATAGCCCCGGAACTCGTCCGGGTCGCTGCGCCAGAGCAGCTTGGCGCGCGCGATGCGCGCGATGAAGGGGTGCGCCTCCACGCCGACGGCTTCCATCCCGCACGCCTCGCCCTCCAGCACGACGGTTCCCGAACCGGCGAAGGGGTCGAGCGCGCGCGTGCGGCCCTGCTGCTGCTCGGCAAGCAGGACTTCGCGCACCCAGGCGGCGGAGAACCCGGCGGAGTAGCGGAACCAGCGGTGGACGGGGGCGGCCAGGTTGGGCGTGAAGGTGGCGCTGACATCGGGCACGGGCGCGATGACAGGTTCATCCTCGACAAACAACCGCAACTGCTCGCCTACACTCGGTCTCAAAGCTTAACACCCGATTGGAGGTTAACACCCGACGGTGAACAGACACCCGGCGGGTGTATTGTATCATATAAACATCACGGGCGACCGTGCCGTGAGGAGCCGATCGCCCGTTTACCGTCGCCCGTGTAGCCGGAGGTTTGCCGGAGAGCCTGGCGCTAACGGCCACGGTAGAACATTTATATCATGGAACGCCCGTGCTGTCAAATCGGGGCATTACGCCGTCAGCCACTGCCCGAACTCGCGCAGCCCGTCCTCCAACTGATCCCACACGCCCCACAGCCCCACCGCCAGCACCCGCAACTCGTCGTCGGGGAGCTCGGCGGGCGTGCGGTGGACCGCTGCCAGGTAGCGGGTCAGGGTGTGCCGCAGGCCGGGCGGGATCACGCGTGGGCGGACGCCGGTCACGGGGGCGCTGAGTGCCATGACCAGCCGCTCCACGTCCAGCGGCGCGCCGGTGGGCCGCCGATCCACGTCGGTCGCGATGCTCAGCAGCAGGGCCGTCAGCTCCTCGCCGAAGCGCCGCAGCCCGAAGATGACGCTGTGGCGGAACGCCTGCCGGTGCTCCACGGTGTCGTAAAGCTGGCTGTGCTGGTAGCGGTGCCAGCCGTTGCGCGTCTCGATCACGATCGTCCAGAGGTCCTGCCGCCGCTGGCGGAGCTCGCCTTGCAGCACGGCGCGCCGCTCACGGGCGGGCTGGTGGCGCGTTCTCATCTGCTCCTCCTTCGCCTTACGCTTCCCACGGCGCGTCGCAGTCATCATCGTACCCCTCGGGCAGCTCCTCATCTTCGGGCGGCCACGACAACTCGGCGAACCAGTCCGGCTCTTCCGGCCCCCACGTCAGGGGCAGCAGGTCGGTTTCGTCCCGGTCGATGGGCAGCAGGTCCTCGCGCTCCTCGTGGAACGCCTCCGGCTGAGCGGGGTCGTCGCCCTCCGCCGTCAGTTCGGGCGTCCACAGCGGGTGCGGCAGCGGCTGCGGCTCG
>CAZPTI010000214.1:0-2152 GCA_964588925.1 uncultured Anaerolineales bacterium | reverse complement strand
ACCGCCTCAATCACCAGCGTCGTCAAATCCGTCCGCTCCAACTCCCGCCTTTCCGCCTGATACTGCACCGCCATCGTGTGCAGCCGCTCGTACAGCCCGGTCGCGCCGCACTCCTCCAGCCACAGCGCCACGGCGAGGATCGTCCGCCACGGCTCCAGCGCGCGCCCCTTCAACGCCGCCGCCTGGCCGATGCGCCGGTCGTATGGCGCCATCCGCCCCATATTTGCCAGCCCCACCGCCCACAGGTCGTCGATCAGCCGCTCCCGCTCGTGCGGCCACAGCGCGGCGTCCGCCGCATCCGCATTCGCCCGGCCCCGGTCGCTCGTTCGCACCATCGGCACCATGATCGCCCGGCTCGCCAGCACCGGATCAGGCTTCTGCGTGGCCGAGAAACAGCGGGGGCAGAACGTATGCACGTTCCGCTGCTCCCACCGCCCGTCCGGCCCGACCTGGTTCTTCACCGTCAGCAGCATCTCCCGCCGGTTGCCGCCCAGCACCAGCTCGCGCTTGTTATCGTCGATCTTCTGATTCGTGAACTGCTCCGCATCGTCGAAGCACAGCAGCGCGCCGTAGTCCGACATGTCGCGCAGGGTGGCGAAGCTCCCCCCCGCCTGAATCAGCATGCCGAGGTAGCCCAGCTCGCTGATCAGCGCCAGAAACTGCGTCTTGCCCGACCCCCGCTCGCCCGTCGGCCACAGGTAGCCCGTCACGTTGAACCCGTCGAGCAGGTACGACGCCAGCACGTAGCACGCCGCCATGTCGCACATGTCCCGCTGCGCCGCCAGGCTGCGGTCGAAGTCGAGGAAACGGTCGAACGTCTCCGCCACCCGCCGGAAGACATCCACCGGATCGGGCCGCTCGCCCCGCTTGTAGCGCGCCACACCCGCCTTGCTCCACAGGCGCGATTTGCGGGGCGTCTCCGTGAACGCCAGACACAGGCCGAGCTCAGCCACCGAGGGCACCTCCAGCGCCGCCTCCTGGGCGAACACCTTGCCGTCCTCGCGCACCACAAACAGCCGCTGCTCCTCGCGCACCACCGGGACCGGGTAGCGCACCGGCTCGCCCCGCCGGTCGACCCCCTCCGTCTTCGTCACCCTCACTGACAGCCACGTCGCCGCAAAACCGTAGCGCCCGGTGTCCAGTTCCACCAGTTGCATGGGCCGGTTCATTTTTGCGGGGTCCCGGTCGAGCAGCTCAATCGTGGGCAAGGCGGGCTGCGGCACGGGGCGGGGCTGCTCCAGCAGGCTCAGCGCATCCGCCACCGTGTACCCCTTGACGAAGTAGTCGTCGATGCCCGTCTTGCCCCCCGGCTCATGGGGCAGGTAGAGCGCATCCACGCGCGCCCGCTTGCCCTTCAGGAAGGCGGTGAACTTCTCCAGCGCCTGCTTCACCTCCCACTTGCTCATCACGTCCGAGTCGAACGCGATGATGACGTGCCGATCCTTGAGCGCCACATCGTGCCAGTCGGCCAGCGCCGTCGTCCCGCCCATGTCGTTCTGCCCCCGCCAGTTCCACACGCCGAGCAGCGCAATGGCGCATTCGCCCCGGCTGGCGAGCGCATCGGCCTTCTTCTGCCCCTCGGTGATCCACAGCGGCACGTGCGGGTTGCCGAGCCACTCCCGGCACGGCGGCGGGCAGTCGAGCCGCATCCGCTGCCCCTTCGGCGTCTCATACTTGACCACCTTCTGCTTGAACGAGCCGTCCGGGTTGCGCTGCTCCTTCACATCCCACGAGCGGGGGTGATCCGGCCGCAGCACGTGAAAGGCGACCTCGCCCCCCGGCGTCCACAGCGGGATGACCAGCGCTGGCGCGCGCTGTTGCGCGTTCGCGAAGCCGAGCGGGATCAGCTCCTCGCTGCGCGTCACGGTGAAGTAGCCTCGCGCCGCAATGACCTCGTCCGCAATGCCCGAACCCTCGCGCAGCATCTTGCGGTGCGCTTCCGACAACGTGCGAGCTGCCATCTTCTCCTCCTCCAGGCGGTTAAAATGGGACACCCGCCGGGTTGGGGGAACCTGACGGGTGTCGTGCCGGTGCTGATGCGGTTGTTCTAATTTACCTCCTATTCAGACCCTTATATTTAGATCATCGCGCACATCTGTTCTGTCTGTCAAGGGGTGTAACGTTTCACTTTTGAAATGTCGCGCAAATTGCC
>CAZPTI010000213.1:0-8550 GCA_964588925.1 uncultured Anaerolineales bacterium | reverse complement strand
CTGGGCGCTTATCTGGCAGGAGATATCAGCCTGGCGCGCGCAGCAGAATTGCTCGAGTTATCGCGGTTTGAACTGGCGGATCGCTTTAACCGTCTCGGACTGCCGCTTGTTACAGGTTCGACAACCCCTGAAGAAGCAGCATCGGAGTTCGCTGCCTTCATGAAATGAGGGCGCATGCCGCTTTATGTCATCGACACAACGTTGTTCAGCAACTTTTCGCATGCGCAACGCGCCGATATCCTGAAGGCAGTGGTTGGCGCTAACGCTCTAACGACAGAAAGCGCGCTTGCGGAACTGCGGGCAGGAGAGAATGGCGGTTATTTGCCAAAATGCGACTACGGTTGGGTTGGTATTGCAGCGCTGGGCGCAGATGAGGCCGCGCGAGCCGAGGAGTTCAGGCGAGTGATTCATTGGACCGAAGCGCAGTGCCTTGCCCTGGCGCTGGAACGGCGCGCTGTCTTCCTTTCCGATGACTTTGCGGCTCGCCGTCTGGCTATCTCGTATGGTGTGATTGTCTCTGGGACTATCGGAGTATTGCGCGTCGCCGTCGAAAGAGATTTCCTTCGCCTGTCTGAAGCTGACAAGGTCCTGCGACAGATGATCGCTCGAGGCTATCGTTCGCCAATCCAATCGCTGCGCGAGCTGCCCGACTAATGCGATCAGACCGACGCCGCCGGAGAGCTTGACGCGCAACGTCGGGAAAGGAGCGACTATGAACGTCGTCCGCCTGTTCCTCGTCGGAGTGTTGCTGCTGTGCGCGCTGGCCGCCTGCCAGCCAGTTCCGCTGCCACCGTTATCGCCTCAAGACACGCCCGCCCCTGCCTCGACGCCATCGCCGATGGTTGCCGCCTCATCCACTGCGCCAGCCTCGCCTACAGCGCCACCATCCAATACGCCGCCGCTCGCCGATTTACGCGTCCGGCAGGCCCTCGCGTACTGCACCGACAAAGAAACGCTGGTTCAGACTGTCTATCCCTGGCTTGCCCAACCAGCGCAATTTGTCGCGGATGCCGCGCTGCCCCGCAACCATTGGGCGTACGCGGGCAATGAACCCGACTTCCCGCGCTACTCGTTCGATTCGGAGAAAGGCGCGGCGCTGCTGGATGAGGCGGGCTGGCGGCTGGCCGATGGGGGAAGCTATCGGACAGATGCAAGCGGACGCGAATTGTCTCTTACCTTGACCACATCGGACGCGAAATTCCGCAAGCTGTTGGCGGATGCCTGGGCCGAACAGATGGAACGCTGCGGGGTGCGGGTGGAGCGCGATTATCGACCTGCGGCAGAGTTTTTTGCGGCCGGTGGCGCGCTGGAGCGGCGCGAGTTTGAGATGGCAGGGCTGGCGCAGGTGTGGGATGAAGCCGCGAGCCTGAAGACGTTGGGCGTGACGGGGCCGCTTGACCAGGAGGCACTCGGCAAGGCGTACAAAGATGCGCAGCGAGCGCAGGCGAATGAGTTGAACGCGCTGCCGTTGTTCTACCGGGCGGATGTTTTCGCGGTGAACCCGGCGTTGGAGAATTTCGCGCCGCCGGATGACGGAATTCATACGTGGAACGCGGCCGAGTGGCGCATTCCCGGCAAAGACACCATCGTAATCGGCGCGGACGCTGAACCCGCCGCGCCAATCTGGTTCGAACAGGGGTACCTGGGGCGGATCGTTCGCGGACTGATTCAAGGCGTAGATGTGGTTCAGGATGGTTACGCCTTCAAACCGGCGCTACTTAAGCGGTTGCCCGCCGCGGATTTCGAGCAGTCGCAGGTGACGTATGAGTTCATCGACGGGCTGACGTGGTCGGATGGGACGCCGGTGAGCAAGGCAGACTACGAGCTGGCCTATCGCGCCATATGCGATCCGGCAGTCCGTGGCGAAGGTTCTTTCGACGCCGGGGCCTACGATCCGTATCCCGCCTGCGCGCGCATCAAGCAGGTCGAGTTCCTGGGTGATAACGCGTATCGCGTGACGTGGACGCCGGAATATCTGGGCGCCGGCACGGGCTACCTCGTTCCCCCGATCGGACGGTTGCCTGCGTATCAAGTTCTTGCGGACGGGCGGAAGCTGGCCGATGTCCCGCTTGCGGAGTGGGCGGATGTGGCAGGCGTCACCATGAAGCCGCTGAGTGTTGGACCGTACGTCATCGAAGAATGGACGCCCGGCCGGCGTATGGTTTTGACTGCGAATGAGCACTATGCGCTCGGCGCGCCGGCAACGCCGCGTATCGTTATCGAATTCCTCGAGCATGCGCGGGCCTTGCGCGGCTTGCTGGCCGGGCAGGTGGACATCCTGGATTTGGAGACGCTGTCGCCGGATGATGTTGAGACGTATGGACTGCGACAGGCGGAGGCCGAGGGCCGCATTCGCCTGATTGCGCGACCATCGGCGATAGTGGAGGAAGTTGAGTTCAACCGGTAAGCGCAGCCAGCAAAAAAAGCCCCTGCGTCGTTGCAGGGGCGAGAAGCAAGCTAACTCTTTCGGGTTATCCTTCGATCTGCTTGACGGCCTCGGCTGGCGACACGTCAGCGTAGACGACCGCGATGAGGCCGCTCATGTATTTGTCCATCATGAGGACGTTGGTGTAGATGAGCGGGCGGAGCAGGCCGCCGTTGATTTCCTGGTCAGTGACGTCCACGCTGGTCTTGTAGCGCACCTCGCCGTCGTTGTAGTCGAGCTCGAAATTGCCGAGCGCCATGCCGTAGTTGGCGCGGGTGATGAACTCCGCGATGGCCGCGCGCTTCTCCACCGGCACGTTGAGCGGCAGGACGGAATAGAACAGCACCTGCTCCACGTCTTTTGTCACGCGCACCTGGGCGTAGCAGTTCCACCGGCCGCCCTTGCCCTGGAAGGGGAGGCGCAGGATGGGGCGCTCGGGCATCTGCTCGAAGCTCCAGCCATCCTCCGAGAAGAAGGCCGCGACGGCTTGCAGCGCGCGCAGCGGCGACCGCGTCTCGCCGGACTGGCCCTGGGGCAGGTCAAACG
Source organism: uncultured Anaerolineales bacterium (assembly GCA_964588925.1). Classification (GTDB taxonomy): domain Bacteria; phylum Chloroflexota; class Anaerolineae; order CG2-30-64-16; family CG2-30-64-16; genus JALOOB01. The sequence continues at coordinate 5,579 of CAZPTI010000213.1, read as the reverse complement.
TAGACGGCTGGTTCAGGGGCGTATGGGCGGGCGATGCCTCCAGCGCCTCGCCAAGCGGCGCTTCGGTGGGTGTGGGGCTGACCGTCGCGACAAGCCGCGCGCCCAGATCCGCCATGCGTTCGAGGACGGCAGAAAGCTCGTTGCGCACTTCCTCGAAGCGTTCGTTCGTCGCCGCAAGCTCCCAGTGGCAGACCGTCCGCGTCTCCCCGCGCGCGTTTGTGATGTTCAGCCGCGTGCAGACCTCGTCCTCGCCTGGCTGCGCCGCGCCGCCCTCCAGCGAAAGCACATCGTTCTTCAACACCGCCTCGAACAGTTGCGGAATGCGCTCGTCATCGAGCTCCATCCGGTAGGTTTCCGCGGTCTGCCCCAGGTCGACTATCTTGACAAAGGTCGTCCCGTCGCCATAGACCGTGATGCACTTGCCGCCCCACACGTCGTGGATGTCGTCCAGCTCGATCTTCGCATCACGCCAGGTGTCCGGGCTGCCCAGAAATTCTTTCGTTACAGCGCTCATCCCACTTCCTCCGCCAATCCGTCTAGCGCCAATACTCTTGTCGCCATCAGCTAATCACATACGAAACGTGAACGCGGGTAGGAAGGGTTCCAATTGCGGGTTTCCATAAGGTGGCGATAAGGAAGAGGAAAAGTCGCTTTAAGACGCGCAGTCTTTAAGGTTAAGGGTATTGACAAAGAGTCAAAGCTTGTGATAGACTGAACACAATTCGTCAGACGACTAGCGTCTGACACCACCGGGATAGCGTCAATGGTGCGCCGAAATGTTCCTCTTGTCGAACAGGTTATCCTCGAGCTCCTCGCCGACATCGACCGGGGCGAATACGTGCGCTCCAATGGCATGTTGCCCTCCGAAGCTGATCTGGCTCAGCACTTCTCAGTCAGCCGCGCCACGGTGCGCGATGCGCTCTCCCGCCTTGAAACGACCGGGGTGGTGATCCGGCGCCAGGGCATCGGCACGTTCGTCAATCAGTTTCTCACGAAACACCCGGCCGCGATGCAGGACTGGTTTGAAGAGGCGCACGGCTTTGTCGATGCGCTGCGCAACATGGGGCGCAACCCTGAGGTGCTCATGCTGCGAGTCGTCATGCAGCCCGCGGGAGACATCGGACGCCACCTGCAACTTTCGCCGGAAGACCCGGTCATCGTCGTCGAGAAGGCTATTACGTCCGCAGGCGCGCCGCTGATCCATAGCATGAATGCCACCCCGCTCGCTTTGTTGCCCGCCGAGAATCAGCCGCGAGCGGTTGAGCTGGCAGGCGCGTGCGAGTCAACTTTTCGCTTTCTTGAAGAGCATTGCCGCAGCCGCGTGCATCATCAGCAGAGCGAAATCCGCGCGGTGCCCACGAGCGAGAAGCTCGCCACGGTGCTGGCCTGCCGGGTCAACGAACCGTGTTTGCAGGTCGAAGAAGTCGCGTACAGCGCGGACCTTGCGCCGCTTTTCTACGGCCTGAACCATTTTCGCGGCGACACCGTGAGCTTCCGCCAGATTCGGCGGCCGACGATCAACCTCAATATGTCGCACTGAAGACAGAGGGCGCAGATTGAGAATCGCGAGCTTCTTCAATCTGCTATCCTCAATCTTCCATCTCTCGTGACCCGTCACCCGGAGGTCTAAATGCAGGAAGCCAAAGGGAAGTTGGAATCATCGTCCGCACCGCGGCCGCGGTCGCTCGGCGACCGGCTCGGCGGAGCCGTTGCCGTCTTGCTGCCGTTGCTGGCCCTGGTGGTGGCGCTGGTCATCGGCGCGATTCTGCTCGCGCTGCTCGGCGTCAACCCGTTCGAGGGCTATGGCGCTATGGTTTCCGGGGTGTTCGGCAGCGTCTCCGGGATCACGCAATCGCTCGTGAAGGCCACGCCGCTGCTGCTGGTCGGCCTGGGCATCTGCATCGCATTCCGCGCAAGCGTCATCAACATCGGCGCGGAAGGACAGATCATCCTCGGCGCGCTGGCGAGCACCTGGTTCGCGCTGACGTTCCGCAACTGGCCGGGCTGGCTGCTGATCCCCACGACCCTGATCGCCGGGTTCATCGGAGGCGCGATCTGGGGCTTCATCCCCGGCATCCTCAAGGCGAAGCTGCGAGTCAACGAAATCCTCAGCACGGTTATGTTGAACGCGATCGCGCTCCAGTTGATGAACTTCCTCATGCGCGGCGTGCTGATGGACCCGGCGGGCGTTGCGGCTGGCACGTACCTGCACCAGTCCGAGCGGCTGCCGGAGCATGTTTGGCTCGCCAGGCTGGTGCCACAGACGCTGCTGCACTCAGGCACGATTATCGCGGTGGCGCTGGCTTTTGTCGTGTACATCTTCCTCTGGCGGACGACCATCGGCTACCGCATTCGCGCGGTGGGCCTAAACCAGGACGCGTCGCGTTACGCGGGTATTCCGGTGCCGTTCTACCAGGCGCTGTCGCTGACGCTGGCCGGCGGGTTCGCCGGGCTGGCAGGGTCGGTGGAAGTGCTTGGCGTGCATCACCGGCTGCTGGAAGGCATCACGTCGGGCTACGGCTTCTCCGGCATCGTAGCGGCGCTGTTCGGCGGGCTCCATCCGCTCGGCGTCATCCCGGCCTCGTGGCTGTTCGGCAGCCTGCTCGTGGGCGCGGATATGATGCAGCGGGCCGTGCAGGTGCCGTCCGCGCTGATCGACACGCTGCTGGGCATCGTCGTGCTGTTTGTGGTCGGCTCGCAGGTGTGGTCACGAAAGTGGCAGGCGAAGCGGGCCGCGCGGATGGCGGGCGCAAGTGAGGCGGGCGGCGCAAGCCCGGCCGGTGGGGCGAGTGGGGCAGGAGGCGAGAGCGGTAAGACGCCCACGTCGACACGACCGACGCCGGTAATTCAGACTTCAAGCTTGACCCGCGGGCACTCAACCGCGGAGGAGGTGGGCTGATGGAAGACTTCCTCACTGTCGCAACGCTTATCGGCATCCTCACATCGGCCGTTCGCCTGGCGACGCCCTACCTTTACTCGGCCATCGGCGAGAGTTTCGGCCAGATTTCGGGCGTGGTTAACCTCGGCGTCGACGGCATCATGCTCATGGGCGCGTTTGTGGCGATCTGGGTGGCGCTCGGGACGGGCAGCCTGTGGCTCGGCGTGCTGGCTGCGATCGTGGTCGGCCTGCTCATGGGCCTGCTGATGTCGTTCATCTCGGTGACGCTCAAGGCGGAGCAGGGCATCAGCGGCATCGGCCTCTATATGTTCGGCTTAGGTCTCTCCTCGCTGCTGTTCAAGGTGCTATTCGGCACGGTGAAGACCATCGAGGGCTTCCAGCCGGTCCCGATTCCGCTGCTCGGCAGCATCCCGGTTATCGGCGAGGTCTTTTTCAACCAGAGTCTGCCCGTGTACGGCGCGTTCCTGCTCGTGCCCGTTGCGTGGTGGATCCTGGAAAAGACGACCTGGGGCCTGAAGCTCAAGGCCGTGGGCCAAAATCCCGCTGCGGCCGACTCGCTCGGCGTAAACGTGAACGGCGTGCGCTACACCGCAGTGTGCGTCGGCTCCACGCTGGCGGGCCTCGCGGGCGCGTCCCTCTCGCTGGCGCTGGTCAACCTGTTCCAGGAGAACCTGACCGCGGGCATGGGCTTCATCGCCGTGGCGCTGGTCTACTTTGGCGGCTGGAAGCCAGTCGGCATCATGCTTGGCGCGCTCCTGTTCAGCACGGTCAATGCGTTGCAACTGTGGATGCAGGTGCTGAATGTGAAGATCCCGTCCGAGCTAGCGATTATGTTGCCCTATCTGTTGACCATTGCGGCGCTGGCGTTCACTGTCAGCCGCGTGCGCGAGCCTGCCGCATTGAACAAGCCCTTTGAAAGAGGGGAAGCTTAGAACGGTCTTCGCTGCGAGTCACCCGAATTTCAACGAATTCGCAGCGAAGGCTCTGCTCTCGTTCTCACATCCAATCAGGAGGAAGTATGAAGTTTCGTGTTCTGCTCGTCGTCCTCGTCGTCCTTACCGTGCTGATGTCGGCCTGCGCAGCCCCGGCGCCTGCGCCGACTGGCGGAAGCGGCGGCGCTGCGGCTACCGGCAAGCCGCTGCGCATCGCAGTGGTCATGCCCTCGGCCACCACTGACCTCGCATTCAGCCAGTCCATGTGGACCGCGCTCCAGACCATCCAGAAGGACATGGGCGGCGCGTCGGCGGTTGAGTTGCAGTATTCCGAGAACATGTTCAAGGTCCCGGATGCGGCGACTGCGATCCGCGACTACGCCAGCAAGGGCTTCGACATCGTCATTGCTCACGGCTCGCAGTACGGCTCGTCGGTCCAGGAAATCGCCAAGGACTTCCCCAAGACCGTGTTCGCCTGGGGCACTGACGTCAACACTTTCGGCCTGCCGAATGTGTACGCGTACACCGCGGCCGCGCAGGAAGGCGGCTACGTGAACGGCGTCATGGCGGCGAAGCTGACCAAGAGCAAGCAGGTCGGCGTGACCGGCCCGGTTGAGGTCGGCGACGCAAAGACCTACATCGACGGTTTCGTGCAGGGCGTGGCTTCGGTTGACCCGGCCATCAAGGTCAACAAGACCTGGACCGGCTCGTTCTCCGACGTGGCGCTGATGACAGAAGCCGCGAAGACGCACATCGCGGCGGGCGCGGATGCGCTGACCGGCTCCTCGCAGTCGGTGGTTGGCTCCATCGGCGCGGCGAAGGAAAAGGGCACCGTGCTGTGGTTCGGCACGCAGTCGGACCAGGCGTCGGCCGGCCCCGAGATCGTCGTGGCGAGCCAGGTTTATGACTGGACCGGCATGTTGAAGCAGGTCATCGCGGACCGCGAGAAGGGCAAGTTGGGCGGCGAGAAGTTCGTGCTCCAACTCAACAACGGCGGCCTAAAGATGGCCTTCAACCCGGCCTACAAGCTGCCGGATGATGTCAAGAAGGCTGCGGAAGAGGCGATCGAAGGCATCAAGAGCGGCAAGATCACCGTCCAGCCGTAACGGAAAAGCTAACCTAACCACAAAGACGCCAAGGCCCGAAGGTTCACGAAGACTTTGAGAAGCTTTGTGTCTTGGTGTCTTTGTGGTGAGCCAGGCAATCTCAGGAGGACACATGGAGCATAAGGGCATTCAGCGCATCGAGATGTGCGACATTGTGAAGCGGTTTCCCGGGGTGTTGGCGAACGACCGGGTGTGCTTTGACTTCGTCGCGGGCGAGGTGCACGCGCTGCTCGGCGAGAACGGCGCGGGCAAAAGCACGCTGATGCGCCAGCTCTATGGCCTCTACCGGCCTGACGAGGGGCAAATTATGATCGACGGGAAGCCCCACGTCTTCCGTTCGCCGGCGGATGCGATCAAGGCGGGCATCGGCATGATCCACCAGCACTTTATGCTGGTGCCGACGCTCACCGTGGCGGAGAACGTCGCGCTGGGCCTCCAGTCCTCGCGCGAGCCGATGACCGATCTCAAGAAGGTCGCGCAGCGCGTGAAGGATCTCTCCATCGAATACGGCCTGAAGGTCTACGCGGACGCTTACGTCTGGCAGCTTTCGGTGGGCGAGCAGCAGCGCGTCGAAATCCTGAAGGCGCTCTATCGCGGGGCCAGCATGATCATCATGGACGAGCCAACCGCGGTGTTGACGCC
>CAZPTI010000212.1:7512-8565 GCA_964588925.1 uncultured Anaerolineales bacterium | reverse complement strand
ATCGAGCTGGAAGTCGCAAAGGAGGAGCCTCCCCACCGTGATGAAGAGCCCCCCCAACGGCAAGCCCCGGGGGGCCTCCTTCGTTCGCGCCGCGCGGCCATCTGGGCCGACGTGCCGGACAGCCAGTGGGAGGATTGGCGCTGGCAACTCAGCCACCGCTTGAACTCGGTGGAGGAGCTGGGCCGGATCATCAACCTGACGCCCGAAGAGGAGGAAGGCGCGCGCAGCGCCCTCTTCCGCGTCGACATCACGCCCTACTTCGCGTCGCTGATCGACCCCGACGACCCGAACTGCCCGATCCGTCGTCAGGTCATCCCGACGTCAAAGGAGTTGGTCGCGTTCGACGGGCAATACGAAGACTCGCTCAACGAGGACGGGCACAGCCCCGTTCCCGGTTTAGTGCATCGCTACCCCGACCGGGTGCTGATGCTGATAACCACGCAGTGCGCCAGCTACTGCCGCTACTGCACGCGCAGCCGCATCGTGGGCGACCCGTCAGCCAACTTCGGCCGCACCGACTACGACCGCCAGATCGACTACATCGCCCGCACGCCCGCCATTCGCGACGTGCTGCTCTCCGGCGGCGATCCGCTAGTGCTCCCGCCGAAGGTGCTGGAAAACATCCTGAGCCGCCTGCGGGCCATCGAGCACGTCGAGATCATCCGCATTGGCAGCCGCGTGCCCGTCTTCATGCCACAGCGCATCACGCCGGAGCTGGTCGCCATGCTGCGCCAGTATCACCCGCTGTGGATGAACCTGCACTTCAACCATGCGAAGGAACTGACGCCGGAAGTGGCGAAGGCGGTCGCGATGCTCGCAGACGCCGGCATTCCGCTCGGCGCGCAGACCGTGCTGCTCGCAGGCGTCAACGACTCGGTCGAGGTGATGACCGAGCTGGTGCGCAAGCTGGTGAAGAACCGCGTGCGCCCCTACTACCTGTATCAGTGCGACCTGGTCGAGGGCGCGGGGCACTTCCGCACGACGGTCAGCAAGGGCATCGAGATCATCGAGGGGCTGCGCGGGCACACGTCCGGCTACGCGATCCCGACTTAC
>CAZPTI010000212.1:0-7502 GCA_964588925.1 uncultured Anaerolineales bacterium | reverse complement strand
GATGCCGCAGTATCTCATCAGCCAGGCGCCGGGCAAGGTCGTGCTGCGCAACTTCGAGGGGTTCATCACCACCTACGACGAGCCGAACGACTACACCGGGCACACGGTCGCCCGGCCCGAGCAGCCGCTCCCGCGCAAGGAGGCGGGGCAGGACGGCGTCCACGGCCTGCTGACCGGCGAGCGCAAGCACATCAAGCCGGAAGGCTTCGACCGGACGCACGCGCGCAAGACGCCGCACGGCGAGGTGCAGTGGGACCCCGCTCCGCACGCCGAAGTGCTCACGCTGCGGATCAACGGCAACGGCAAGAACGGCCACAACGGCAATGGCCGCAACGGCACGCACGGGTAAGGTAGCTTTAGCCACAGAGGAAACAGAGACCTCAGAGCGCTCTGCGTCCTCTGTGTCCTCTGTGGCAAAAAATCAGCGTGAGGCAATTCATGGGCTTGAACATCGCAGTGCTGGCGAACCTGAAGCGCAACGCGCCGAAGTACGAGGGCATGTCCGACGACGCGTGGGACGACCTCGACTCGGACGTGACCATCGACGCGATCTGCGCGGCGCTGCGCGCGGGCGGTCACACCGCCACCTTCCTCGAAGGCAACCTCTCGCTGATCGAAGAACTGCCCAGGCTCCAGCCCGACCTGTGCTTCAACATCTGCGAAGGGCACTGGGGCGACTCGCGCGAGTCGCACGTGCCCGCGCTGCTCGAAATGCTGCGCATCCCTTACACAGGCAGCGGCGTCCTCACGCTGGCCCTCACGCTCGACAAGCCGATGACCAAGCGCGTGCTGGCCTACCACGGCCTGCCCACGCCGGAATTCCAGGCGTTCGAGGCGGAGGACGAGCCGCTCGATCCCCGCATGCGCTTTCCCATGTTTGTCAAGCCGAGCCGGGAAGGGACGGGCATGGGCGTCAGCGGGCAGTCGATCGTGCGCGACGAGGCGGAGCTACGCGGGCAGTTGCGCGAACAACTCGCGCGCTACCGCCAGCCCATCCTGGTCGAACGGTTCATTCGAGGCCGCGAAGTGACGGTCGGCGTCATCGGCAACGGCGAGAACCTCCGCTTCCTTCCCCCGCTTGAGGTGAACTTCGCCGCCTACCCGGAGAGCGAAGCCGGCGTGTACACGAACCGGATGAAGACGGAGTGGGCGCACGAGTTCAAGTACCTGTGCCCCGCGCCGCTCGAACCTGCGCAGGTCCAAGAACTCAACCGCCTGACCGCCGCCGTTTTTCGCGCCACCGGCTGTCGCGACGTTGCGCGCGTCGATTTCCGCCTGGACGCCGACGATGGCGACAAGCCACACGTCCTCGAAGTGAATCCGCTGCCGGGGTTGTATCCGGGGTTGAGCGACCTGGTGCTGGAAGCCGCCGCCGAAGGAACGGGTTACAACGGGCTCATCAACGAGATTGTCTCTGCGGCAAGACAACGTATTTGTCTTGTTCCATAGCATCGCCACTGACATAATCATCAATCCTATTTGCCCTCTCACGGCGCAGGGACTATAATCCTCTGTAAGTTTTGCTCCAAACCCTCTCGCGAGCGTACCGCTGCGCGAAACCCACAGTCACATCAGGAGGAACCAATGAAGCAGTCCTCGCCACGGATTGCGCTCCTTGCGCTGATCCTGGCCCTCGCGCTGGGCATGCTGCCCACTGCGACGCCCCATGCGCTTGCGGCCGGCGGCGGCAGCGGCGCCGTCAGCCTGACCGCTCTCGGCAATTCGTTCTCGCAGGACTTCAACACCCTCGCCACCACCGGCACTGCGAACGCCACTCTGCCCACAGGCTGGTATCTGAACGAAACCGGCTCCAGCAGCCGCAACAACGGCCAGTACGCGGCGGGGACCGGCTCCGACAACACCGGCGACGCCTACAGCTTCGGCCCATCCGGCAACACGGACCGCGCGTTTGGCGGGCTCCTCAGCGGCACGCTCAACCCGACGGTCGGCGCGCAGTTCACGAACAACACCGGCGGCGTCATCACGGCCCTCTCCATCAGCTACACCGGCGAGATGTGGCGCGCGGGCGTGACCAACCGCAACGCGGCCGACCGGCTCGATTTCCAGTACAGCACCGATGCGACCAGCCTCGCCACCGGCGCGTGGATCGACTACAACACGCTCGACTACAATAGCTCTGTCATCAATGCGACGGCGGGCGCGCTGAACGGCAACAGCGCGGCGAACCGCACCAGCCTGTCAGCGACGATCAGCGGGCTGAACATCGCCAACGGCGCCTCCTTCTGGATTCGCTGGACGGATTTCGACATTTCGAGCAGCGACGACGGCCTTGCGGTCGATGATTTCAGCATCCTTCCGACCGGCGTCGCCGCCGACGCGGCCCCCACCGTCTCCAGCACGAACCCGGCCGGCAACGCAGTCGATGTGGTGCTGACTTCTGACCTCACCGTCACCTTCAGCGAGCCGGTCAACGTCAGCGGCAACTGGTTCCAGATCGCCTGTCCCACGAGCGGCACGCGCACCGTGGCGGATACGGCTGTCAGCGGCGGCCCGACCACGTTCACGATCAACCCGAACGCCGATTTCGTCAACAGCGAAACGTGCGTTGTCACCGTCTATGCGGTGGGCGTGACCGATCAGGACGGCAACGATCCGCCGGACAACATGGCGGCAGACTACACGTTCTCCTTCACCACCTTTGGCCCGGATAACGCGCCTGGCGTGGCGAGCACTGTTCCGGCTGACGGCGCGACGAACGTACCGCTCAACCAGAACGTCATCGTCAACTTCACCGAGCCGGTCAACGTCACCGATCCGTGGTTCTCCCTCACCTGCGCGACCAGCGGCGCGCATCCGGGTGCGGTCACGGGCGGCCCGACCAGCTTCACGATCAACCCGACGAACGACTTCGTCTACGGCGAGCAGTGCCAGCTCGTGATCGACTCGACGAAGGTGTCCGACCAGGACAGCAACGATCCGCCGGACACGATGGTCGTCAACTTCACGGCGGGCTTCACGACCGAACCCGACCCCTGCACCCTCTCCTTCACGCCCATCCCGCAGATTCAGGGCAGCGGCCTGACTGCCGCAATCGTCGGCACAGTCACAACGCAGGGCGTTGTCGTAGGTGACTACGAGTATCCCGGCTCGGGTTCGACCAGCGGCTTCCTCCGTGGCTTCTTCCTGCAAGACGTGAATGGCGACGGCCAGGCAGCGACCTCCGACGGCATCTTCGTGTTCAACGGGAACAACAACAGCGTTGCGCTCGGCGAGATCGTCCGGGTCACCGGTGCGGTCTCGGAGTTCCAGGATCAGACTCAGATCGGCAGTGTCACGTCGCTGCGAAAGTGCGGCACTGGCGGCGTGACGCCGGTCGACGTGACCTTCCCCGTCCCCTCCGCCACGCACCTCGAACAGTACGAAGGCATGCTCGTCCGCCTGCCGCAGACGATGTATGTCACGGAGCACTTCCAGTTGGGCCGCTTCGGGCAGGTGGTGCTCTCGGCGGATGCGCGGCTCAAGCAGCCGACAAACGTTGTGGCCCCGGGCGCGCCGGCGCTGGCGCTTCAAGCGCAGAACAACCTCAATAAGATCATCCTCGACGACGCATCGCAGGCGCAGAACCCCGATCCCATCGTCTTCGCGCGTGGCGGGCAGCCGCTCTCAGCCTCGAACACGCTGCGCGGCGGCGACACGGCCACCGGCATCGTCGGCGTGCTCAACTACACCTGGGCGGGCAACAGCGCGTCCGGCAATGCCTATCGCATCCGCCCGATCAACGCCTTGAGCGGCGCCTGGAACTTCGACCCGGCCAACCCGCGTCCGACCGGTTCGCCTACAGTGGGCGGCACGGTGCGCGTGGGCGCGATGAACACGCTCAACTTCTTCAACACCTTCAGCGGCTGCACCTTCGGCGTTGGCGGTGGGACGACTGACTGTCGCGGCGCGGACAACCAGACTGAGTTCGACCGCCAGTGGCCGAAGACCGTCGCCGCCATCCTCGCGCTCAACCCCGACGCGCTCGGGCTGAACGAGGTGGAGAACGACGGCTACGGGCCCGACAGCGCGCTCGCATTCCTCGTGAGCAAGCTGAACGAGGCGACTGCGCCCGGCACGTACGCCTTCATCGACGCGGACACGAACACGGGCATGATCAACGCGCTCGGCACGGACGCGATCAAAGTCGGCATGATCTACAAGCCGGCCGTGCTGACCCCCGTCGGCCAGACTGCTGCGTTGAACACGAACAGCTTTGTAACCGGCGGCGACAACAGCGCGCGCAACCGCCCGTCGCTGGCGCAGGCGTTCAAGGTGAACGCGACCGCCGCAACCTTCGCGCTCGACGTGAACCACCTGAAGAGCAAAGGTTCGGCCTGCGCCGCCCCGGATGCGGGCGACGGCCAGGGCAACTGCAACATCGTCCGCACCAACGCGGCCACCGAGCTGGTCAACTGGCTTGCCGCCGATCCGACCGGCACGGGCGAAACTGACGTCTTGATCATGGGCGACCTGAACTCCTATGCGATGGAAGACCCGATCACGGCGATCAAGAACGCGGGCTACACCAACCTCATCAGCCAGTTCCTCGGCCCCGATGCGTACTCCTACGTCTTCGACGGCCAGTGGGGCTACCTCGACCATGCGCTGGCGTCGTCGAGCATCCTCGGCCAGGTCGACGGCGTGGCCGACTTCCACATCAATGCGGACGAACCGTCGGTGCTCGACTACAACACCGACTTCAAGACGGCGAACCTGATCACCAGCCTCTACGCGCCCGATATGTACCGCGTGTCCGACCACGACCCGGTTCTCGTCGGCCTGACGCTCAACGATCCCCCGACAGTCGATGCGGGCGGCCCGTACACCGTGGATGAGGGCGCCAGCGTGACGCTGACCGCCACCGGCGCGGACCCGAACGGCGACGCGCTCACCTACGCGTGGGACCTGGACAACGACGGGACGTTCGAGACGGCCGGCCAGTCTGTGAGCTTCGACGCTGCCCTGTTGGACGGCCCCGCGTCGAAGACGGTCGGCGTCAAGGCCACCGATCCGCTCGGGCTGTCTGCCACCGCAACCGCTACGGTTGACGTCAAGAACGTGGCGCCGACGGTGAGCGCGACGTTCGGCCCCAGCCCCGTCGCGGTTAGCTGCGGCCCGAACAATGCGACCCTCTCCGTCAGCTTCACCGATCCGGGCGTCGCCGACACGCACTCGGCTTCGATCATCTGGGGCGACGGCAACACGCAAACCGTAAACCCCGCCACCTCGCCCTTCTCGCTGCCGCACACGTATGGGGCGGCCGGCCAGTACACCGCCACGGCCACGGTGACGGACGACGACGGCGGCGTCGGCTCGAAGAATGCCAGCGTCACGGTCAACTACACCAGCAGCGGCTTCCTCCAGCCGATCAACCAGGATGGCACCAGCGTCTTCAAGTACAACAGCACCATCCCGGTCAAGATCAAGTTCCAAAACTGCGACGGCTCCTACCCGTCGAACCTGGCCCCGACGATTAAGGTCACGCTCATGTCGGGCTCAACGCCGGTGCAGGAGATCAATGAGCCGGTTTCGACGAGCAACGCGGACACAACCGGCGTGATGCGCTTCTCCGGCGACCAGTACATGTACAACCTGGCGACCAAGCCGCTGCCCGATCCCACAGGCGCCTACAAGATCACCGTGACCGTCCCCGGCACGGGACAGATCGCTGAGGTCGGGTTCGGGCTGAGATAGTCGTCCCATAAGCCGATACAGGCGCTCAAGACCCTCGGGATCGCAAGACCCCGGGGGTCTTTTGTCACTCCATTCGCCCCTGACGCCGATTTGCGCACTTTCGCAACTTGTGGCATTCTCCCGCCCGCGTGCGTATGCTTGCGCGTGCGCGCATGCCGTTCGGCGCCTCTCTCACCAATCCCGGTCGGTCGCCATCCAGGAGGAATTTCATGAGTGTCAAGGTCTTCTGCAAGCTTGCAGACTGCGTCAACTGGGATAACGGCCTGTGTGGCGCAGAGGAAATTCGCATCGATCGCGAAGGGTACTGCGCGACATACGAGGAAATCCCGGAGGAAGCGGGCGACGACCTGGACCTGCCCAGCCATGTCGAAGACTTGAACTGGGAAGAGGACGAAGACGAAGAACTTGAAATCGACGAGCTCGGCGAAGAGGGCTGGAGCGGCGAAGACGAAGAGGACGAGGAAGAAGACGAAGAGGACGTCGACGACGAGCGCTGGAACGACTGACACGGCGCGCTCGCGGCGTCCGTCCCCCACTCCCGCAGCCCCTCCCGCGCGGCTACGCGCTGCGTTTTGGTCATACACCCCCCTTCATCTATAATCGTAATGCCGCCCGAAGCGCACTGCTTCGGGCGGTGAAGCGCGAGTTAAGGTCACGATAGTGAGACAATTCGTCGCGTCGCGGAAAGGGCGCGCCCTGACGGGGGCGCGGTGGATGCGGCGGGACGCATCTTTTAGGAGGCACCAGACAGATGTCGAAGAAGTGGGTCTACCTGTTTACCGAAGTCGCTGAGGCGGAAAAGTACGTCGGCGGCAAGTGGGATGACGTGCGCGCCTTGCTCGGCGGCAAGGGCGCAAACCTGTTCGAGATGACGCGTATCGGCCTGCCCGTTCCGCCCGGCTTCACGGTGACAACCGAAGCCTGCAACGCCTACCTCGCCAACGGCGGGAAGTTCCCCGAGGGCATGTGGGAGCAGGAACTCGAGGCCCTCAAGGCCACCGAAAAGGTGACCGGCAAGACCTTTGGCGATCCCAAGAACCCCCTCCTCGTCTCCTGCCGCTCGGGCTCGAAGGAATCGATGCCCGGCATGATGGACACCGTGCTCAATATCGGCCTGAACGACGAAACTGTCGAGGGCCTCGCCGCGCTGACCGAGAATCCGCGCTTCGCCTGGGATGCCTACCGCCGCCTGGTCGAAGGCTTTGGCAAGGTCGTTCTGGACATCCCCGACACCGCATTTGAGCATGCGCTGGATGCGATGAAGGAAAAACGCGGGGCCAGGCTGGACACCGAGCTCCAGACCGAGGACCTGAAGGAGCTGGCCGGGCAGTACAAGGCCATCGTGCGGCAGCACAAGGGCTTCGACTTCCCGCAAGACCCGATCGAGCAGCTCCGCCTGGCGACCGAGGCCGTCTTCAAGAGCTGGAACGGCAAGCGCGCGGTCGATTACCGCCGCCACGAGGGCATCCCGGATACGCTGGGCACGGCCGTCAACATCGTGACGATGGTCTTCGGCAACATGGGCAACACATCGGGCACCGGCGTGGCCTTCACCCGCAACCCGAGCACTGGCGAGAACGAGGTTTACGGCGAGTACCTGATCAACGCGCAGGGCGAAGACGTGGTGGCCGGCATCCGCACCCCCGAGAAGGTCTCCGTCATGGAGAAGGACCTGCCCGAGGCGTACGCCGAGTTCAAGCGCATCACCGAGATCCTCGAAAAACACTACAAGAACATGCAGGATGTCGAGTTCACCATCGAGCGCGGCCGGCTCTGGATGCTCCAGACCCGCAACGGCAAGCGCACCG
>CAZPTI010000211.1:0-8576 GCA_964588925.1 uncultured Anaerolineales bacterium | reverse complement strand
CAGTGCGTGCAGGTGACGCCCGCGGAGATCGACATCATGGCGCGGCGCGGGGTGCGCGTGACGCACATGCCGCTGTCCAACTGTGAGGTGGGCGGCGGCATCGCGCCCGTGCCCGACATGCTTGCGGCGGGCGTCACGGTCGGCCTCGGTTCAGACGGCTACATCACCGACATGTTCGAGGTCATGCGCGGCGCGTTCCTCATCCACAAGGCGCACCGGCAGGACCCGCGCGTCATGCCCGCCAACGTAGTGTGGCGGCTGGCGACGGAAGGCGGCGCGCAGGCGCTCGGCCTTGAGAAGGTTGGCCGGTTGGCCCCGGGCTGGCAGGCCGACCTGCAACTGATTGACTCGACGCTGCCGACTCCCGTCGAGACGTGGAACCTGTACGACCAGTTGCTGCTCTATCGCAGCCGCCGCGACGTGCGCGCAGTGATGGTCGCGGGCCAGTGGCGCGTGCGCGACAGCGCCGTCCTCGGCGCGGACGAAGCCGCGCTGCGAGGCAGGGCGCACGCCGCGGCGCAACGCCTGTGGCAGATTTAGGCGCGCGGCGGGTTCGTAGTAGGCGCTTCAGCGCCCGTGCGAGGCGCCTACTACGAACCAGAAAAAGAGGTGCACAACATGGCAAATCTGCAAACAACCCTCTTCGGCGTCGAGATGCCGTCGCCGTGGATTCTGGCGTCCGGGCCGCTGTCCTACGATGCGACAGGTCTGTGGGAAGCATACCGCGCGGGCGCAGGCGGCGTGGTGACGAAGACGCTGCGCCTCGAAGCCGCGATCAACCCGACGCCGCACATGGTCGTCCCGCGCTCCTCCAACCTGCGCGCCACCCTCTTTAACACGGAAAAGTGGGCCGACCTGCCGTGGGAGCAATGGGTCGAGCGGGAGCTGCCCGCGATGGCCGGACACCCCGGCATGCTTATCGCCAGCATCGGCCACACCCCCGCGGAGGGCGCGGTCATCGCCGGGCCGGTCGCCGGGACGGGGACGGTGAACGCGATCGAGTGCGTGGCGTACACAAAGGCCACCATCGTGGACCTCGTCCGCGAGGTGCGCGCAGCCGCGCCGCGCATCCCGATCCTCGCCAAGCTGACGTTCAACTGGGGCGATGACCTGTATCCCGCGGCCGAGGCCGCGCTGGAAGCGGGCGCAACAGGCTTCACCGCCATCGACTCCATCGGCCCGACGCTCCAAATCGACATCGAGACGGGCGAGCCGACCATCGGCGGCGCGGGCAACAAGGCATGGATGTCAGGCGCGGCCATCCGCCCTGTGGCGCAAGCGGTCGTGTCCGAGCTGGCCGTCCGCTTCCCTGGCGTGCCGATTGTCGGGACAGGCGGCATCATCCAGGCCGAGGACGCGGTCGAGGTGACGATGGTGGGCGCAAGCGCGCTGGGCGTCTGCACCGGGCCGCTGCTGCGCGGGCTCGATTGGTTTGGCCGCACGTCCGAAAAGCTGTCCGCCTGGCTGGACGGCCACGGCTACGCGGACCTCTCCGCGGTGCGCGGCAAGGCGCTGCCGAAGCTGCACCCGGTGGAGGATACGAACAAGCTCACGTTCGGCTTCAACCCGATGCTCTGCACCAAGTGCGACCTGTGCGTCGTGCTATGCCCCTATGACGCGCGCGAGATGGGCGGCGGCGAAAAACCAAAGACGCCGACCCTTACTCAGATACTCGACGAAGAGCGTTGTCGCTACTGCGGGTTGTGCGTCGAAGTATGCAAGCCGGCCGCGCTCACCTACATCAACTGGCCCCGCCCTTCCGCGGGCTGAACGCTGCGCGACGGTAGACAGACAGCGCCCCACGGCGCCGCTGGTTAAGATGCTGGCCTTCTCAGTGGAGCAACGCATGTACGTGGTAAAGCGTTTCGAGGACAAAGTTGTCGCGGTAACCGGCGGCGCAAAGGGCATCGGCAAAGCCTGCTGCCTGCGCTTCGCTGCGGAGGGCGCGCGCGTGGCCGTGCTCGACCTGGCGATGGACGAGGCGCAGGCCGTCGCGGCGGAGTGCGAGCGCCTGAGCGGCTGCCCCGCGCTCGCGCTGCGGTGCAACGTGACCGATCCGGAGAGCATGCAGAGCGCGGTGGATGCGATTGTGGCCGCATGGGGCGCGCTCCACGTCGTCGTCGCGTCCGCGGGCATCTACAGCAGCCAGCCGCTGCTCGAAGTGCCCATGCGCGACTGGCAGCGCACCATCGACGTCGACCTGACCGGCGTCTTTCTCACCAACAAGGCCGCGGCGGCCGTGATGATGAAGCAGGGCTGCGGCTCGATCATCAACATCTCGTCGATGGCGGGAAAGACATCGTGGCCGGCGAGCGCGCAGTACAGCGCGGCGAAGTCGGGCGTGATCGGCCTGACGCGCAGCGTGGCGATGGAACTGGCGCCATATCACGTCAATGTGAACACGCTCTGCCCCGGCAACACCCTCACCGACCTGATCGTCGATGTGGCGCAGGTCATCGGCGGACGCACCGGCATGTCAACAGAGGATTGGTTAGCGCAGCGGGCAAAGGATTGCCCGATGGGCCGGCTCGCGACCGTGGAAGAGATCGCCGGCGTCGCCGCCTTCCTCGCCTCCCCCGACGCGGCCTACATCACAGGGCAGGCTATCGAGGTCGACGGCGGCATGGTTATGTCGTAACGTCCGCCGCTTACGGATAGCGGCGGAGCCGCCTCTGCCGCTATCCGAGCAGCCGGTGCTGCGCCCCCGTCAGGTGCCGCGCGACGCGCTGGTACACGCCGAAACGCTCAGCATAGAACGACGCCATCTGCCGGTCCGGCTCGATGCGGCGCACCGGCGGTTGCAGCGTCGCGATGCCCGCCTCGATGGACGGATAAATCCCGATGCCCCACCCGGCCAGGATGGCGGCGCCGAGAGCGGCCCAACTGGGGTAGCTTGCGATCGCAATCGGCGCGTTTCCCACGTCGGCCAGCATCTGCGGCCACACCGGGCTGCTCGCCGCGCCACCAGAGACGCTCAACTCGTCCACGGCCATCCCCGCCGCGCGCAGGTCCTCCAGGAACCACCGCACCTCGAACGCGCACCCTTCCAGAATCGCGCTGCTCATGTCCGCCCGCGAGTGGGCCAGTTCCAGCCCCACAAAGCTCGTGGCCGGCACGCCGTCGCGGCCCTGAACCTGGCCGCTTAACGGCAGGAACAGCAGGTTGTTGCTCCCCGGCGCGCGCGCCGCTAACGCCTGATCGAGATACGCGTAAAGCTGCTTCTTCTCGAGCTGCGCCGCAGGGTCTGGCGACTGCCAACCGTGCTGCAACCACCAGTCCAGGATCGCTCCGAAGCCGCCGATGTACTGCGTCACGGTCCAGCGGTTCGTCACGGTATGGAAACTGACGTTGAGGCCGGAGGGGATGACCGCGCGATCCGGGCGCTCTGTGGTGCCGGTGATGGTCCACGCAGTGCCGGTCGAGAGCATGTAGCGGCCGGGCCGCACGTTGCCCATCGCCATCGACGCGCACACTTGATCCATGCCGCCTGCGACAACCGAAAGTCCGGCCGGCAGCCCCGTCTGCGCGGCGACCACATCGGTGATCGGCCCGATGATGCGGCCCGCCCAGCCCAGCGCCGCCTGCGCGGCCGGATTCACCCCGCCCAGCGCGCACAGCTCCGCGTTCCAGCGCCCTTCGTTGATGTCCACCAGCAGCATCTCGGCCGCAGCGGAGAGATCGGTCGCAAGGCAGCCGGTCAGCCGGCGGATGAGGAAATCGGCCGGGCCGAGGTAGCAGGCGGCAGCCGCGTGCACGTCCGGGCGGTTCGCCAGCAGCCACGCGATGCTCGGCAGGGGCAGACCCGGGAAGGGATGCCAGCCGCTGAGCCGCGCAACTGTGTCCGCCGTGCCGTCCGCGTACCACTGCTTAATCAACGCGTTGCAGCGCGTGTCGAGCCAGGTGATCATCGGATAGACCGGATCGCCATTCGCGCAAGCGGGTATGATTGAGCCGCCCTGCGCCGCGAGGGCCAGGCTGCGAATGCGGTAGCCCGGTTCATTGCGCGCGGCAAAGGCCATCGCGGAGAGCGCCTTGAGCAGCGCCTGCCACACCAGTTCCGGGTCCTGCTCGACCCACCCCGGTTGCGGGGTCAGAAACGGATAGTCGAAGCTGGCCGAGGCCACTTCCCCGCCCGCCGCGTCGTACAGGATCGCCTTAGTCGACGATGTGCCGATGTCGATTCCCAGAATCGCGTCGCGCATGCTCATGCTCCGTTAAGCAGCGCGAGCGCACCATCGACGGGCGTGCCGTCATGGACGAGCGCGGCAATGGCCGCGGCCATGCGCTGCGGGTCGTCGGCCTGGAACACGTTGCGCCCGATCGCGACGCCCGCCGCGCCCGCCTTCAGCGCCGCGTCGATGTTCTCCAGCATCAGCCGCGGGTTGTCCTGCCGCGCGCCGCCGAGCATCACGACCGGCACATAGCAGGCGCGCGTGACGCGCTCGAAGTCCGCCGCGTATGGAACCTTCACCCAGTCCGCGCCCAGCTCGGCTGCGACGCGCGCGCTCAACGCGATGTTCTCCACGGTGAAAAAGGCCGGCCCTGCATCGAAGCCGCCCGGCTGCAACTCGGCCAGCACGGGTAATCCCCACAAGTGCGCGTCGGCAATCAAGCGCGCGAGCGTACGGAGCGTGTCGCGTTCCTGAGGGGTGCCGGGGAACGCCGACACGACCACCGCGTCCGCGCCGATGCGAAGCGCGTCCTCCACCGTATAGAACTGCGCCGACGGCCCCACGCTCGCCAGCTTCGTCCCCCCGCCGTCGAGCCGGACGATCAGGCCGGCGGACGCGAGTTGCTCCGCAAAGCGCGTGGAGACGCCGTAGCTGGTAAGGATCGCATCGGCGCCGCCTGCGACGATCTTGCCAAGCGTCTCGGCGGGCCGCTCGAGGCCGGGGATCGGGCCGTCAATCAGCCCGTGGTCGAACGCGACGATGACTGCGCGGCCATCGTCGCGAAAGATGCGTCGCAAACGTCGGTTGAACACGGTCCCTAAGCTCCCTCTCTCCCCGGAGTTCACGCCGCTTCCCGGATGATGCAAAGCGTCGTGCCGACCGGAACTTCCTCGGCCCCTTCAGGCACGAGGATCCTGGCGACGACGCCGGCAACCGGCGACTCCAGCTCGTTGGTGATCTTATCCGTGTTGACTTCGACAAGGATCTCGCCCTGCGCGACCCTGTCGCCCTCAGCCTTGCGCCACGCGCCAACCGTGCCGTATTCCATCGTTAAGCCCCACTTGGGCATGATTACTTCGGTCATCGGGTGCCTCTCCTTCGTCACGCCATGACTTTGCGGATGGCGGCTTTGATGTCGTCCTTGTTGGGCAGCACGATCCGTTCGAGCGGAACGGAGAAGGGAATGGGCGTGTCGAGGCCGCAAACGCGCGCCACCGGCGCCTTGAGCGACCGAAACGCCTCTTCGGAGATAACCGCGCTCACGTCCGACGCCAGGCTGCCCATCTTCGGCGCCTCGTTGGCGACCACCGCGTGGCCGGTCTTGCTCACCGACGCCAGCACCGTCTCCGTGTCCCACGGGCGCAACGTCCGCAGGTCCACCACTTCGACCGAAATGCCCTCAGCGGCAAGCTCATTAGCCGCAGCCAGCGCCTCGTGCGTCATGCGCATGCACGCCACCACCGTCACGTCCGAGCCGGCCCGCGCCACGTTGGCCTTGCGCAGCGGCGCCGTGTACTTCTCCTCCGGTACCTCGCCCTTAACCCGGTACAGCGCCTTGTGTTCAAGGAAAAGGATCGGGTTGTCGTTCTCGATGCTCTCGATCATCAGCCCCTTCGCATCGTACGGGGTGGCAGGCGCAACGACGACGAGGCCGGGCACGTTCATGAACCACCCTTCCACCGACTGCGAGTGATGCGGCCCGCCGCCGAACCCGCCGCCGGCCGCGGTGCGCACGACAATCGGCGCGCGGAACTGGCCGTCGAACATATAGTGCATCTTGGCCGCATTATTGACGATCTGGTCGTAGCACGTGGTCAGGAAGTCGGCGAACATGATCTCCGCGACGGGACGCATCCCGACCATCGACGCGCCGACCGCGCTGCCGACAATCGCCGCCTCAGAGAGGGGCGTGTCGCGCACCCGGTCATCCCCGTACTTCGCCCACAGCCCCTTCGTCACGCCGAAGTCGCCGCCCATGCGACCAATGTCCTCGCCGAGCAGAAAGACCTTGTCGTTCTCCGCCATCATCAAATCGAGCGCGTTGTTGAGCGCCTGCGCGAAGGTCATGGTCTTCATCGGGACGCAACCTCCCAACCCACGTAGACGTTTGCGGTCGCTTTGGCCGGGTCCGGCTGCGGGCTTTGCATGGCGAATGCGATCCAGCCCTCGATCTCCGCGTCCACCTCCGCCTTGAGCTGCGCGAGCTCGTCTTCAGAGGCGGTGCCCCGTTCCAGCAAGCGCGCCCGCGAGAGCATGATCGGGTCATGCTCCTCCCGGAAGTAGCGCACCTCATCCGCCGGACGGAATTCGCCGCTGAACAGCCCCTGCCAGCGCCAGGTCTTGTACTCCACGAAATACGGCCCGTTACCTGCCCGGATGTGCGCGACGGCCTCTTCAGTGGCAGCGTAAGCCGCGTCAATATCGTTGCCGTCCACCTGAATCGCCGGGATGCGGTACGCGCGCGCGAATTCGCATAGGTCGCCGGTGGCATGGCTGAACGCGACCGGCGTGGAGATGGCGTAGCCGTTGTTGACGCAGCAGTAGAGGACCGGCGCTTTCCAGGTGCTCGCGAGGTTCATGCTCTCGTGCCACTCGCCGCGGCCGGAGGTGCCGTCACCCACCATCACGGCTGCGAGGTTGTCGCGGCCCTGCATCCTGTAGCCGAGCGCCGCGCCGAGCGCAGTCACCATCATCGACCCTTCGACCGCGTTGTCGCCGAAATTGCCGACCGCCGGATCGGCCGAGTGCAGCGAGCCGCCTTTGCCGCCGCACACGCCCGTGGCCTTACCAAATAGTTCCGCCATGATGCGCTCGCCGGGCGTGCCCGCCAGGAACAGCAGGCCGTGGCAGCGGTGGTCGGGAAAGAAGCAATCCGTGTGGCGCAGATGGGCGGCAACAGCGGCCTGCGTCGCCTCCTGCCCGAGGCCGGTGTGCAGCATGCCGGGCACGTTGCCGCGCTTGAACTCGCGCTCAAGGCCCAGCTCGAACGCGCGCACCGCCAGCATGTCGCGGTGCAGCTTCAACGCGGTTTCGGGATTCAGACTCATGGAGCCTCCTGTTAACGACACTCCGAACCGTTCGGTGGTGGGGTTTTCCCGTCGATAAAGGCTGAGGAACGAGTTGAACCAATGAGTTGCAGGACGGGCTTCGGCCTGCTCGTAAACGCTTCCGGCTGGAGTCGCGCCACAGCGCATTGCGCGCGCATGTTAGCATGCCAGCGCAAGCTTGTCAAGCGATAGTTTACGAAGTGTTTTTTTGAAACTTGGTAGTTGACAGCGGTCTCAGAGTTTGCTATGATGCGCAACGCTGGCGTCATAAGCTGCCAACCCCACAGACGCCACCACCGCCACTGTCGTGTCTCTCTGCGCGATGCGCTGGCCCAAACTGGAGGTCTTCGGCAACGCAACGCGCACACGGGCCCGCTCCCTCACAGACAACAGCGTATACGTTGAATCAGAGGAGGAAAGATGGCACCCCGAAACCCCCGATTCGCGATCACGGTGTTTATCGTGATCATCGCAGCGCTCACGCTCTCCGCGTGCGCCCCCGCGGCCCCGGCTCCTGCCGCCGCGCCGACCTCTGCGCCGGCCGCGGCCGCCCAGCCTTTCAAGATCGGCCTGGTTCACCCCAGCCCCATCACCGATTCGTGGAGCGGCCTCGCCTGGGCCGGGCTTAAGCGAGCCGAGTCCGAGTTGGGTGCGCAGATCGCCAACGTCCAGGTGGGCGAGCCCGCGGGCTTCGAAAAAGCCTTCAGCGACTTCGGCGCGCAGGGCTATAACGCGGTCGTCGGGCACGGCTTCCAGTACAACGACGCCGCGGCTAAAGTTGCGCCGCAGTTCCCCAATACCTACTACATCATCGTGAACGGCAGCAGCACCGGCCCGAACCTCGCAGGCATCAACACGATTCCCGGCTACGTGCAGGTGATGTACGTGATGGGCATGGCCGCGGGCAAGATCTCCAAGACGAAGCAGTGCGCGGCCTTCACCCTCGAAATGCCCGCGACCAAGCTGCCCATGCAGGGCTTCATTGCGGGCTTCGAGAGTATCGCCGGCAACAAGTGCAGCCTCGTGACGCTGAACGACCAGAACGATGTCGGCGCGGCGAAAGAGGCTGCCCTGCAAGCGATGAGCAGCGGCGCGGACATCATCACCGCCAACGCGAACCTTGCGGGCACCGGCGTGTGGCAGGCTGTCAAGGATAACGGCGCGGACAAGGTGTTCGCCGTTGGTACGGTTGGCAACGTGAACGACCAGGCGCCGAAGAACATGCTCTTGAGCGCGGCGCAGGACGTGCCCACCTCCATCTTCAACGCAGTGAAGGCCATCAAGGAAGGCACGATCAAGCCCGGCTCGGCCATCGAGCTGCGGCTGGAGAACAAGGGCGACGAGGCGGCCTACCCCA
>CAZPTI010000210.1:0-8609 GCA_964588925.1 uncultured Anaerolineales bacterium | reverse complement strand
TTACAGGATTCGCCGGATTTACAGGATTCGTCGCAGGCCCCGAAGCACCCTGTAAATCCTTAGAACCCTGAGAATCCTGTTGATTCCAAAGTCTGCAATCTTCAATCTCAGCTCCTTGCCGCGAAAAGGATTTTCGGTTATAACTCACTCATCGTTTTCGTTCCTGCCAGAGGACTGCGCATGCCCATCACTTCCGAAGCTTTCCGCGACGCGCTGCGCCACTTCCCCGCCGGCGTCACCATCGTCACCATCAAGTCGGGCGACCAGGTGCACGGGCTAACCGTCTCCGCGTTCGCGTCTGTTTCGCCCGAGCCGCCGCTCATCCTCATCTGCATCGACTCCCGCCACCACGCCCACGAGCTGCTCGAAGCCGAGGCCGCGTCGTTCGCGGTGAACATCCTGCGCGAGGATCAGGCGGAGCTATCCAATCGCTTCGCTTATGTCAAAACCGAGGACCGTTTCGCGGTTGGCGACTGGCGCACCGCGGCCACCGGCGCTCCCGTGCTGGCCGACGCGCTCGCCTGGTTGGACTGCACCGTCTACTGCCACGAGCGCGCGGGCACACACACTATCTACGTCGGCCAGGTGCAGGCATCATCCGTCCCCCTGCCCGACCAGCCGCCCCTCGTCTACTGGAACCGCGCGTACCGCCGGCTTGAACCCACAACGTAAGCCAGCAACCCGACCTTTCGCCCGCTCCTGCTATCATTCGTGAAAGCAGCCACTTATCTGTAAGGAAAAGCCATGAAACCCAAAGTCGTTCTGCTCCTCGCGATTGCCGTTCTCCTGCTTGCCGGGTGCAACAACTACAGCTTCCACGGCGTGCCCTACGAACCGCCGCAGGCCGCCCCGCCGATCAACGGCCTCGACCAGAACGGCGCCAACTTCAGCCTCGATTCGCTGCAAGGCAACGTTGTCCTGCTGTTCTTCGGTTACACGAATTGCCCGGATGTCTGTCCGACCACGCTTGCTGAGTTGCGCCAGTTACGCAGCCAGATCAAAGACAAGGCGGACAACGTCAAGGTCGTGTATGTGACAGTCGACCCGGAACGAGACACAGTCGCCCGGCTCAAAGAGTTCCTGCCTGTGTTTGACCCCACCTTCATCGGCGTGCGCATGAACAGCATCGACCTTGAATCGGTGAAGCAGGCGTACGGCGTCGTCGCGGAGAAGGTCTACTATGACGCGCAGGACCCCTCCAAGGGCTACTCGGTCGATCACACCGCGCGCACCTATCTGGTCGGCCCGCGCGGCAGGCTCGTGACCTCTTACCCGTACCAATCGCCAATTGAAAACATACAGAAAGACGTGGAGTATCTGCTGACACAGGTCAAGTAAGGAGAGAATTCGATGAAGACCTGGACCATCGTGGCCGTCCTGTTGCTGCTGCTGGCGGCAGGATGCGCCCCCCTGCCAGCCGCCACGAGTCCCGCTGCCGCGCCCGGCATCACAGTTGACGGCGCGTTTGCCCGGCCTTCGCCGTCCGAAGGCGGCAACGGCGGCGCGTTCATGACCATCACGAACAACTCCGGCGCGCCCGACCGCCTGATCGGCGCGTCCAGCCCGGCCGCGAAGATGGTTGAGATTCACGAGACCATCGACGACAACGGCGTGATGAAGATGCGGCCGGTCGCGGGCGGGTTCGAGGTTCCCGCAGGCGGCAAACTTGAGCTTAAGCCCGGCGGCAAGCACGTCATGCTGATGGGCCTCACTGCCCCACTCACCGAGGGCGGCGAAGTCGAGATCACGCTGAAATTCGAGAAGGCCGGCGAAGTCACGGTCAAGGCGCCGGTGAAGATTCAATAACATCGACCGTCGACCTGACAGGTGTGACCGTCACGCAGTGACGCACCTGTCAGGTCTCGCGTTCCGCCCTTCTCGGCCGGATATGCTATACTCCCCTGGTAGTTCCATATTTTTCCCCACTTCAAGGAGGAACTCCGCATGAATTTCCGCTCGGTACGAATCGTCGCGCTGCTCGCGCTCCTCGCCAGCGCGCTCCTTGTCGCTCCCACCGCGGGCGCGACCGCTCCCGCTGCGCCGGACGCGCCGATCAGCGGGGTCACGGCGATCAGCGGCGGCCCAACGCACACCTGCGTCATCAACACCGACAGAACCGTAAGCTGCTGGGGCCTCAACTCGTCGGGCCAGCTTGGCACAGGCGCGACAGCCAGCCGCGACCTGCCCGCGCAGGTGCCCGGATTGACCGATGTGGTCCAGATCGCCACAGGCGGCGCGCATACGTGCGCGCTGACCTCAGCAGGCGCGGTGAAGTGTTGGGGCGACTCAAGCAAAGGCCAGGTCGGCGACGGCGCAACCACCAACCGCCCGCTGCCGGTGCAGGTAAGCGGTCTCGCGACAGGGGTCAAAGCCATCGCAGCCGGCGGACAGCATACCTGCGCGGTCATGAGTGACGGTAAGGTGCGCTGCTGGGGCCTGAATGAAAAGGGGCAGCTTGGCATCAACAACCGGACTGACAAGTCGACGCCCACAGAAGTGGTCAACCTCACCGGGGTCGACAAAATCGCCGCGGGAACGAGTCACACCTGCGCGTTGACCACGGCGGGCGCGGTGAAGTGCTGGGGCGCGAATCTGCGCGGGCAGCTTGGCAACGGCCAGGTGACGACGGACAAGATCGTCCCCGTCGATACGGTTAACATCACCAACGCCAGGGGTGTCACGGCGGGCGATGCGCACACCTGCGCGGCGCTGACCGACGGTCGGGCCTACTGCTGGGGTGACAACGAGTCCACGCAACTCGGCGCCAACCGCCCTGAGCCGTATTACCAGATTCCAGAAGAAGTCGTTGGGCTGTCGGGCGTGGCTGAAATCAAAGCTGGCGGACGCACCACCTGCGCGCGCCTGAACTCCGGCGCAGTCGCTTGCTGGGGCGACAACCTGGTCGGCCAGGTAGGCGACGGTTCGGGGGTGAATCGGCCTAACGCGGTCACAGTGCCAGGTATCTCCGGCGCGACCGCCATCGGGCTGGGCGGAACACACGTTTGCGTGGCAGCGCAGGGCGACGCCCTGCGCTGCTGGGGCGACAACAGCTACGGACAGCTTGCCGACGGGACGCTCGTCTATCGCGCGGTTCGCGCGGATGTTGCGGGGCTGGGCAACGTCACCAACCTCTCTTCCGGCATCGGGCACACCTGCGCGCTCATGCCCGACGGCACGGTTAAGTGCTGGGGCAACAACTACCTCGGTCAGCTAGGCGACGGGACCAGGACGACGCGCACAACGCCTATTACCGTGCCAGGGCTTTCCAGCGTCAAAAAAGTCGTCGCCGGCGGCGGGCACACCTGCGCCCTGATGCTGGACGGCAGCGTGAAGTGCTGGGGCAACAACCAGTACTCCCAGTTGGGCGACAATACCAACGTCAACAAGCTGACGCCCGTCGATGTTGTGAACCTCAATGCGGTCGCGATCGACCTCGTCGCGGGCTACGAGCACACCTGCATCCTCACTGCCGACACCAGGGTGAAGTGCTGGGGCCGCAACGACGACGGCCAGGTCGGCAACGGCTCGGGTACACAGTCGGTGCCCATGCCTGCTTCTGTGATCATCGGGGCATCCGAGCTTCAGGGCGCGACCTCGCTGGCGGCCGGTGGCTCGCACACTTGCGCAGTGGTCAGTGGTGGCGTCAAGTGCTGGGGCAACAACAGGAGCGGCCAGATCGGCAACGGCACGACGAACGCGGCGCCCATCGCCGTTGATGTCACTGGGCTAAGCAATCCCCAAACCGTTGTTGCAGGCGGCGCGCATACCTGTGCGCAAATCACCGATGGCACAGCCAGATGCTGGGGCAACAACGATAAGGGGCAGTTGGGCGACGGCACGACGACCCAGCAGCTTACGCCTGTCGCCGTTGTGGACCTCTCTGGCGTTCAGTCTATCGCAGCGGGCGGGCCTCACACCTGCGCCATTACCACCGGCGGCGTGACCAGGTGCTGGGGCAGCGCCGCGTACGGCGAGCTGGGCGACTGGAGCTTCAAGAACGCCTCGCGGCCGGTCATCGTTCAGGGCGCCGCAACCGGCGCAACCGAGATCAGCCTCGGCCAGTCGCACACCTGCGTGGAGTTGGGGAACCAACTCGTGTCCTGCTTTGGTTGGGACGGCAGCGGCCAGCTCGGCCAGGGCCGGCCCACGCAGCGGCTCTCGCCGGTCGAAGCGCAAGCCACCATGCCCGCGGTCCTGTCGCTCAACTACGGCGCGGGCAAACCGGGCAGCGAGTTCCTCCTGACCGGTCACCGCTTCACGCCGGGCGAGACGATCTCCTTCACAATCAACGGCACGCCTGCGGGCCTGACACTGCCCACGCAGCCGACCGATTCGGGCAGCTTCGTCATTGACGTAACAACCGCGCTGAGCAACGGCGCGGGTCTGTACACGATTCGCGCCACGTCCGGCGCGAGGAGCGCGTCAGCTACGTTCAGGCTTGACAACTCTTCTGTCGTACGGTCAGATCCGGGCAGCAGCCTCAGTCTGAGCGTCGCGGGCGTTCAGCCGCGGCAGGGGTTCAACCTGTACCTGCCATATGTGAAGCGGTAGTGGATGACAGCAGGGGCGAGGACGCCTCGCCCCTGCTAATACGCGCTCAATCCATCCGAAACTTCCACAGCCACAACGCCTCGTCCCCGCTCGTCGCCGTAATCGTAATATCCGCGCTGAAGACCGTGTCCGGCGTTAACGGTTCGCCGTTCGGCCAGCGGTTGCCGTGCTCCGAGAAGCGCCAGACGCTGCACACGCCGCGCGCGTCTCCAAAGACGCAATAGGGAACGTTGCGCTCCCGTTGCAGGTGGACCTGCACCTTCTCGCCGTTCTCGTCGAAGTAGTAGACGTCGAACTGTACGTCCCGGATGCCGGCCCCCGTCTTCGTCCCCACCTGATCGTCGAACACGTCCACCGCGAACACGAGCGCATCGTCAAAGCGGATGATCCCGTCCTGCTCCAGCGCCTCATCCGCCCGCGCCTGGTCGAGGCCGGGGATCAGCACCAGCGCGCCCTCGTTGCGCGGATCGCGACCCCGGATGTTCGGAGCGGCGGACAGGTCGCCCGCCACCGGCACCAGCGCCAGCGGCTCGATGCGCGTTGGCGTCGGCCGCGGGGTGCGCGTGGCGGTTACTCGTGGCGTGGGCGGGACGGTGACGGTGGGCAGCGCGCCAGGCGAGCTGCGACAGAGCAGAAACTGCGGCTCCGCGGAGATGAAGCTGGTCGGCTTGCCCGGCGTCACCTGCTCGACGGCAACCCACCGCCCCGCCGGCGCGCCCGCGGGGACAAACGCCACCGCCCGCACGAGCGTATTTCGCGTCAGCCGCCCCTCCACGGGGAACACCGTGCCCGGCCCTGAACGCACCAGCAGCTCGGGCGCGAGAACAACACACGAAACACCGACCGCAGACGTGCCGCGCGCGGCGCGCGACGCGGTCGGCGTAACCGTTCGGGTCCGGGTCGCGGTGACCTGCGCGCGCCCCGCCTCCGCTGATCCAGATGCCGCGACCGGCGCGGCCTGCGATGCGCATGCGGCCATGACCGCGATCCAACCCACCGCCGCCACGACGATCCAACCTCGCTTCGTCATCACCCACCTCCCAACTCACCCAGCGCCTGCGCAGCCTGCTGTCGCGCCGGCTGACAGACGCCGCCGATGATTCGTTCCTGAAGCGTGCCGTCTTCCGGCAGCTTCTCCCCCTGCGCGATGCACGCGTCGAAGTGACCTTCCGCCTCCGCGAACAACTGCCGCGCGGCTTCGTCATCTTCAGCCTGCAGCGCCAGGCTGCCCTCATAGAGCCGCGCCGCGCCGAGATACGACCGGCACTGCGCCAGCATCCGATACTGCTTCTCCAACTCCAGCGGCGCCAGCAGGGGCGTCAGTTCGCCCACCGCCTGCTCAAGCGCGGCGCGGGCGTCCGCGTCCGCGTCGCCGATGCGGTAGAGCGCCGCGCCGCGGGCCACGGCCGCGTTGCCGAGCGCCAGCCGGGCCACCACGTTCGCCGTGCTCCCGTCCGCGGAAGAACGGACCGCCTCTTCGTAGGCCTGTTCAGCGCGCGCTAACAAGCCATCGGGCTGGAGCGCGACGAGGGGCTCGACCGCCTCGCTCTGCCGCATCAGCGCGCCACCGAGGATGATCCACGGCCGCGGGTCGTTGCCGTTGATCTGCGCCGCGATCCACGCATCGGCCTCTGCGTCCTCGTTGCGGCCGAGAAAAAGCTTCTCGCGGCCGAGGAAGTAGTAGAGGGTGTCCAGCCCCGACAGGCTGCCGGCCCTCGCGATCACCTCTTCGTCGCTGAGGTTCTTCACCCCCAGGTCGCGCTGGAGCGCCTCCAGCAGCGCCAGCGACTCCTCGTGCCGCCCCAGCACGTCCTCGCGCAGCGCCAGCAGCAGCCGACGCAGCAACTTCGCGCGCTCGCCGAGTTGCTTGGCGACGCTGTCGCGGCTGAGCGCGTCCGCACTTGCCAGGTCCGCGGGCAGCGGGATCGGCGCGCCGAACGTGTAGCGCCCGATGCTCTCGCCCGCCTCCGGCGCCAGCCGCGAAAACAGATAGAACTCCGGCTGAAGCTGCCGCTTGCCCGCGGCGTCGGTCTCGACTCGCGCCGAAATCACCACATCCGCGCCGATGCGCTCCGCCAGCCGGCGCGCCTGCGCCTCGCGCTGCTGCGGGTCGTTTGCGTCGAGTTGCGGCAGACGGTCCCGCTTCTGCCCCCGGCTCAGCCCGTCGTGCCATATCGCGACGCGCTCCGCGGGCTGGCCGCGGCCATCCTCGTTGAGCGCGTCGGCCATCCAGCCGCGTATCAGCGCCGCGTTGCGCCCATCAGTCGCCGGGTCGAGCAGCGCGATGTTCATCGTGTTGGCCGGGTCCATCCGCGTTGGGCCGATCTGCGACCAGATGAGCAGCGCCAGGAGCGCGACTGCGAGCAACGCGCCCGCGGCGGCCAGCGCCATCTTGACGCGCCGCTGCCGCGCCGCGGGGTCGGGCCGCCACAACTGCCCGTCGGCCGCGCGCATGTACAGCACCGCGGTCGCCCACTCCCCCTCGAACCCGCCCGAATAAAGCGTCTTCCGCGCCTCGGCCATCGCCGCATCGACCGCCGCGCCCGCGGCCAGCGCGCCGTAGAAGCTGCGCGCCAGCGCAATCGCCGCCTTGTCCGAAATGGCCGAGCGCATGGCGATCACCGCGGGCACGCCCCCGCGCACGAGCCGCTGCGCAACGCCGGAGTACGGGTCGGACTCGCCCGATGTTGCGCCCTCGCACGCGTTGAGCAGCGCCAGCCGCAGCGAGCGCTGGTCGCCGAACAACGTCGCGAACGTCTCCCCGCTGACCGCCTCCCCACGGCCGTTCGGCCCGTTGAGCAGGAGCACGCTGTCGCCCGCCTCCGCGTCAAATGCGCCGTGGCCGAGGAAGTGCAAAATATGGTACTCGTGGCGGAGCAACTGCTGCTGCAACGCGTCCACCGTGGCCGGTTCGAGCCGGTCGACGGTGACGACCTTACGCGCTTCCAGGTCAGCAAGCGCGGTCTTAAGGTTGTTGTACTCGCGCTCCACGTCCAACGGAGGGTAGTCGGACGGGCTGGCGATGACGGCCAGCACCCGCAGCCGGATTTCGGGCCGCAGCGTGTCCGCCGGTTCGGGCAGGTCGAGGTAACGAACCAGCGGCGTCTCACGCGAGAGCGCCAGATACACGCCGCGCCCCCGGTCGCGCAGCGACTCCCACGGCAGGTCGGCCAGTTCGGGCGTCTCCGCAAGCCGCAGCCGGATGCGCAACCCCTTCCCGGCCGCCGTCGCCATGTCCAGGCTGCGCCGGAAGCAACTCAGCACGTCCTCCCGAAACACGGCATCGAACAGGGCCGCGCCGGTCGCCTCGCCCCCCTCCGGCGGCAGCGCGTCCACCGGCCCCAGCCGCGCCCGCGCCTCCCCGGCCGGCGAGCCGATCACATGGCTGCGATAGCCCCCGTCCGCCTTCTCGATTTCGAGGTCGAAGTTCAGATAGGCCAGTTCGGGCATGGACCGTTCCTTACGCGCTTCTTACGGACAACTATTGATCAACCTGGATTGTACTACTTTGTGACGCGCTTGAGCAATAATTAAACGAAGAGAGGAGGTAAATTCCATTGCGCAAAGAGAGGTTCGTAGTAGGCGCTTTAGCGCCCGGCGCTGAAGCGCCTACTACGAACCTCTTCTGTGGCAGAAAAGTTCTATCGCGGGGAGCGGTCGATTTCCAGCCGGAGACGCATCTCCTCGCCCATCAGCCGGTCAACCGTGGCTTCGAGCGCGCTGACGCGCCGGGCGAGGAGGCGGCGGCGCACGCCCGTCGCGCCTTCCAGCCGCGCCCGCGCGGCCTCCAGTTCGCGGCGGGCGCGGCTTAACCGCGCCTGGACCTCGGCTTTGGCGGCAATCAGTTCATCGCGCGAGGGCATGGCTCACCTGCGGCAAGAGCGCTTCCAGCCCGCGCAGCAGGGCATCCGCATCCGCCCGGTCGTTGTACGCCTGGAACGACACGCGCAGGAAGACCCGTCCGCCCCACCGGATTGCCGGGACTTCGACCCCGTGCTCGTCATACAGTCGGGCTTTGAGGGTCTCGATGTCGCACGGCGGCATCTCGGCCGCAAACA